>NZ_JARVSO010000005.1:0-162775 GCF_030209155.1 Pseudomonas sp. fls2-241-TYG-175 | reverse complement strand
ACGCGGAGCGATGGGCACGATCAGTGTTGAGGCAGACTTGTGTATAACGATGAGCGCGGAGCGTGGGCACGATCAGGCATTCAGCCGCACGCCTGTCATAAACCCCTGCTACTGTGCCCGGATGATTTTGCGAGGACTCGTCATGCTGTCTCGGTTGGCTCGCTTGTTTCTGTTGGTAGTTCTGGGTGCAAACGCATTGAATGCACAGGCCGAAACCTGGCCCGGCGAGCAATGGTCTTCCCGACCGGCCCCCCGCAGCGCCGCACTCGATGCACTGGAAACCTACGCCTTCCCGACTCGCGACGAAGCCAACCGCACAGGCGTGCGCACCGATGCGCTGCTGGTGATCCGCGACGGCGAGATTGTCTATGAGCGCTATGTCGGTGTGACCAACGCAGAAACCCCGCACCTGACCTGGTCGGTCAGCAAAAGCATTCTCGCGACCGTTCTGGGCGTGGCGTTCGGAGACGGGCGCTTTCAACTGGCAGACCCGGTGGCGAAGTTCTACAAGCCCTTCAGCGCTCATCCCGACATCACCGTTCAAGACCTGATGCACTGGGCGTCCGGTCTGGACTGGCAGGAAGATTACGAATACGCGCCGCTCAACTCTTCCGTCGTCGCGATGCTGTACACCCGCGGTCGCAACGACATGGCTCTCTTCACCGCCAGCCACAAGGCCGCCACGTCACCCGGCACGCGCTACCTGTATTCCAGCGGCGACAGCACGGTGCTGGCAGCCGCCTTGAAAGGCATGGTCGGAGCAGAGGCCTACCCAAGCTATCCCTGGACCGCACTGTTCGAGCCAATCGGCATTCGCAGCGCTGTCTGGGAAACCGATGCCAGCGGTACCTTCGTAGGCTCGTCCTACGCCTACATGACCGCCCGGGATCTGGCACGCGTCGGCCTGCTGATGCAGCGTGGCGGGCAGTGGCAGGACAAACCTTTGCTCAACAAGGCATGGATGGACTTCGTGCTGACGCCGTTCAAAGGCGAGCAGATTCAGGCCAAGGTCGAAGTGCCCGGCGGCCAGTGGTGGCTCAACCGCACGGCCGACGGAGGCAGCGGCCCTTGGCCCGACGCACCCGCTGACACCTTCGCCGCGCTCGGCCATTGGGGCCAGGCGCTCTACGTGATCCCCAGCCAGAAACTGGTGATCGTGCGCTACGCCGATGACCGCGACGGCAGCTACGACCACGACCAGATGCTCAAACGCATCCAGGCAGCCTTCGGCAAGGAGAACGGGCAATGAGTAATCGTCGAGCGTTCATCCTGCGTCGTCCCTTCACCAGTCTGCTGCTATTGCTGCTCGCGGCGCTGGCTGTGCTGATCTTCCAGTACCGCGTCGCCCTGCAGGCGTTTCCGACCATCATCAGCGCGTACACCGCCAAGGAATACTGCTCGTGCCGTTACGTGGTCAACAATCCCGAAGAGTACTGCCGGGCCTACGTCAAACAGTACGTGCCCAGCACGCTGATCGATGAACCCCAGCAGAAACGTGTGATCGCCAGCGGTCTTGGACGTGTCAGCATCGCCGCCTGGCAAGGGCCGCTGGAAGGTTGTCGCCTGTTGCCGGAATCGCCATAACAGACGCTGGACGAACGGAGCGGTTTGCCAGCGGTCTGACAGGCGGATAAGGTGCTTCTCAATTGCCCGCCCGGAGTCTGCATGCTCAACCTGCCTCGCCTGCTGTTGGTCCTTCTGGCCACAGCGGCGCTTCCTGCCCATGCCAGTTGGTATCTGGATAACGAGTCATCACGCCTGTCGTTCACCTCCACCAAAAACGCCGACATCGCTGAAGTGCATCGCTTTCTGGTGCTGCACGGCAAGGTTGATGACAAGGGGCTGGCCGAGGTGGAAGTCGAGCTGGAATCGGTCAGTACCGGCATCGCCCAGCGTGACGAGCGACTGCGTGATCAAGTGTTTCAGATAGGCCAGTTTCCCGCTGCCAGAATCAACGCCCGACTCGACATGCGACCCATCAACGCCCTGGCGCCCGGCGCACAACTGGAGTTGCGCCTGCCGCTGTCGGTCAGCCTGCGTGGCAAGACCCACACCTACAACGCCGAATTGCTGGCCACGCGTCTGGATGATCGACGGTTTCAGGTGGTGACGCTCGAGCCTTTGGTGGTTCACGCTCAGGACTTCGATCTGGTGCCGGATTTCAACGCATTGCGCACTCACGCAAGTCTGTCGGCGATCAGCCTGTCGGTGCCCGTTGGCGCCGTCCTGATCTTCACGGCGCGCTGACATGAGCAGTGCGATCTTTCCGTGGCGTGAAAACAACCAGTTCAAACTGCTCATCGACGGCCCTGCGTTCTTCCCGCGCATGATTACCGCCATCGACCGTGCCGAGCAGCAGGTCGATCTGGAACTGTATCTGGTCGAGGCGGGCGCCTGTGCCGACGCGATGGTGCGAGCACTGGTAGACGCCGCCCGCCGTGGCGTCATCGTGCGCTGCCTGTTCGACGACTTTGGTTCCAAAGCTTTCAATGCCGGCCTGCGTAAACAACTGACCGATGCCGGTGTGATCCTGCGCTTCTACAACGCGATCCACTGGCGCCGCGGCCTGCGCAACTTTTATCGCGATCATCGCAAGATACTGGTGGTGGACAAGGCCCTGGCCGTGGTCGGCGGCACCGGCGTGACCGACGAATTCTGGGAACCGGACAAGGACGTGAGCCAGTGGCACGAGGTGATGGTGGAAATCACCGGCCCGCTGGTAATGGACTGGCAAGCGCTGTTCAACCGACAGTTTCACGTCAACCCACGCCGCACCGCCTGGCGACCGAAAGAAAACTTTGGCCTGACGCACCTGCCCAACGCCCCGGTCTCCGGAGAAGGGTTGGGCCGCGTGGCCTACGCCGACTCACGTCAGCATCGCGACATCCTGCAATCACTGGTGCGCGCCTTGAACACCGGCCAGAAACGCATCTGGTTGGCGACGCCGTACTTCCTGCCCACCTGGAAAGTCCGCCGCTCCCTGCGAAGAGCCGCAGCGCGTGGCGTCGATGTGCGTTTGTTGCTCACCGGACCACGCACCGATCACCCGTCCGTGCGCTACGCAGGCCATCGTTATTACCCGCGCCTGTTACGCGCGGGCGTGAAAATCTTCGAATACCAGCCGTGCTTCCTGCACCTGAAAATGGTCCTGATCGATGACTGGGTCAGCATCGGCTCGTGCAACTTCGACCACTGGAACCTGCGTTTCAATCTGGAAGCCAACGTCGAAGCCCTCGACCCGACGCTGACGAAAGACGTGGTCGCCAGCTTCGAAAAAGACTTCGCCCTGAGCGCCGAAACCACCCTGGCCGACTGGAAAGCCCGGCCACTGTGGCGACGCGTCAAACAGCGTCTCTGGGGCTGGATCGACCGGCTGGTGGTCAACCTGCTGGACCAGCGCAACTGAAGGGAAGGGGCCGGCAACGGCCCCGAGTGCGTATCAAGCCGGCTGGACAATACTGTCGAGCGAGCGATCCACCATGGCCTTGGCCAGCTCCGCCATGTGCAACACCGCAAACACCAGATCCCGGCTCGTGCCCTCGGCGTTATCGCCCGACTCGTAAGCGGTGGTGATGATGCAGCGCAACAGGTCCGAGGCGTAGTTGAGCGCTTCTTCCTGGGTGACGGATTGGTTGATGGTGTAGAGGGTGGCGGGCGGATCGGGGATAGTTCTTTGAAGCATGTTTGCAACTCCTGATCGTTAGAAGGAGCCGCCCCTTTTCGCTACCAAACGATTGGGTGGCGGCCGCACGCAGGTTGGTAGACCGGTGACCAGGCAAGCCGGTGCGTCCGAAGACGCCAAGCGCACGGCCGCCATAAACGCGGGCCGTAAAAAGGCGCCCCCTCAAGAGGTGGCGCATTGCGCACAGGTCACACAGGTCTACCAAACCCGGCCGCTGATTTTGCAGCCACCGGGCAAGCCTAGAGACCGGAGTAAGCAGGCGCAAGGGGTTGGGATTCTCTCGGAAATTTCACTCAACGGATAGAGAGGCATCCTGCTATTGGGGGCTGGATGGTGGTGTTGAGGCCATGTTTGGCGGGTTTTGAACGATGGGCCTTATGTTCTTTCGCTGGCTGCCTTCGGAGAGGAGGGGGCCGGCGCGTTGCTCAGCCTCACCTGCATCTCCTCCAGATAGCGTGATATTTGTTGATCGCCTGGCGGCTCCCTATTGTCAAAGTCCTCAGTACAAGCGGCTGAGACGTGGAGTAGAAAATGATCAAGAAAGTCATCGCTGGCGTTCTGGAAATCGCTTATCTGGAAACTGGCCCGTCCAACGGTGCCCCCGTTGTGCTGCTTCACGGATTTCCCTACGACGTGCACTCGTACGATGAGGTCGCAAGGATTCTGGCCTCTGAGGGGAAGCGCTGCCTCATCCCGTATCTACGAGGCTATGGCCCTACAAGGTTTTTGAGTTCAAGCACGATGCGTTCGGGTGAGCAGGCCGCAGTTGGAGCTGACTTACTGGCTTTTCTCGACGCGCTGAAAATCGAAAGCGCTGTCCTGGCTGGATACGACTGGGGTGGGCGGGCAGCCTGTATCGTCGCTGCGCTATGGCCGGAACGGGTCGATGGGCTCGTCAGTTGTGGTGGCTACAGCATCCAGAATATTGCCAAAGCGCGCGAGCCGCTTTCTCCTGAAGCCGAACAACTTCTTTGGTATCAATACTATTTGCATGGCGAGCGGGGCTATAAAGGCTTGTCTGCGAACAGACAGGAATTCTGCAAGCTCCTATGGGAAACGTGGTCCCCTACATGGCGTTTTTCGAAAGAAGATTTTGCCTCAACAGCACTGTCTTTCAGCAATCCAGACTTTGTGGATGTCGTCACCCACTCATACCGGCATCGTTTCGGACTGGCGGATGGCGATCCAGCCTACGAGCAGATCGAATCGAGACTTGCGGCACAACCTGAAATCTCGGTGCCAACGATAGTGCTTGAAGGCCTGGATGATGCAGTTGACCCGCCAAAGCAAGACGACCCGTTTATCAGCCATTTTATAGGCCCTTACCGCCGGGATTTCGCAAACGGAGCCGGGCATAACGTTCCGCAGGAGGCTGCTCAACATTTTGCTGACTGTATCTTGGGGCTTGGACAGAAGTTATCGGGAGCGCTAGGCGCTTTGTAGTGGTCCGCTGATCACCTTATCTCCTGAACCAGGCTCGAACTTGGCGAAATCTGGGCTGCAAGGAAAATTACATTTTCGCCAAGGATTTTAATATGAGCAACGGCACGCATGAGTACAAAAAAGTTTAGATGATGAGCTAGATTGGTCGTCTCTAACGCTATCGATCAGTTAGCTGCAATTCGAAAAAAACCAGAATAGCCTCGCTCCTTGAACCTGTGAGTGTCGGAGGTCTGGCCATTTCTTATGACAGGCTTTAAGGGGCTGCTTTGGGTCGAATTCGAAGGATAGCTGACAACTTAAGCGTAAACCGAAAGCCTGCGATTGTGCCGTTAAAAAATTATCTCGCTCCGCGCCTCACTCGCCTGTACTCGCAGTGTCAGACCTGACTCGAAGCAGATGACCAAGTGATGATCCGGCTTGATTTTATCCGTTAGATAAAAAGTTTGGGTATCGGCATCGGGTTCTACAACACCAATCGAATGGATCACATGGCTGTCGCCCTCAACAGATTCGTGATCTTGCCCAGTCGCAGAAAAATAGCTGACCTCATGGAAGCTGATAATGATCTTGCTGGCTTCTTCATCCGGTACCCAAGCTTCGGGCCATCGGGTAAAAATAAGCAGTGCTGTGCGATCCACGATGTCGTAAGTTATGGTGCGGGCTTGGTAGAAATTATGTAGGTCGTAAGCCCGGTCGTTAACCTCGATCTCGATGTGCCCAAACACGAAATCATGAAATTGCATGTTCTATCCTCAATAATTATGCACCGATGGAGGCTTACCGAATCGCAGAAGTGGCCGCTTTGGGTAGCAAGCGAGGGAGCAAAACGATAGCTTCTGGCCGATGAGGTCGGTCATAAGGGTACCGCTGCTTGTGGTCAGTTAACACATCAATCTCGGTGATTGAGGCCGACCGAGGCGCTACAGTTCCGAGATTCGATACTTCCCTGCCGATAAGGCCAGCACGCACGTTCCTTCATGCGGGGCGACTGTCGGACGATTGTCAGCTTCACTTTTTCCGGAGCCGTCCTGTCAGGAGAGAGATCGTAGGCAGCGCGAAGGGCAACGACATTGTCAGCGCCTCTTGGAATATAGTTCTGATCGTTGAATACGGTTTGTCGAGCTGAGTTGGTTGACAGGTGTGTGTCCGATGCTCGAGGCCACGATGAGTCGAGTGATTGCCTTTGCACGGTGCCGCTTGCCCGAGTCGATTCCGCATCACTTCGGGGGTAACTGATCGCCTGATTGAACACAGAGTCGACTGTCGAGATTCTGCTACCGAAGTGGAATGCACCTATCGCCGCAGTACTTCCAATCACCATACAGATGAGCACGTAAACGTGACTGCGTTTTTGACGTGTTCGAATGACTCGTTTTGGAGCGTCGGTAATGTCCGCTATCATCTTCGGATCGTCCTTGAAGAGCTAAAATCTACCCCATGCTTCGGGCTCCGCCCGTAGCGTCCACGATCAAGCTTTGAGAAGCAGGGCTATGATCCACAGCGGTAGCAAGAGTGCGAGAGGAACTACAATTATAAGGATTACGCCACGGACGACGTATCTCCAACGGTAAAGCCGACTACCTTCAGGAGCGTCCCTGGCTGCTTTCCAAAAATCCCATAACTCAAATATCCTCAATAAATCTATCAGATCCCCAAGATCGATAAGCATCGATGGCCTCGTTTTATATTTATGATGCATTGGAGCGATGAAAGTATACTGCGGGCTGAATGAGTGCAATCTACCCATCGCCGACTCTTATCAAGCACGTAATCTGCTGAATGAATACGTTTTTGTGGGAGGCGGCTTGCCGGCGATGCAGTCGACGCGGTATGTCAGGAAAATCACGTCATCGTTCATCGTCGGCAAGCCGGCTCCCACAGTCCGTTGTTTGCTGTGCGACAGCGCTACGTCGAAGACGTGGTGGCGCCTCCCAGACATTTAAATCAGACGAGTAGATAATCGACTACTATTCCAGCTATTTCCAGTGCGTATGAAAAACGAATCTTCCCAACATGAATCTACTGGCAGTACAGCCTATAACCTTGCGCAGGCCCACGGTGCCCGGCCCCTGTCCGTTGATGGCTATCATCAAACGGTAGAAATGTGTGGTCGCGTCGCCTGCGGCTGGCTGTTCCGCTACAGAATCATTTGCAGCGTGGACATACCAGAGCATGATCAAGAGTCATTCGCTGGCGCTTTAGGTTGCCTGGTTGCTGACGACGGAGAGATAAGTGATCTCTCGGGTCCGATGTTCATGGACATGCTTCACATGCTGGCATAGCCCGCGTGACTACTTCTGGCTGATAGCTGCCCATCACCATTGGCCACTATCGACCCAAAGCTGACCTTCAGGTGGGTTAATTTTTGTCATCTCGTGAATGGCATCATCAAGGACTTTGCGATCCGAGCTAAAATTTTTATGCATTTTTCAGAAACAATGAGCGGTGGTTCGTTAATCATGTAAAGCAGGTGTTCGAACGCTACACCAGCCTCGTTGTGATCGAGATAATCAAGAACGATTTCACCACCATTCTCTAAACCTGTCTGAGCTAATGCATGGTATTCCGGTACAGGGCCGAGCTGTTCGTATGCAATGGACATCAGCGTCGAGATTTCCTCAAGTGCTTCAACGAAATCTGCCCTCAAGTCGTTGTTAAGGTGGCTCATAACAAAAATTCCTTCGATTATGGTGACCTTCGTTCCGTTCCCGTCTGGACGATTGTTGCCCAAGACCTGGTCTTTGCGCACGCGCTTGGGCAGCTAAGGTCGACTGTCCGCTCTTGGGTCACGCTTTACCCTTTTCCTCGTACGAAGCATCGACGAACGTGATGTGCTCCTCCCAAGCAGCTTCAGCTAGATCCCGAATAATTTCAGCGAGCGTCTCAACATCCACCCCCTGAGCTTCGATGCAGGCCAAGCGTCCGGGCGACCAGTCAATGACGGAACACTGTGGATACTTCCCCAGCAGTGCGGACAGTGTTTCCTGAGGCGGCTCTTTGTGGGTATACATGAAGTCAAAGTACGGGGCACTGGCATTCTGAAGCGGGTAAACTAGGACCCAAGCATTTGATGGGCCGGGAAAGCAAATGTGGACGTTACGATGCGCCCATTCCGGCCCACTGTGTTTGACGTGGCGAAGAACTTCGATGATCGAATGACAATTGGCTATTCGGATCAGGCGATCAGGGTCAAACGTCCACCCAGGTCCAGGCTGGGTTGCTGCGTTACTGGTCAGTGGTGCAGTCATTCTTGTTTTCCTCTTCATCGCATTACCTTAGGTTCGAACGTCTGCTCTTGGCCGATTCTGTTGAAAAAGTAGATATCCTGCTTGGCCTGCGGCAAAATCAGATCATCGGCCAGCGGGAGAATTCGCAGCATGATGGGACAATTGTCGAGCGGACGAGAGACTGTTTTACTCGTTCAACATTGAATATCACATCCCAGCCAATCACCTCCTGCGCAGCATTGATCGATGCCTTGATCTCAGCGATCTGCGCCATTATCTCGCCGATTTTTATAGCTCAATCGGGCGCCCATCCATTGATCCCGAAATGATGAGTCGCCTGTTGGTGGTGGGCTACTGCTACGGCATTCGCTCCGAACGTCGGTTGTGCGAAGAGGCTCATTTGAACCTGGCGTATCGCTGGTTCGTAAGCGATCCATAGCCCTCGGCAAAAAAGTCTGGCGACATCCGCGCAAGAGACGGCATCTGTAATCTATGCTAATAACACCTCACAACACTTTTGATCAGCGAGCGATCGGCTGGTCAGCGTGACCCGAGCAAACCTCGAGGATTATCACTTGAACCATACTTACCCACATGCAACAGCAATAAATATAACTATTCCCGGAACTGACAGAAGATGCACAATTGATGCAAAAGGTAGCAGCATAATCATCACGGGCATAAACGGTTCTGGAAAAACTCAACTTCTTAAAACACTCTATAACTTCTGCGAACTTTCGATGCAGAGCACTGATACCATTGACTCCTTACAAGCACATATTCATCATTTGAATGAATTCCTGAGTAGCAATTCGAAAGTCCATCAGAGCTACGAAAGCCATGTGGATGCACTCAAATTCTCAACAATCAAACTTGACCATTTAAAAAACCCTCCGATAACCATTAAAAACCTAGAAACATACATTCAAGACTATAGAATGGGAAAGTCCGTACTTTTACTTTTTGAGGCAACCCGTCAAGCTAACTTTAGAGAGGCATCTTCAGCTACGAGTAAAGAGAAGATAATTCAGCAGGCAGCACATACGCCAGACACATCCAGCTATTTTGAAGACTACCTCGTAAGCCAGATAACTTTGCAGGCTTATGCTGAATCCCCAAACATCGGAAATGATCCATCCTCAGCTAAAACAATTGCCAAGTGGTTCGAAAAACTTGAAGCTGACTTTAAGAACCTATTCGAAGATCCAACTCTTCGCATAAAATTCGATTCGACTAAACAATGCTTTTTCATCCATCAGGATAACAAAGCTCCGTATCGCTTTCAAAATTTATCATCTGGATTCTCATCCCTCTTGGCGATATATGCTAATTTAATTATGAAAGTCGAGCTTCGTGATATTTCTCCAGCAGAAATGTACGGGCTAGTTTTTATTGACGAGATTGATGCTCATCTTCATGTATCCCTTCAGCGCAAAGTGCTTTTATTTTTGACAGAAGCCTTCCCCAATATACAATTTATAATCACCACACATTCACCTTTCGTCGTTTCCTCTGTCAATAATGCCGTCATTTACGATATGTCCACACTACAGCAGGTTGATGATTTATCCATGTACTCATATGAGTCAATTCTGCGCGGGTTATTCGATACGCCACCTGTATCTCAGATAGTTACAGATAAGGTGGAACGACTTTACGAAATTTTAGAGGAGTCCTGCCCAAATCTTGAAGAGCTCCAACAAACTCTTAAAATCGTTAGTCAACATGAATCAGAACTAGATCCTGAATCCGCAATGCATATTAAACGTGCGAGGATATTCTTGAATAAGAACTTGGGAGGTGGTACAGATGTTTAATGCTATACGCACACATCCCGCTCCAGCATCACTCGCGGAAGCAAGAGCCTATGACGGAGATGACGTCTACGCTGAGCTTAGAAAAGTATTTTATGACAAATGCTACATCTGTGAAACGAACGACCCCCACGACATAAACGTCGAGCATTTTTTTGCACATGAGGGTAATCACGACTCCAAGTATGATTGGAATAATCTTTATTTTGCTTGTAGTAGATGCAATAATATTAAAGGAACTGCATTCAACGAAATCATCGACTGCTGCGATCCTGAGCACGACGCTTTTCGCTCGATTAAACTGCTGCCACCAATGTCTCCACGTGGCAAAACAGTAATGATCAAAGCCACGAACGATGACCCTCGAACAATAAAAACTACAGAATTGCTTGCAAAAGTGTACAACAGTAGTCATACCGTAAATAAAAGAATTTCTAGCGAATTTTTGCGAAACAAGGTTTTCAAACAGTATAATCTACTGCTAGATCAAATTGAGTTCTACTTTGATCCAGTTTCTACCCCAGAAGACAAAGCAAGATCTGTTGACCGAATGAGAATACTCATTCAAAAAAGTATGCCTTACTCGGCTTTTATGCGATGGTGTATACTTGAAGATGCGGTTCTAGCCCCGTTACTTGCGAAACACATGGATTAAATCTTTTAAAAAGTATGCGCCATGGCGACCATCATTCCCATACGCCTCGACTTTTTGCTGAGTTGTACTGTAGTCGTCTCACGACTCAGCACCAAGCAAGCAATGCTAAATCCCCCTCATCTCCTGAATGTAGGGGGTTATATCCATCTGTCGCAAGAGTAATAAACTTGACCCGGCGCCAGTGCAAGGCAAATGCTATTCAGAAAATAGGCACTGCTGAATCATCTTCAGATACGATCTGGCATCTAGGATGTCGTACGCGTTTGACATGCCATGGGCCAACTGCGATGGGCGCATCCTTCACTAGAAGTCTTCAATCAGCTCTTTTGCGATCTCCCTGATCTGAGCAAGTTTCTTGGGTTCTGTGGGAAGAGGCACTTGTTGAGCTTCGTCCAGAAGGTAGTCAGGGAAACCCTCCTCGTCCCGGATCAATTCGTTTTCAGTTGCTCCCGCTTGCTCCATGCGGATATTTTTCACCGCTTGAACCGCAGCAGCCCTAGTTTCACCATCTACGACCAAAGCTGCCGCCTCCATAGCCATCTGCTGCTTCTGTTGCTCTTCAAACTCTTCTTGTTTGTTCTGCAAATCAAGATCACTGCCCATAAATGCTCCCAGTCAATAGATGAGTTTCTCAGGTGACCTGGCCTAGGGGTCAACCGGAGCACTATGATATACCCACAGAGGTGCTGGGCAGCACGGTATAGAACCACCGCCAGAAACTTCTATCGCAGCCAAATGTGCCCATGGATCAATCTTGGCAACCGTCCGCTTTTGGCCGAGGCTATGTAAAACGTTTTTGAGCACGTCAGGTGCTCAAAACCGGACTGGAAATCGCGTTTCTACGCGAAATCCAAATCTGCAGACGTGCTGAAAAATTTCAGATTTAACGTAGACGCGGACACTTCAATTTTAGCGAAGCGTTTTTACACACTCTGGCCGGTAGCGGTCAGTCGCGACTGGTTGCTGCTTCTGGCCTATTGCTGCCGTTCGTGACGGGCAACAACCGGCCATCAACCGCCGTCAGAATACCCGATGCCGCCGGTTAGCATTCGACTGAAATCGGCCGAAAACGCTAGCATCAACAGTAGCCGGATTGATGCTCCACACCGCCTTTCGACAAAGTTAAATACGCTCGAATTCACCAGCTTTCCAGAAGCACACCCGGGGGCGAAAGCGGGTCACCCGGATGTTATCGATTTTCTAGGACGCTCAACTCGCCGTCACGTGTATGGAGCACCTTGTCGCAATCTTATGCACAGCCGCAGCAAAGTCTGTGCATTTGCACGTGACGACTACCACGGCTGCGAAGCCGATTGCCAACAGGCTGGGTCGTACAGAGCCGATGTCAGTAATCGCTTCCTACTGCTGCGTTGTAGGTGGTCAGCAACAGGTCGTAACCTGCACGGGCGTCAGCCAAGTCCTTGTTCAATTCCGGGGCGTCTGCACCTGCGGCCCAGTGCTGCTGAAGGCGAGCCAATTGATCGAGCCAGTCTTTGGCCGACGCGGTGGTGACGCTCCAGATCGGGGGCTTGTCGCCCTTCGCACGCAAGCGCGGCAAAGCTTTTACGAATGCATCGGCCTCAAGTCTGGTTTTATCCAGCGACTGCTGCATCGCGAGCAACTGTAGGGGTGTCAGGCTCGCGCCGCTGGCCATGGCGTCGAGGGCGTTGATGGTCTGGCGGGCAAGCAGCATGAAACGCAGCGTGTGCCAATGCTGGTCATGACCTGTGCTGGCTTCGATGGTCTGAAGCTGCTGAGCCCGCACTACCAACTGCGGCTGTTCCAATGCCTGGCGAAACGGGATGGACTGAATGCGTGTCTGGTCAATGAGGCGACGCAATTGTTCGTTGACCTCGGGGCTAAACTCGTTATCGAGTCCAGGTCTGAAGAACCTTTCCGCTTGCTCGGCGACAGGGCGTAGCGCCGCGTAAGTTTTTGCGTAATCGTTAGCCGTGGTCTGGGCTTCAGCGAGTTCGTCATGATAAACGCCTCCGGTATTGCAAGGCGAAGCCGCAGCACCCTTGGGCGGGATGGGTTCGCCCGAGCCCATGCCGAACTCGAGAAACTTGAAGGCAAGCGGATCAGTTTCGCGTTTTGCGATGAGCGCGCGGTACTCGGCATAACGCTGTTCCAGAAGATCGGCGCCGTTCACCAGACAGCCGTTCAAGACTTGCACCGTTGCCCATTGCAAGCTGGCGTAGTTGCCAAACAGTTTGGGCGGCTCCGATACCCGTTTGACCAGCGTCATCATCAATACCAGTACGACAACGGCGGCGCCAAATGTGCGAGTGGTGATCATGGGCGATCCTCCTGCCAGTCTTGGGTCCCATACCACTGACTGCGGTTCAACTCGCTCGGGCAGGGCTCGAGCGTCACTTGTCGGGCGGCGCATATGCGTTGCGGCCATGCCTGCAAGCCTTGGTTCACGGGGAGCGGCGCATGTCTGGCCAGCGCTGCAGCCAGCAGCACCGAGGGCACCAGCATGCCTATAAAGGCACCGAGCAGCACTTCGTAAGTTGCGCTGCTGCACAGGCGTGACAGGGCCGAAGCACAGCGTCTGGAGAGGTCCAGTCTGTTCCACACCGCCATGAGTGTGATGATGCCGACGTAAGTCAGCATCACCCTTTCACCGAACAGAAACAGAAAGGCGCCCAGCAGCCAGATCCACAGACTCTCGCGGATCGGCAGCGGAGTAGGGCGGCGCAGGCTCAGCCAGCGGCCGAAGTGCTTGTTAATCCAATTATCAACAGGCCACAGGCTACGGCCCACAGCGTCTCCGAACCAGGCGAGGAAGCAGGCGATCACCCCGAATATAAGCACCCGAAGCAGCATGCTCAGAAGGCTGCCATAAAAGGTCTCGCCGAGCTGATACTCTTGGAACCAACTGAAACAGGCCGACGCGCCGATCAGAGCCACTGGCACCGCCATAATCGGCGGATCACGGCGTAGGGGGCGCCAGATGTCAGGGTTGAGTGAAGGCACCTCATCAAGCAACTGTGGATAGCGACTTTGCACGGTTTGATATAGAGCTTCGCAAACGTTCCAGTCCGCATACGAGAACTTGAAGCTCAGACGAACCCGGCTGTTTTCGCTGAGATCTTTGAACAGCATTCGTGCTGCGCGAGACTCGCTGGTATCAACTCGTTCAGCGAGGCGCAATTGCCGTTCAAGGAAGGTGTGTCTGTCGCTGCGTTGTTGCAACTGACTCCACCAAGGCTGCGGACAAAGGTGATCGTTGTCTTTCCAGCCCTGCTGAGCACAGATTTCGTCGAACAGGCTCTGCGACCAGACCGGAGCCTGGGCAAGCGCTATGGCCAGCCGCTCGCTCAGCCATCGCCGACCGTCCAGCGACTGCAGCCAAGGTGCCGCCTCAAGTGTGTTCGCGAGTTCAAGAAAGCGTGCGCTGTCACCGGTGGATACCGCCAGTTGTAACCAGGCACGCTCCGTGAGTCTTTCTCGCAATCGTTCGAGTGCAGCTCCGGGTAAGTCTATGCGCTGCCATGGGCTCAACCATTGGAAATGTTTGATCGCCAGGTCGGCCAGTTCCAGGTCACCATCGGCCAGACAGTACGACAGTAGACCTTGTTCAAACTCCGCTTCGCAGTCATATAGGCGGGCATGGGCCAGCCGATCCTCGAAGTTGGCTGGAGTCAGTTCAGCAAGACACTGTTTTGCCAGGCGTCGGGCGGCGGACGGACTCGCAGCCTGCGGTGACTCGCTGTGCAGCGGGTCCTGCGGGAAGTCGAGCTCTGCAGACAGCACCGGCTCAACGGGTCGTTGCGGCGCCAGCGGCTCCAGTAATAGTTCCGGCTCTTGCTCTTGTTCTTGCTGCTTCCGGTCCGCCCATTCCAGCGCCTGATCGTAGGCTTCGCGCAGACGCTGGAAACCCTCGGGATCCTCATCGGGGCGGTGGCGCTTGAGCAGTATCGCGTACTGGCGCTTGATGCTGCGTTTATCAGCGTCAGCGGGCAGGCCCATGATCGACCAGCAGTTCATTGCCATACGCCTTCTTCAAAGGCGTCAAGCTGAGCCGTAATCTGCAGGCGCAACGCGCGAATGTCGTGCAGCTCCTGGGTATTGCACACACTTGAAGTGGGCGTGTCGCCCAATGCGTTCGAAACCAATCGCGCTTCGCCGTCGCGCCATGCGGCGATCAGACGGTGAGTGGTGTCGAGGTCGAGGCCGATCATGTACGTTGAAGCTCCCTGATAACCTGAATGCCGCTAGTCGGCCTTTGAGGCGGCTTAGCCTAGCGGAGTTGGATCGACGACCGAAGTAAAATTGAACACCAATAAACGCCTGGCACTAATTCAGGTGCGAAACCTTAATAACGTTAATCCTGTGTCAGATGATTTTTTCGTAGTACAGAGTGAGTAAACGATTCCAGATTCGTCGTAGCATGTTTGAGCCCACCAACCCTCACAGGATATGAAGGTTTTCCATGCGTCTGTTTTTCCCACTGGCCATAAGCCTGACCCTTATCGGCTGCGCTACGACTAAAACCGATATTCGCAATGAAGCAAAAATCAGCCAATACGATCCGGCCACCATGGCTCGCGTCCGCCTGATTACGGAGAACACTATTACTGGAGGCTACGTGAGTGGCCAGACCTGCGCGACATTCTTCAACTCCTTGCGTACCAAAACGCATGAGGAAGCTGGCTGGCAAGCTGCGCACGTTGACTCACCGGGTCTTTATCCTTTTCGTGCAACAGACACTCAGAACAGCGTGATCGGCATGCCTGCCAGCGAGGCGAGCAAAGCGATCAACAGTTCGTCCAGGGTGTTTGACGAGCATGTCGTTCTGGCTGGCAAGCCCCTTATCGCACAGATATATATGGGAGGATCGCAAATGTCATGCATCCCCGCGCCTGTCACGCTCATCCCTGAACCCGGCAAAAACTATGAGATGGAGTTTCAGATCATAAAATTCAGCACGTTCAAGGCCGGATGTGTGCTTGCTGTTCGCGAGCTCTCCGCTCAAGCCAATGCGACAGTTGAAACGCCACTGAGGCCACAGATTTGTGTCAATACGCTCTTTGGCTGGCAAACCTCGAATCCCAGCCCGTCACCTTGAAATGCCTCGCAACCCCAAGGAAGGATGTAATGGAAGTTAGCAAGACGCAGTTTGTTCTCAATAGCCTCATGCGCCTTCTACAGGTGTTTTTGGGGCTGGCGGGCTGGATGGGCGCGGGATTGATTTTGGGACTGCACCTTCGCTCCGGTTTACAACCGTTTTTGTCAATGATATTGGCGTCGGGGTTAGGTGTCATAGCCATAGTGGTGCATGAAAGCGGTCATTACATAGGCGCCAGGCTGCACCGCATGCCGGTGTTGATGATGCGCTTTGCCGCTGTGGAAGTTCAGTTGCGGCGCCGGGATTGGAAGATTCGCTGGTCGCCACAGCTAAAGGGTCGTCGCCTGGGCGGTTACGTAATGGCGGCGGCCAACCGGCAGCTTCCCCTGCGCAAGCAGATGCTATGGCTGGTGCTGATGGGGCCGTTGGCCAATTTGTTCACAGGCCTGATATCAGGAGGATTTGGCTGGCTCACCCAAGGGCTGATGTCAGCATTCTTCCTGGCGTTTGCCGTGCTTAACCTGAGCATGGCATTTGCCAATCTGGTGCCAACTTCCCGCATTCTGCCTAGCGACGGTTCACATCTCATTGCCTGGTGGCTTCATCGCGATGACCAGCGGGCTGAACTGGCTCCGATGCGCTTGTTGGCGATGTCAGTTGCAGGAGTGCCCTGTGAGCAACTGCCGGGTGCCGACCTCGCACAGTTGTCCCAAGGAGCGATGCCTCAACCGTTGATTGCCATCAGCTATCGGCTTAGCGCCTTGCTAAACCAAAGTAACTTCGAGGCGGCAATACAACTGGAACAGGATCTTGAGGCGTTGTTGCAGGAGTATGCGCAGTCACTCGAGGGTATGGGCACGCAGATCACGCTATTGCGCATTGAGTTCGCTTTCGTCCGGGCGTATCTGAATCGGGACGCCAAGCACTTGTGGGACGACTGGGCGAATAGCGATCTTGACTGGTATTGCCCTTGGCTGCGTCCACGCTGTTCGGCCTTGCGAGCGTTTTTGAATGGAGACCTGAACCTGGCTGAACATTATGTACAGCAGACACTGGCTGCTGCGAGTAACAGCGTGGTTGCCTCGATAAACCGTAGCGAGGCCCTTCTGGCGAACACCATGCGAGCATTATCTGCAATGGCACCTAGCAAGGATCTCAAACTTGAGCTCGCACCATAGCCACAAACACTTGGTAGGTTCGCCAGTATTGATACTTACAAGCTTTCACGAAGGCCGTCTGGTGTTTGCAAACGCTTTTGGAGTCGTACCGCGCTCACAAATTTGTCACCAGTCATTCCCGATGGCCTTCGAACCATCCCGTCCTCCGCTCATCACACACCTGTCAGGTACTGACGGGCGATAACTTTCTGGAGCAATTCCGATGGCTGATAAGCGAAAGATTTTCTGGTACGGCACGGCGGGCGATAACGTTATCGAGAGCTTTTCCGGAGGCAATGACGTCATCTACGGTGGGGCGGGCTATGACTACATTGCCCCGGATAGGGGTGGCAACAATGTGATCATCGGTGGGGCTGGGCGCGATGATTTGGTCGCCAACGGCACGACCGTCTTCCGGTATCTGTCGCTGGAAGACAGTTACCTGAGTGCCACTGGAAGCGATGAAAGTGTCGACTGGATCTCGGGCTTCAATTCGAACAGGGACCGGCTTGATCTCACTGCGCTGGGTTTCACGGGGTTGGGTGACGGCACAAACGGCACGCTCAAGGTCAGCACCGAGGGTGATTATGATCACACCTTCCTGAGAAGCTACGAGGCCGATGCAGACGGCAATACGTTCGTGCTGGAGTTTTTCGACTATGTGGACTTCAACGCTGCGAACTTCCAGCGCCTGATTAGCGGCACCGATACGGCTGACGCGATCCTCGGGACATCGGCAGGCGCCGAAACGCTGATGGGTTATGCAGGCCGTGACACGCTGTCAGGTCTGGCTGGAGACGACCGTCTGGCGGGCGGAGCGGGTGGTGACACGCTGACGGGAGGGGAGGGGGCTGACGATTTCGTTTTCAGCGCGATCACGGACAGCGTTCACGCCACATCAGGCATCCAGACGCGGGACCTGATCACTGATTTCAATGCGGATCAGGGCGACATCATCGACCTGGCCGGTCTGAACTTCACGGGGCTGGGCAATGGTTACAACGGCACCTTGAGGGTCGAGCTCAATGCAGCTGGCACTCAGACGATTCTGAAATCAATGGAAACCGATGCTGCTGGCAATCGATTCGAAGTATTGTTCAACGGCGACCTCACCTCCGACCTGAACCGCAGCGCCTTCGACTTCGGCAATCCCACCGGGCCGAAAGTGGTCAACAGCCTGACGCAAGATAATCTGGATGTCGTCGGAACCGCCGGGAACGACACGCTCAATGGCGGTGACTACGATGATCAAATGGTCGGGTTTCAAGGCAACGACCGGATCAATGCCGGTTCCGGCGACGACGTGATAGTGGGCGGTTATGGCAAGGACACGATCAGTGGCGGGGCGGGTCGGGATATTTTCCTCTACTACAACGTCGAGGACAGTTACCGGACGGCAGATGGCAGTTATTCAGACCTGATTACCGACTTCGAAGACGGCGACGCCTTTTATATCCTCGATATAGGCCTGGAGCGTGACGGCAACGGTTACAACGGTACGTTGAAGGTTGAATACAACGAGGAACAGGACCGCACTTACCTGCGTTCCTTTGAAAGCAACGCCAAGGGCCAGCAGTTCCAGGTGGCACTCAGTGGCAATCATCAGAACATCCCTTTCCTGTTTGACGGGTTGTACCTGGATGAGTCGCCCATTCATATCATCGGGGTCAATCCGGCGAAGCCTCTGGACATATCCATACTGGGTTGAGGTGTGATGTGTGGACGTTGCAATGACGTTATGCGATTGATGCTGTAGACCGGAACGCCAGTTCGGCATCTGTGCAAACCTGGCGTTCTCTGGCTTTCAAAAGCACTTTTAGTGGCGACCGAACACGTTCGAGAGTCTTCTGTACCAAGGCTTTTGAGGTGATCTTCGTGGTGACGGCGTGGGCGGTGACGCAGGCGGCGGGATGCGACGCGGTGGTCTGGTAGCTGCCGGGTTACTGCGTGGAAGGGCGCTTTCAAAGTCTCTTCTGTTCAGAAAGTTACTTGCTTCTGCCCGATTCATCCCCCGTTCATCCATGGTATTAAGCACTTCGTAGCTATAGCTGCCAGACGCGTTTGTCTGGACGTGCTCCCACAGCCCCTGCTCTTTTAGAAAAGGAGTCAGCTTATCGATGTTGTTTTTGTAATGTTCGACCTTGTCCGCATAGTCTTCCGGGGATGTGATCGTAGTGATTCTGGGCACATTGTCAGCCCTGTCGCTTGGGGTGTAGTTCACTGAAGCGCTTTCGGGTGTCAACTCTTTCAACAGTGAGCCGACGTCTATGGAATGGTCCGGTTTGTAGTGCCCGGAGCTGTTGTCGAAGGTGAGCATTCCAGGCACTTGTGGGTTTTTTTTAAGCACGCCCGCAGCGACTGGAAGTCCCATGCCCGGTTGAATCCCCATGTGTTGATAATCGTTGTTCACGAACAGCCTGAGAGTTTGATGAGTGTCTCGAAACAGGGCGAAGGCGCTTCCGGATTCAGAGGGTTCCCATACCGGACTGCTGCCTGCCATCGGCGACAGGTTGCGCCCGTACACGACGTTTCCCGCTGAAAAGCCCTGCGCCTGAACGTCCCATGTCAACTCTTCGAACTCTCCCGTACCAATCGATCTGTTCATGACATTGACGATGTCAGACACAAAAATATCGAGCGGTATCGCAATAGCGCCCTGATAATCGATATGCCTAAGCGGATTATTGAACGTGAATGCGTAAAGATTCAGCCCCGCCTCAGTGCCCATCGGATCTGGACTGATCCACCTTTGCAGCCAGGGCGCGTAATACCTCAAACCGTAGTAGTACAACCCGCTGGCGTCCCGTTCCTTGCCTGAATAGCGCACGGTCTTGTACTTGGCCTCTAACGCACTGCGCCCGGCCCACCATGCCGTACCGCCAAACGGGTAGTAGCTTTCCTGACTGATCAGGCCGCCTTGTTGGTCCAGCTCCAGCGTGCTCGAGCCCAGATGATCAGTCAGGCTGTAGCGCACCTGATCGTTGGCGATGCCGTTCGGCTTGCCAGCTTCCCAGTGCAACACCCGTACGCCATTGCGGCCTGCCTGAGCCGTGATGACATGGAGTATTTCGCCGTCGGCCGTGGTGCGGATCTCCAGACCCGGCAGATAGCGCACTTCGTTGATCAGCGTACGACCGGAGGCCTGTGCACTGTGGATCTTGCGCATGCGTTGGCCCTGGCCGTTGTAGATATAGCGCTCTTCGTCACTGAGGCCGGATTCGCGTTGCACGGTGGTGATCTGTTGCAACTGATTGCGCACATCCCAGATCAAGGATTGGCCTCGCACTAACTGCAGCAGATTGCCGTTGGCGTCGAAGCTGTCGGCGAAATCGGTGTCCACCTCGCCCTCAGGCAGACTGCGATTGCTGTCCGGTGCGACGCGCATCGTGCGGGTAAAGCTTTGCTCGCCGACATGACGCATCGTCAGCAGATTGCCGCCCGCGTCGTAGTCATAGGTCTGTGTGTAGTTGCTGACCTGATTCGGGTCAGGCGGCATGTTCTGCATGCGGGGCAAGCTGGGGCCGTGGCTGAAGCCAGTCTTGACTTCGAACCCTTTGGCCTCGATCAGTTGGTATAGCGTGTCATAGGCGTAATGGCTGACGGGTTCGACGTACGGGTTGTTGCCGTAACGGTTCAGATGCGCAGCATCTTTAATCTCAAGAACGTTGCCAACCGGGTCATAAACGTATGTCAGCTTTTGTACAGCAACGCCATTAGCCGAGGTTGCCAGCAGCTCGTTCAGACGGCCGGTGTGTGGGTCATAGGCATAACGACTGATCACGCCATTGCCAGCGGTTTCCTGCTCGATCTGAGCGAGTGCGCTGTAGCGGATCTGGCTGACTAACACCTGAGGTTTTACAGCCCCAGGCTGTTTCAGCTCGACAGTGTTCAGTTGCCCCGCCACGGTGTGACCGAAGTGCTGCGCATTGCCTCGAGCATCGGTCTGCTCGATCACCTCTGCCAATGCGTTCACGGTCCATTGCGTGTCAAAGCGTTCATTCTCCAGCAGGGCATCGCGTGCGGAGTTGGCCAGCGGCCAGTCTGGCGTTACCGGCTCCTGCAGAAAGGATCGAGTCTCGTTCAGTACCGAGCCGGGCAGACTGTAGTCCATGACTAACAGGCTGCCGGCCGGATCATCGTGGCGAATAATCCGGCTGCACTGATTATGCGCAAACGCATCAGGCCCGCCGTAGGAGAAACGTTCTGTGACGCGGTCCAGCTCAATGATCACTACCGGCCGTACCAGTGCGTCGTATTCGATCGTGCGCTGGCCACCTCTACCGTCCCAGCTATACAGCGCCTGGCCCGCCTCACCATGCAGCACAAGCCGCCAACCACTGTCTACGCTGTCAGTGGCGACGGGCTCACTACGCAGGCCATAGACAGAACGCCTGTTCGAAAGTGGTGTATCTGCGCCCAGTCTTGCATCAGATTCGCCGACCAGACGCCCCGCACTGTCATAAGCGCGATGGCTTATGAGTCTGTCGACAGGCTGCTCATGACCGTTTCGGCGAAACGCGATATGACTTAAAGGGAGATGGCGAGAATCCAGCGTAGTGATCGTCGGGGTATGAGTATGGAGTGTCATGTTCATCCGGCAGCGTCCCTGCTTTCGGTTCGTTATTGAATCCCATCTTGCGACGATGACCTGTTTCACTGGGTCAATCTGGTGATGCATTCGCGCAGCGCCTGATCAGATGCTGCCTAGTTAGTGGTCGGGTTTTCTTGAACTGTACTGACCCTTTTTAAGCATCAGACCTCCCGGCACCGCTATCTGAGGTCGGTAAAACGAATTGATGACCTGACTCACGTTCTCCAGCGGGCGATCTCCATGGGTCCATTCAACGACCGTTTCCTGCAAGGGGGTGGGGAGACCGCTCAGGTCAGCTGCGATTTTATGCCCGAGCCCGGGAAGCATGTCTTCTCCGTAGAACAGCAAGTCGGATTCCTTATCTTCCCTGAGTCCTACTCGGTGTTTGAAATCATGAAACCCTTCGCCGGTATCAATCGTCTCGAGATATTTAAGGCTTTTAGCACGCTCTGGGCTGATTTCCCTTGTGTTATGCCTCAGCAGATCCGTTGCCTCCATGTGCGTGTAAGAAAGCTTGTCGCCAAGCGCTGAAAGCGTTGTATGAAAACGGATATCGCCGAATCTGGAACGGGTCTTTGCGGGCTCCGATCCGCCGGTTTCCAGTGAAAAAAATGAAAAGTCGTGATTGCCATAATTAGGTATGTTTCCGCCCATGGAGTTACCTTCGTAGAGCAGGTCACCTCGTTCTTTTTGCAAGGTAACAAGCGTTTTGAAATGTATGCCTTCCTGAGTTGAAAAATCCTGCCTGCCGAAATGGACAAGCCAGTAATCTTTCGGCGCAATCCCGGCAATCCGATCCGCCACTTGCCTGTGTTGCTCGCTGTCAATTTCGCTGCTCAGCGTGGATAAATTTCTTTTTGAAAGCCGCGCCATTGTTTCAATGCCGCTTTCTGCGCCTTGAGACAATCCTTCCCACACCCGCCCTTGCTTGAACATTAGATCGTAAGCATCGTATGCATGCTGATAGGGCGTTGAAACGCTACCTGCCGGATCGATATGCCCGACAGGACTGTTTTTGACAAAGCTGAACAGGTTCAATCCATCCACATCCCCCGCAGGGTCCGGATTGATCCACCTTTGCAACCATGGCGCGTAATACCTCAAACCGTAGTAGTACAACCCGCTGGCGTCCCGTTCCTTGCCTGAATAGCGCACCGTTTTGTACTTCGCCTCTACCGCACTGCGCCCGGCCCACCATGCCGTGCCGCCAAACGGGTAGTAGCTTTCCTGACTGATCAGGCCGCCTTGTTGGTCAAACTCCAGCGTGCTCGAACCCAGATGATCAGTCAGGCTGTAGCGCAACTGATCGTTGGCAATGCCTTCGGGTTTGCCAGCTTCCCAGTGCAACACCCGTACGCCATTACGACCCGCCTGCGCCGTGATGACATGGAGTATTTCGCCGTCGGCGGTGGTGCGTATTTCCAGACCTGGCAGGTAGCGCACTTCGTTGATCAGCGTACGACCGGAGGCCTGTGCGCTGTTGATCTTGCGCACGCGCTGGCCCTGGCCGTCGTAGACATAGCGCTCTTCGTCATCGAGGCCTGTTTCGCGTTGCACAGTGGTGATCTGTTGCAACTGGTTGCGCACATCCCAGCTCAGGGATTGGCCTCGCACTAGCTGCAGCAGGTTGCCGTTGGCGTCGAAGCTGTCGGCAAAATCGGTGTCCACCTCGCCCTCAGGCAGACTGCGATTGCTGTCCGGTGCGACGCGCATCGTGCGGGTGAAGCTTTGCGCGCCGACGTGATGCATCGTCAGCAGGTTGCCGGCCGCATCGTAGTCGTAGGTCTGTGTGTAGTTGCTGACCTGATTGGGGTCGGGCGGCAGGTTCTGCATGCCGGGCAAGCCGGGGCCGTGGCTGGTATCGGTCTTGACTTCGAACCCTTTGGCCTCGATCAGTTGATAGAGCGTGTCATAGGTGTAATGGCTGACGGGGTCGACGCACGGGGTGTTGTTCAGATGCGCAGCACCTTCAATCTCAAGAACGTTGCCAACCGGGTCATAAGCGTATGTCAGCTTTTGCACAGTAACGCCATCAGCCGAGGTTGCCAGCAGCTCGTTCAAACGGCCGGTGTGTGGGTCATAGGCATAACGACTGATCACGCCATTGCCTGCAGTTTCCTGCTCGACCTGATTGAACGCGTTGTACCGAAGGTCACTGACCAGCATTTGCGTAATGTCCGAATGCGTCAGCTCCACAGACTTCAACTGCCCGGCGACGGTCTGATGGAACCGCTGCACATTGCCGCAAACGTCCGTTTGCTCCAGCACCTCGCCCAGCGCATTCACAGCCCGGCGAGTGTGCAGCCGGTCGCTTTCAAGCAGGGCATCACGTCCGGGTTCGGCCAGCGGCCAGTCGGGTGAAACCGGTTCGAGCAGGAAAGATCGAGCTTCGTCCAGTACAGCGCCAGACATGCCATAGTCCGTCACAAACGAACTGCCTGCCGGGTCATCATGGCGGATGACCTGGTTGCACTGGTTATACTCGAACGCATCGGCCGCGCCATAACCAAATCGCTCTACAACTCGATCCTGCTCAATGATTGCAATCGGCCGGAGCAGATCGTCGTAGTCGGCCCGTCGCTCAAGACACCGCCCATCCCAGCTATTGAGCAACTGGCCTGCCTCCCCGAACAGCACGAGCCGCCAGCCCGCATCGACACTGTCGGTGAACAGCGTCTGGCCGGTAAGGCTGAACACATGCGTGCTGTTGGCCGCTTGAGCCGCACCGCCAAGTCGTGGGTCGACTGTTGCGATCATCTGTCCTGCCAGGTTGAAACGCTGAGCGGTGATGCGCGCAACAGCCTCGTCAGTTGCTTGTGCACGATGTAGCGAAACATGCCGGACCCTGAGTCCTCGACAGTCGAAAGCGTCAAGGGCGGGCGTGTGTTGATACAAGGTGCCGTTCATGTTTTTCGAGCCGTCGTGTTCGCCACTTTTTTGTTTTCCTGCACTTCTTCAGCTGTGTCGTTCTCATCCTCACTGATGGTGTACCAGACGCGGTACGTCTGGCGTCGCATCCAGCCCTTGGCGGTCAGGGTGATGGTCGGACGGCCCAGAGGGTCATAGAGCTGCCTGTCGAAATAGCCGTGCTCGCGTAGCGAACTGTCGTTGACGTACAGCGGGCTATTGGTGAAGTAAGGGCGATAAACCCTGACTGCGAGTCCCTTGTTGTTGTATTCCACGCGTTCGCTGACTCGCCAGCGTGGCGAGGCATGCATGACCTTCGGCTTGCCTTGCTCAAGCTCCAGAAAGCCGGCGGCATCCACGACATAGGCGTCACCGTCTTCGACTTTCTGCCGCGTCTGCAGGGTTCGTCCGAAGCCGTCAAAGGACACGACGCTGATCCTTGTCTGCTGCTCTGGATCGTCTGGATAGCGGTCAGCGACAAGGTTTGCGCAGGCCAGTGGCACGCCAGGGGCGACGATGTTGCTGTCGTAGTAACAAACGCTGGCCTGTCTTTTCAGGACCGCTTGTGCATTCTGGATGGCATAGGCGGCATCGCCGCTTTCATGAGTGCTGCGATCCAGTGGGTCGAAGCCGACTTCCTGACCTCGCTCGGTGCCGTAGAAACTGGTCGCCCACACCCTGCCGAACGCGTCGTAGTCGGCTTCCTGAGTGTTCTGGTTGGGATCGATGACGCGCTGTGGCTGCAGAACACGGTAATCGTGTGTGACAGAGGTCAAGCAGCCGGCCGGGTCGGTCATTTGGATCACGAACAGGCTGTAAGGGTCGTACTCGACCTGGCTCCAGCCATGGCTGCGGGTTGGTCTGAAGGTGGTCACGCGATAGAAGTCTTCTGGCCCGGCGTAGATGGCAAAGCCACGCTTGACCGACCAGAGATTCAGGTTATCGGCTGGCAGGAAGCTGGGCATCTGTTGATAGCCAACCACCTTGAGCCGGGCCGTCAACGTTTCGGCATCCATCACCCGTTCGTAAGCGGTCAGCGCATGGTCATCCAGTTCTGCCATTTCAACAGCATCGGTCAGGGCCTGGAAGGTGGCCTCGCCATCTGTGCAGCCGATGTAACGTTGCACGGATAACCCGGTCAGCACACGGAGCATGCCAGCAAGCGGACCCTGGGCATCGCTGAAGTGTTCGAAGCTGATCTGCTCAGGCTTCAGGGCGCTGCGTTCAACCACCATGGCGTCACTGCGCGCCCGATACGGCAGTCCGAGTCGCCAGCTTTGCGGGCTGTCCAGGTGGATCATCTCGGCGCGGGCTTCTTTCAGGTAGAACTGCTGCTGCGCCTCGTCATGGGACGCCTGCCACCATTGCTGCTGCCAGGGATCTTCGAAAGGCGGATCATCGTTCGCCGTCTTGCGCCTCGCGTAGTGGACGGTCGCCCCATGGGTCAGGGCACCGTACCGATCCCAGGCCAGATTCAGGCTGTGTTCGCAAAGGGGGTCCTCTGATTCGTCAGCCTCGTAGCGATAACTGATTGTCTCCAGCGTCAAAGGCAGCATGCGCGCGTAAGGCTGGTGCGTGCCAACAGGCTGGATCAGGCGGACCCGATAACGTTGCGCGCTGACTGAATACAGGACGCCGGGCTGATGGTCATCGGTCAGGCCGTAGACTTCAGTGCGCAAGGTCGAGCCGCTCAAGGCCCTCGCCATCTCCCGCAGGTCAGCCTCGCTGGCGTCGGTGATCAGGGTGTCTGTCTGGCTTTGTGTATCGAAGCATGACGACAGATCCTGCCCCAGTGGTACGGCCTGTGGATCATGTTGGCTGTAGTCATCGCAAGGTCGCGCCGGATAGCGCCCGGTATGAAACCAGGTTTTGGTGAGCACTGGTGCGGTGAAGCCTTCCTGCTGGGGTGGCGGCGTTTCGGTGTCTGTCGCAAGCACCAGGCCAAAGCCCCGGAACTCACGCGCGTGAGCGTCGTAGAAGCCGCGTCGATACTTGAACAGTTGCGTCAGGATGCTCGCGGTGATGGCGTCCTCCTGGGTCTGCCTGACAACCACGTGCACGGGAAATGGCAGCTCTGATACCGCGTGCTGGCCGGCGTCACACAGTGCCTGCTTTTCATCCAGCCACTCTTGTGCCGAGCTGCGGTAAGTCACTGTGCCCTTCAGACCCATGCCATTGTCCGTGCTGTGCAGCAGATAGGGCTTGTGCTGAGTGCCCGTGGAGTCTGCTGAGAAATACAGACTCCAATGGCGAGGCGTCATGTGCGGGACGGTCAGGATCACGCTTGAAAATCCCAGACCGTGCAGATCGGCGACGCTGACCTGACACAAGCGGTCATAACGCACTCCGGATGGCCAGTTCTTCTTGAGAACAGGTGCCAGACTGTTGCCGCCCTGATTCATATGGATCTGGATGCAATCCGGCTGCAGATAAAGCACATCGCTTGCGCCCGAGCCATCCATATCGGCCAGCCGAATCCGGCTGGCGTCGAATTCGCCATAGCTATAAGGCAGGGTGGCGAACAGCTGGCCTTTGCCGAAGTGACCACGGCCCAGGTTCGGCCAGCACCGGATTTCATTGTGGCGAATGCGGATCAGGTGTTGCTGGCCTGTGCCCAGCATGTCACTGAAAGCCACCAGTTCGTTCGGGCTGTCGCTGAGCAGAGGCAGTTGATCGTCGTCATGCGCGATGTCAACAGGCGCGGCGAAGCCATCGTTGCGGCGATTGGCGTAAAGGCGAACGCTGCGTGGACCGATCAGCGTCAGGTCCGAGAGCCCACCGCCGATGAGATCGGCCAGTTGTCCGCAAGGGTGGAAGAACTCGGCCGGGAACGACGAAAACGGCACGAAGCCAGACCAGCTCCTGTCCGGGTTGAGCGTGAAAAAGCCCGCCATGCCAGGTTGCGCAACGATCCAGTCCAGGCGGCCATCGCCGGTCAGATCGGTGATGGTCTGGCGCACCGGTTTGCTGGCGTCGGTGGTCGGCACATGTGGCAACGCTTGCCAGGGGCCGTAGGCGACGGCATCCGGACCTGCGTGTTCAGTCTGTGAGCGTAGGGGCTCACGGTAAAGCCAGATCTTGTCATTGCGATACAGCACGCCTGGCAGACCATCGCCGTAGAGGTCGACCATCTGATACGCCTGACCATCATCAAGGCCCGGCAGTGACTCCAAAGGTACAAAAGTGGCCTGACTTTCAATGAATTCGCTGTATTCGAATCGCAGCGCGGGACATTGGTCGAGTTGTCGCAGCTCTGTGCCATCCCAGGCCTGAGGGAGGGCGGTCGCCAGCATGTTGTAACTCAGCGCCGTTACGGCATATTCCAGCAACAGGCGCCGTGTCAGCAGGGGGGCATTCCCCAGTTCCTCCGGGAAGTGATGGAACATCAATACCTGCTGACATAGCCGCAAATTACCCAGCTCGAATCCGTAGGCGAAGCTGGAGTGGGGATCGCTGCGCACCGGCCAGGGTTTCTGCTCGTTGTAAGTGGGCATGGAAGCCGCATCAGCGCTGCGTTCGCCGTAGTCGAAGATAAGATCGAAGTGCCATTGCAGGCTATCCACGGCGTCTTCGTCCCAAAGATAGAGCAACGGGTGGGCCTTGGCGTTGCCGTAACGTACTCGCCACAGATAACACTGCGCGATGAAGTCCCGTGGATAGTCATCCGTAAGACCCACCTCGTCCTCGGGTTTGTACTCATACAAAATGTGTTCGCCCAAGGCATTCATGCTTTCTTCGAGCAGCCATTCTGCGACCCGGTTGGCGTCAGCCGGGTCGGTACTGCGTGAAGAAGATTTCTTACCGTAGAAATGCAGACTGCCGTCGGCACCATGAATCAACCAGAAACCCGGATCGACCGGATCGACGCGCCAATGTTCGATGCGGTCGAACGCACCCTCGATACTGGCGAAGTAGCGAATCACTTGATAAGTCGCGTCAAGATCGTTGCCCAGATAACGGCTGACCTGGGTCGATAAAACCGCCCCGTTCTGATCCCGTTCCGGCGTCCAGATATCGCCCGCAGGGCCGAGTATCACGTCGGCATCGGTGTAAGTCGGGACGCCTTTGCTGGCGCGCCTTGCGACACAACCCAGGTTGAGGTTCCAGCCGATCCCGAACAGCCCGTTGCCTGTGGTGCTTTGGTAACTGAGTGACAGTGGCGGGGCATAGCCTCGTCCGGGGCTGATGGGCAGGGCAATTTCCAGCGATGCTGCGCCATTGTTTCCAACGGCGCCCCAGCCCTTGCCGATGCTCTGAATCGCGCCGCCCCCTTTGGGCAGTGAGGGGGTGGCAATGGCCGGGTCCAGTGTTCGTGCCGACTGTTGCTGCTCTTGTTCGTGAGCTTCCATGGTTCTGCCTCCCTGCGATCAGCGACGCTTCGCGGTGTAACGCATGTGTACGATGATGTCGGTGATGGAGTCGATCACGTCTTTTTGGGACGCTGGATTCGAGAACGTCAGCGTCCAGCGGGAAATGGCACCGGTGCCTTCGAACGGCAGGTAACGTTCGTCATCGAAGTTGAACGTGAACAGGCCGTCGTCATCCACACCTGTGGACACTGCGATCTCCTGACTGGCGCGCATGTTCTCTTTGAGCGGCGCGTCGGGTTGTCCATTCATCTGTACCGCGCTGTAAGACTGCGTCAGCGTGGCGCGTATATCCTGATAAGGGCCGACGGTCACCGGCAGCGATACACTGACGCGTTTGATGCGCCGCAAGTAATGGTCGGGATAGTCGGCGTCGAGCATCGCGCGTGTGATCTCGAATTCAGCCACGCCGTCTGATGTAAGACGCTCGACCACTGCATCCCAGCGCTGATTGAGGCTGGGATCCTCTTCAGTGCCAAGAGGCAACTGCCTGACTGAAATCGTCTTGACGATCTCCAGCTTGCGGTCGTTGCGAGCCAGGTAGGCGGCGTCCATTTTCATCAGATTCAGCTTCAGCGCTTCGCCTGCCGTCAGGCCACGCCAGGCATCTTTCCATGCTGCGGGCTGTATGAAGCTGGTGCTGTAGTCGGCGATTTCGTACTGCCAGCAGGCTTGTGCGGCCAGACACAGAGAGAAGGTCGCATCGTAGGTCTGGTAGTAGAGCGTCGAGAACTGCCCGTTCAGCCATTGGTAAAGCTGGCTGTTGGTAAAGCGCTTGTTGAGAAAGGCATAAATGACCTCGGCTTGCTTTTTGGCTTCCTGTGCCTGACGCAATTGCAGCGCGGTCACGCGGACCTGTGCGTCGTGAACCGCCAGCTGGGCGGTGATCTGCACGGACTCCAGCCTTGCCTGATCGCGGGCGTTTTCCCATTCTTGCAGACGACGACGGAAGCCTTCCGAACGCTCCAGTGCATCGCCGACTGAGGCATTCAGCGCAGCATTTGCATGTGCTGAAACTGCGACCATTTCAGGCACACCTTCCAAACGGAAACCGCCTGCTGCGCCGCCTGCCGCTGCTCCGACAGCCATACCTCCAGTTGCACCGGCATGAAAGCCTACGTGGTTGGGCATTACCTTCAACGCCGAAGCGGCAGCGGTCGAGGTGTAGGCAATACCTTCATATATTCTTGCGTTGAGATGCGCGGCGGCGGCGGCGGACTCATTCGGACTGATATTCTCTTCCGCCAGCCGGGTGTAGAAACTGGCCCTGGCGTCAACCACGGCCTTGCTGGCTTGCAAGGCCTTGCGTGCCTGTATCTCGACTTTCTGCGCCTCAAGTTGCAGGTCGATGGCGTACTGGGCAAATTCCCACACCTGCTGCTGTTGCAACTCCGCCAACTGCCCTTGCTCCTTGCGCTCGATGACCGACAGCAGCGTGAAGCCGAACTGGATCAGCGTTTCCACCGCCGCACTGGCTCTGCCGAACAAAACGGGGTAGCGATAGTGAGGCGTTTCCTGTGCCAACAGACTGCCTGAGCCGCCCTCGGTGGCACCATTGGCGTAGGCCGCCAGCAGCGCGCGTGGATCCAGCGGGGCCGCGAAGAGCGGCAACGATAATGGTTTGCCGTCCAGAGTCAGGTTGTGGCGCAGGTTGTACAGGCGTGAGTCGAGCATGTCCCAGTATTTGACCAGTTCCGAGTTCATGGGAACGATGAAGTGGTCGCTGTCTTCTTCGGTCAGGGTCGGGTCGCTGCCGAAGGTGCTCAAGCGCAAGGCTGGCTGGCTGAAGCTGATCGCTGCCTTGTGGTGATTTTTGGAAGTGCTGGCGCGTACGTGCTGTTCCTGCTGGATCAATTCGTTTTCGAAAGCCCTGAGCCCTTGACCCGTAGAGCCTGCAAGCTCACTCAAGGTTATGGGTGTCCACTGGCTGACCAGCTTCATATCTGGACGCGGCCCGAGCATGTCGAGAATGCGCACATACCAGAGCCTGGCCTCGCCAAGGCTGTCGGGCGTCAGCTGTCGGTAGGCCATGTCGCCACGGTCGATGAGGTTCTTGATGTAATGGAAATATACAGCCTTCTGGTAGCGGACCGGGTCGCTTGCGGCGATGCCGTCCGGGTCGATGGGCGAGCGCAGAAAATAGTCCGGGTCCGGCAGTTCGACCAACGGGCGCACGTTCCAGTAGGCGGGCACAGCGCCATTCGCCTTACGCCCCGGATCAAAGATGAAAGCCAGCCAGCGTTCAGCATCCGAGAAGCGTTGTTCCAGATTGAGACGGTGGGAAATCATGAACGGCAGGTGCAGAAACAGCTCCCAGAAATACAGGCCGTTGGCACCTTTGAAGTCCATGAGGTCTGGCACGTTGTCGTCGTCTATGGGCGGCTCTTTTAACTGCTGAGTGTCCCAGGAGAGCAGGGCTTCCAGAGCGATATTGGCCTTGTTGATCAGTTCTCGGGCGAACAGGGTGTTCATGCGGATCGGAGCGCGTTCTTCGGAGGTCGAGTCGTCGCTGTAGTGGATGGTCGAGTCTGTGAAGTCGATGTACTCGGCGATGCCCAGGATGGGGTCAGTGCGCGTATTGATCCTGGGGGCAATGGGGTTGGCACCACTTCCGGTCACCCACTCCAATTCTATTTCCGTGGATTTCCTGACGTTGCCCAGCAATCGCCCTGACTGCTTTTCGATTATTTTAGCCCCATGAATAATATAAAACTTTCTGGAGTTCGGAATGAAATGGGCTGAGGGCAGAATAGGCAGCAGTGTTACCTTGTTAAACGCGATCGGATGAATAAAAAGGCTGGGGGGCACCACGACGTCCTGCTCGGTTCCGCTTGCCATCAAACAAACGTCCTCATCGTAGGGCTGATTCATATCCAGGGGGTAATGGAATTCTTGAACAATACTGATGGGGATGTTGTTTTTTATTATGTTGAACTCGACCTCTGTATCAAGTTGTGTGTCTGATTCTATTTTCCTAATATGTCCCTTTGTTACGGTATCTGGATTAAATGATGGTTGATCTCCCAGCAAGGCTATTAATGTCGAATGTTTTACCGTTCCTGAGTTTAGTGGTAACGTGGTGACGCCCGCTAGCGTATTGACTTCATAAGGTTCAGCGTTTTTATCAAGTAAAAAGTTGGCCAGCGCATGTGGGGGGGCGCTGCCAGAGTTGCTGATGTCCAAATCAAGCGTGAAGCGAAACTTTTCCGCCTGGGTTGCCGTAATCTCTAATGATGAACCCGGCCCAAGTGTCCATAGTTCGCTGCTGTAAGGTGCCGCTATTAGCCTTATTTTCCATTGTGTGCTTTCGCTGGTCATTATTATGTATAAGTCAACAAGGTTTTTTGTCTCCAGCGTCGAGTTGACTGCGTTATTCAGTTTTATGGCTGAATTGACGTGATCGATTTTAGGTGCGTTATTTTCGTGTATGTCAACTAGTTTGTTCTGGAAATTAAGCAGGTTCCATTCTTGCGTTTCAGGGCGCGGTGTGCTTGTTTCAAGCGTTAAAAAACCTACTTGTAGGTTACATGCAAACTGAAAATTTCGCTTGTTTTTCAGTGCCAGCGCCCAGCAGGTTTTTCGAATGCGTAGTTCATCGGGCCGCGCAGACTCAACGTCGTAATCCACTAACACTGAACCCATGAGTGGGAAAGATCGTTTTTTATTAAAATTCTTATCTACAAACGCTGTGTGCAATACGAGGTATTTTGATGTGGTACCATCCGTGTCCTCAGTCTCTAGTTTCTCTCCCGCATACATGGCAAGAAACAGTGATTCGGGGGAGGCAGATGTGTCAAAAACGGCGAGAGTATTCAAATGCTCTTCAAGGTTGACATCGATATCGCCCAGCTCGAATGTATTGGGACGTTTTACGTCCATATAAATCTGCGGTGCACTCCATGAGTTGTCGTATTTTTTATACGAAACATTGAACAGCAGGCGAACATTAGGGGTCGTGACGGTCACAGGCGAAATATCATCCGGCGGGGTGACCGGAATGCTGCCGTCCGAACCTGGCTTGATCGTGCCACTCGGTAAGGTAATTTCCACCTCTTCAGTGATATGAATCAGATCCACCCAGGTCACGAAGAGGCGATTGTTGAAAAACACGGGCCGAATGGTTCTTTCCAATGTGTTGGCATTCACGCCGATGTCTGCCCGCTGCCAGTCCGACCAGGCACCCGGTGTAGGGTTATCGAATTTAGGACCTTCAGTGCCTTCCCGATAGGCACGCTCATTCATGTCCACGGTGCGCCAGTAGTAGATGTTCTCTGCGCGGGATTTGCCAATAAAGTAATACGTGCCTTCGGCAAATCGATCACTGTCGATGTAGCCATTGATAATCGTCAGATTGGCCACTTCCTCGAAACTTGCCAGGTAGGCCTTGACGGCATCTTGCGTGGTGTCGATGGTGATCCTGTTCTGGTTGATGTCGTTTTCAAGTTGCGCAAAATAGGCGGACTTTTTCAGCCGCAGTGCAGGTGAGATATACATTTCCGGGTACAACGCCAGTTGCATGTTGGCAGCCCATATCGGGTATTGACTGCTGCGATCACGCCATTCCACGAATCGTGCTTCCGTAGGTTGCAATGTGTTGTACCCAGGCTCCATGCCCAGCAGGGTGCCGTTAATGAATTGCTGCAGGCTGCTGATCGCTGAGGCGACGCGACTGGTCTGGACTTCATGGCCTACCTGGTTGTCAATCAGGAAGAACTCGTAGAGATCGTTTGCTGTTTTTAGACGCTGATCCAGACCAAGGGGGGCCAGCAAAGGCGAATGGGGAACCACTTCTTCGAGGTAGTAGGCGACCAATGCATCACGAAGGGATTCGTTGAGCTGGCTTTCAATGGTGCGTGACATGTTCGAGCCTCCATGGCGATGAACAGGAAACTGATGGATCAGCGACTGCTGGACATGATCGCCTCGCCAACGGTTTTCCACTTGTCGGCGGCGCTGACTGGCGTCAGCCCGGTTGCATCGAGCAACTGCCTCGCCGTCAGGCCGGTCGTTTCGCTTACGCTGTGCATTCGGCTCAGCCAGTCGACCTCATGCGTGGACACGGCGACGCCGGAGCGGGTAGTCAACAGTGTGCTTGCAGACTGCACTTCTGATGAGGACCAGCCGATCAGTAGGGCGAGCAGCGCAGCGCATTGTTCTACTGCGGCGGCGTTGTTGGCCCGCCTGAGGTAATCAAGCAATAAGGCTTCCGGATGACCGCAGCGGTCGCGCCAGTGGCGGTAGCGATCCAGCAGGTAAAGGCTGTTCAGAGAAAGAGGCAGCGTTTCGGCGAGGCCAGCATGCAGCCAGTGTGGATGAGCCAGAAAAATGCGCAGAGCCTGAGCAGTCAGGCCCAATTGCTGATTGACCCCGGCGTACCTTGTCAGCTTCATCAGTTTCTCGGTCACGTTGTCGGACGTCGATGAGCCTGATTGCCTGGCGTCGACGTCATCAAGCACAGCCCCGAGAAACTGGTCGACACTGCTGCCAGCCCAGCGCATTACCGGCTCGCAACGGTCCATCGGCAAGCTGGCAACGCTTTGCAACAGTCCCTCCATCAGCCTGTGTTGAGTCAGGTAGCCCTTGAGTACGAACGCCTCCAGTGAAGCCGCCAGCGAGACTTTGATTTCCTCGCTGAGCTCGATGGGGATGAGCTGTGCGCGGATCGTCTCGCCTATGCTTGCGTCAGCATCCTGATCAAGCGGTTGGGCAGTGACAAGGCCGTGAGCCCCAATCAGAGGGGCTAGCACCACGCTCCACCAGTCGATGGGGTTGTTGCCGTCGTCCTGGGTGGGCATGTTCAGTGAGACCAGTTGCTCCTGGGTGAGTGCAGAAGCTTGTGCATCCAGCGCCAGTTGGTCGAGCAGATCGGCAACTTCTTGCGTAACTGCATTTTCAACGGCCTCTACGCCCAGTTGATGATGCAAGGTTGCGATGTCCTGCCCGGTTTCCTTGAGCCAGGTACTCGCCCAATCCAGTTGCATGAGGATGTCGAGGACATCGGGCTCGCCGTCGGCTGCATCGGGAGTCTTTGTCAGCTCACCGTTAACCACCTGGTTGCGATAAACCTCGCCGCCCAGAAGGTCGATCAACGCACGGCTGTCCTTGACTGTCAGACCAAACAGCGAAGCGATGCGGGCCTGACGATACAACGAAGACATCATGCTCGGCATTAAAATAAAGCTGTCCCAAGACTCGTTGTTCAGCAGGATGATGTCTTCAAGCAGTAAAAGTAATCCCTCGTCTGCATCAGGCAGTTTCAATGCCGCGCTCAGTTGAGCTCGTATTTTCAAGACATAGGTCCCTTCCGAGGGGTAAATGAGCGTCACGCCATCCATCACCACCGGTGCGTCGTACAGCAAGGGACTGTTAAATACCCGATCAAACAAGGGCAGGCGACCATCGTTGGCTTCTCCCGCCATATGATGAATGAAGGTTGAAAATTCATCGGCTGCCAGACCATAACGCGCGTTCAGATACCGCCAGACGCCCAGTGCCCGCAGCGTATTAGTGGTCAGCACTGCTTTAGAATTGGCGACACCTTCCGAGTGAATGACGGCCATGATCAATGTGTCCAGATCGCTGAACGGAATACCCATCCAGCGTTGCAGACGAATCATGCGTTGAAGCCGGTCGAAGCGGTCCACGCTGGTATTGAGCAGTTGCCTGGCGCCCTGCGCATCGCTACCCAGTCTCATCGATTCCTGAACATCAAGCCCGTTCACGTAACTCGCCCCGTAGCGGGACGAGCCGCCAGTCATTGCGTCGGGCAAAATATTGGGTGATGCATAAGGCGTGTGGCTGCCCACGGCCAATAGCGTTTCGACCTCATCACTGTCCAGACCGGTCTGTTCCATGAAAACCTTGAGTGAGTTCAGCGGGTTATTCATCCCGGTTGCGTAATCAACGTCGTACTTCAATTTGAAGAACTGACTGATGGGGTCTGACTCTTCAGCATTCATGTGCGCCTGGTGACTTTCGGACTCTGCTGGCAAGGCCGGCTCAAGCAGGATTTTCTGTTGTTCAGGCCCTGGTCCGCTCATCATCACTTGCGAGACGATGCTGCTGTTCTGCACTTTTCCGTAGGCACGCGTTGCGGGTGATGTCGCTGGCGTTTCAAGGCTCATGCGATAGCTCAGCTCGCCCAATACCGGTTTCTTGCCAGCAAGTCCCAAGCGGATTTGTTGATAGTGAAAGTTGTAAGGGAACAGAAACGGGTGATGTTTCTCTGCGACCAACTGATAGATGCTTTTTCCTCTGCTCGCCGAGACAGTGTCCGTATACGCATGTATGGCTTCACTGAGCACCTGATTGACGATTTGCAACGTGGGTATCGGGGTAAAAGTGCTTTGCTGATCAATGATCAGGTTTTTCAGGTCGGGGCGTCGGTCGTCAAGTGTGATGCGATTGGTTTCTGCTGAGCTGCCTTCCAGTTCCTCTCGCGCAAAGCGGTACAGGGACGTCAGATACGCCACTGGAGAATCCTTGGCTTCAATGGCGCCCACCTTGCAGAACAGGTCCCAGTTTTCCTTGAACAGATTGGGAAAGCTGGGGCCGATGTCGACCAGAGAGCGCACTCCAGTACGCTTGGTCAGCTGCTGATTGCGGCCGGATGACACCAGTTGGTTGCGATACAGCCGCACGATCTGCGTGGCGTAGCAGCGGGCATTCTCGTAAGCCAGCGCACCGTCAGCATCGCTGATGCTTGAGAGGTCGCGCACAAAACCCGCTTTGGAGCGGCGCACGATATCAAACACGGAGTGAATGTTCAGGGTATCCATGGCGCTGACAAACGACAGCTTTCCGTCTGTTCGCTTTGAATCATTTGTTTCTGCTTTTGCAAGGTTCTTCAGCAGAGAAAAGGGCTGGTCGTCCATGTCCGCGCTCCTGTGGCTGTGTCACCACGGTTGCTCATTCCGGGACCTGCGTCTAGCTGACAAAAATGCCAGTGCACGGGTGTCCGGCGTCTGATAGTGAGCTGAACGATCAATGCCGAGAAGTTTTTAGCAGAATTGGTGCTGACTCAGGGCAAGCCTTTCGGTGCTCATGCTCCTATCGTCAAGAGATACACAGATATGCTCATGGATTCATGGATGAAGATGATGAGTTTTACCTTGCATCGCAACACGCCGTCGCTGGCGATCATTGATCCCCGCGGGTTGTCGATACGCTCCGTACAGATGTCTCGCACGACAGAGGAACGACCTGCCGAGATCCGTGTAACCCACCAGCGCTTCGACCCGGCTGGGCGATCGGTTGCCGGTCATGATCCGCGTCTTTTTGAGCAGGCTCTTTTGCACCTCGATACGCCTGCAAATCTGCACCGGACCTTCAGCTTGTCCGGAGGGGTTCTGCTGGTTGAAAGTGTCGACTCGGGGTGGTGTCTCACGCTTGCTGGTGAGGCAGGTCAAGCGCTTGAGCGTCGTGACGGGCGTGATAGTTGTCGGGTGACGGAATACGACGATTTACTGCGCCCGGCCAGGATTCTGGAGCAGGGCCGGACTGTCGAGCGATTCGGTTATGGCGCAGCCGATGCGTTTGAGCACAACCAGTGCAACCAGGTAATCCGCCATGACGACCCGGCAGGCAGTTTGTTTGTGACGGACTATGGCGTGTCTGGCGCTGTACTGGACGATGCCCGATCTTTCCTGCTCGAGCCGGTTTCACCCGACTGGCCGCTTGCCGAATCCGGACGTGATGCCCTGCTGGAAAGTGACCGGCTGCACACTCGCCGGACTGTGAATGCACTGGGCGAGGTGCTGGAACAGACCGATGCGCGAGGCAATACGCAGCGGTTCCATCAGACCGTTGCCGGGCAGTTGAAATCCGTTGAGTTACAACAAGCGGATGCCTTGCAAACGCTCGTCAGTGCCATCCAGTACAACGCGTTCAATCAAGTCGAGCAGGAAACAGCGGGCAACGGCGTGACCAGTCGCTATGTCTATGACCCGCAGACGGGCCGTTTGAACGAGTTGCTGGCCACCTCGGCCGATGGCGGTACGCTGCAACACCTTAAGTACGTTTACGACCCGGTTGGCAATGTTCTCGAAGTTGCAGACCCGGCGCAGCGGATGGGGCCTTTTGTCCGTCGTCTCGTTGAGTCGGTCCGGCACTACCGGTACGACACGCTGTATCAACTGATCGAAGCGACAGGGTTCGAAGTCAAGACCGATACCAGCCACGGCCCCGGCTTGCCCGGCATACAGAACCTGCCGCCCGACCCCAATCAGGTCAGCAACTACACACAGACTTACGACTACGATGCGGCCGGCAATCTGCTGACAATGCGTCATGTCGGCGAGCAAAGCTTTACCCGCACGATGCGCGTGGCACCAGACAGCAATCGCAGTTTGCCGGAAGGCGAAGTGGACACCGATTTTGCCGACAGCTTCGACGCCAACGGCAATCTGCTGCAGTTAGTGCGAGGCCAATCCTTGATCTGGGATGTGCGCAATCAGTTGCAACAGATCACCACCGTGCAACGCGAATCCGGCCTCAGTGATCAAGAGCGCTATATCTACGACGGCCAGGGCCAGCGCGTGCGCAAGATCAACAGCGCACAGGCCTCCGGTCGTACGCTGATCAACGAAGTGCGCTACCTGCCGGGTCTGGAGATCCGCACCACGGCCGACGGCGAAATACTCCATGTCATCACAGCGCAGGCGGGTCGTAATGGCGTACGGGTGTTGCACTGGGAAGCTGGCAAGCCGGACGGCATCGCCAACGATCAGGTGCGCTACAGCCTGAACGACCATCTGGGTTCGAGCACGCTGGAGCTGGACCAACAAGGCGGCCTGATCAGTCAGGAAAACTACTACCCGTTTGGCGGTACGGCATGGTGGGCCGCGCGCAGTGTGGTAGAGGCCAAGTACAAGACCGTGCGCTATTCAGGCAAGGAACGGGATGCCAGCGGACTGTATTACTACGGATATCGCTATTACGCGCCATGGTTGCAAAGGTGGATCAATCCGGATCCGGCGGGAGATGTGGACGGGCTGAATCTGTACAGAATGGTGAAAAACAACCCTGTTGCGTACTTTGACGCGTCGGGCCAGAAGCCCGATCCTGTCCCCAAGAGCATTCATATGATCTGGTTGGGTGAAAACCCCAAGGCGTTGGAAAAGCAGGTGGGAAACATAAATAGAACGGTCGAAATGGCCGATGGCTACAAGGCGACACTGCATTTGGAAACTACGCAGTTGGATGCGTATAACGAGATTATCAAGGATCTTAAAGTGGAACGCGTCAATGTGCTTTCAGCTTCTGAGTTTTTTGAGACGCTCGGTAACCCGACCCTTTACGCCGCGTACAAGGACTTTCGACGCAACAAAGAAAACTATGCATTCTCTGCCGATGTCTTGCGCCCTGGAATAGTCCATGAGTTTGGGGGTGTTTATTCGGATGTCGATGATGTGTACGAAAATTCAGACACCGATTATCAGAATCGTTTGGGCGATCATGATCTGTTCGCCGACCCACACGAGGTCCTTACGCTAGGGCCTGTTCATGTTCCTTGGGAGGACAAGGCAGGAACTGACAGCCTTCTGATAAACAACAGTTCCTTCGCCGCTCACCGGGGGGCCGGTTCACTTAAAGGCATGATGACCAAGGGGGCTGAGCGCTACAAAGAGGCGTTGGAAAGTGGAGCCTATCCAGACCCTCTGAATATTCCTGGCGAGCCTGGTATTGGCCTCAGTCTTCTCTGGAACGCTGGGTCTGTTGCGCGAGTCAAAACGCTTTCAAGAATCGTTGGGCCCAAACTGTTCACTGACACACTGACTGAAGCCGATCCAGAACATGGTCAATTGTTCAGTAACTTCAGAGCTGCAATCTTTGAAGGGAAACCGTTCACGCATATCGAGTTGATGGCGAAGAAAATGCCCCTGCATCTCTATATAAAAAGTGGTGCAGCTCAAACCTGGCGCTGAGACAAGTGATGTGTGGTGTCAGGCCCGCTGTACCGAAGCGGGCCTGGCACATGCACTATTATTTACTGCACTTCCACCGCCAGACTGTCGCTGATCTTCTTCTGCCAGATCGCGGGGCCGGTGATGTGGACGGACTCGCCATTACTGTCTACGGCAACGGTCACCGGCATGTCCTTGACCTCGAACTCGTAGATCGCTTCCATGCCCAGTTCGGCAAAGGCAACGACCTTGGATTTCTTGATCGCCTGGGCGACGAGGTAGGCGGCGCCGCCGACGGCCATCAGGTAGACGGCTTTGTGGTCACGAATGGCTTCGATGGCGGTCGGGCCGCGCTCGGATTTGCCGATCATGCCCAAGAGGCCGGTCTGGTCGAGGATCTGACGGGTAAACTTGTCCATGCGCGTGGCAGTGGTCGGGCCAGCCGGGCCAACGACTTCTTCGCGCACCGGATCAACCGGGCCGACGTAGTAAATGAAGCGACCCTTGAGGTCGACCGGCAGGGTTTCGCCCTTGTTGAGCATTTCGACCATGCGCTTGTGCGCGGCGTCGCGGCCGGTGAGCATTTTGCCGTTGAGCAGGACGGTTTCGCCCGGCTTCCAGCTCTGCACGTCTTCCGGGGTCAGGGTGTCGAGGTTGACGCGGCGGGCCGATGGACCGGCTTCCCAGACGATTTCCGGGTAGGCGTCCAGCGATGGCGCTTCCAGCGAGGCCGGGCCGGTGCCGTCGAGTACGAAGTGTGCGTGGCGGGTGGCAGCGCAGTTGGGGATCATGCACACCGGCAGCGAGGCAGCGTGGGTCGGGTAGTCCATGATCTTGACGTCGAGCACGGTGGTCAGACCGCCCAGGCCCTGAGCGCCGATGCCCAGTTGGTTGACCTTCTCGAACAACTCCAGACGCATCTCTTCAAGACGGTTCTGCGGGCCGCGGGCCTTGAGCTCGTGGATGTCGATGGATTCCATCAACACTTCCTTGGCCATGACCGCAGCCTTTTCGGCGGTGCCGCCGATGCCGATGCCGAGCATGCCCGGTGGGCACCAGCCCGCGCCCATGGTCGGTACGGTTTTCAGGACCCAGTCGACGATCGAGTCGGACGGGTTGAGCATCGCCATCTTCGACTTGTTTTCCGAACCGCCGCCCTTGGCCGCCACGTCCACTTCCACGGTGTTGCCCGGGACGATGGAGTAGTGAATGACCGCAGGGGTGTTGTCCTTGGTGTTCTTGCGAGCACCGGCCGGGTCGGCCAGGATCGAAGCGCGCAGCACGTTTTCAGGCAGGTTGTAGGCGCGACGCACGCCTTCGTTGATCATGTCGTCCAGGCCCATGGTGGCGTCGTCCCAGCGTACGTCCATGCCGACGCGTACGAAAACGGTGACGATGCCGGTGTCCTGGCAGATCGGGCGATGACCGGTCGCGCACATGCGCGAGTTGATCAGGATTTGGGCGATGGAGTCGCGGGCGGCAGGCGACTCTTCACGCAGATACGCCTCGTGCATGGCCTGGATGAAATCCACGGGGTGGTAGTAGGAAATGAATTGCAGGGCGTCTGCAACGCTCTGAATCAGGTCGTCTTGCTTGATCACGGTCATGCGGCGCGCTCCTCTGTAAGGACGGGAACATTCAATTACGCTATCGGCGACAGTCGGGGACTGCGGCTTGAACCAGAGCTGTCAGGGTAGCCGTAGCGGGCGCAAAAAGGCGCGGCAGTATAACCCGCCCGACAGGCCAGTCTGTACAATCGCTGTTATTTTCTGCACGGGGCGCCTTGATGCCGCATTTGCACGTCGGTGACCGCAGTTGGGCGGTCAGCGAAGCCAGTAATCTGCTCGACGCCTTGAATCAGGCCGGTGTGACTGTGCCTTACAGTTGCCGGGCGGGCAGCTGTCATGCGTGTCTGGTGCGCTGCGTGAAGGGCGATCCGCTGGATGCGTTGCCCCTGGCCCTGCCTGCTGACAAACGCCAGCAGGGTTGGCGGCTGGCGTGTCAGTGTAAGGTGGTTCAGGACCTGACCGTCGAAGTGTACGACCCGATGCAGGACGGGTTGCCTGCGACGGTACAGAGTTGCGACTGGCTGAGCCCGACGGTGATGCGGCTGCGTCTGGAGCCGGGCAAGCCGTTGCGTTATCGCGCGGGGCAGCATCAGGTGCTGTGGACGGAGCAGGGCGTGGCACGGCCATACTCGCTGGCGAGCCTGCCGGGTGATGACGGGTTTTTGGAATTCCATCTGGATTGCCGACACCCCGGTGCTTTTTGCGACCATGCGCGGCAATTGCAGGTGGGCGATGGTTTGAGGCTCGGCGAATTGCGCGGCGGGGCGTTGCGTTACGACCCGGACTGGCAGGACAAGCCTTTGCTGCTGTTGGCGGCGGGTACCGGGCTTGGGCCGTTGTGGGGAATCCTGCGCGAGGCGCTGCGTCAGGACCATCAGGGCGCGATTCGGTTGATTCATCTGGCGCATGACGAGCAGGAGCATTATCTGAAAGCCGAGTTGCAGGCGCTCGCTATCAGTTGCCCGAACCTGCAGGTTCAGCTGATCACTCAGGAAACGCTTCAGGACGCGCTGGCCGAGCTTCGCTTGCTGTCGCGGCATGCCATGGCGCTGGTGTGCGGCAGTCCCGAGAGTGTCGAGGTGTTTGCCAAGCGGCTTTACCTGGCCGGTTTGCCACGTAATCAGTTGCTGGCGGATGTTTTCGTTCGGCGGGAGTGATGTGACGCGGAGCGTCACGGGCTGCATGCCGACGCAGAGCGTCGGCACGATCAGGACCAGAGACGCCTCTCGGGACGCTCCGCGTCCGCTTTCAAGGTTCACAAAAAAGCCCCGGCTCTCGCGAGTCGGGGCTTTTGCGTGTTGCGCTGGACGTCAGACCAATGGGTCGCCGACGTGCAGGATCTTCATGCCGTTGGTGCCACCGATGGTGTGGTAGCTGTCGCCCTTGGTCAGGATGACCCAGTCGCCTTGCTCGACCAGACCGCGCTTGAGCAGCTCGTCAACGGCTGCCTGGCTGACCTGACCTGGCGGCAGGGCTGCCGGGTCGAACGGTACGGTGTAGACGCCGCGGAACATCGCTGCGCGAGCCTGAGTGCCGCGGTGCGGGGAGAACGCGTAGATCGGTACCGAAGAGCGAATGCGCGACATGATCAGAGGGGTGTAGCCGCTTTCAGTCAGTGCGATGATCGCTTTCACGCCCGGGAAGTGGTTGGCGGTGTACATGGCCGCCAGCGCGATGCTTTCGTCACAACGGGTGAACGAATGGCCGATGCGGTGGCTGGAGGTTTTGCCGGTCGGGTGCTTTTCAGCGCCGACGCAGATGCGCGCCATGGCCTGGACCGCTTCGATCGGGTAGGAACCTGCCGCACTTTCGGCCGACAGCATGACGGCGTCGGTGTAGTCGAGCACGGCGTTGGCCACGTCGGACACTTCAGCGCGGGTCGGCATGGGGCTGGAGATCATCGACTCCATCATCTGCGTTGCAACGATCACCGCCTTGTTGTGGCGACGGGCGTGCAGAATGATGCGTTTCTGAACACCAACCAGTTCGGCGTCGCCGATTTCCACACCCAGGTCGCCACGGGCAACCATGACGGCGTCACTGGCGCGGATCAGTTCGTCGAGCACTTCGTCGTTGGCAACGGCTTCGGCGCGTTCGATCTTGGCGACCAGCCAGGCAGTACCGCCGGATTCGTCACGCAGCTTGCGAGCGTATTCCATGTCGGCAGCGTCGCGCGGGAAAGAAACGGCCAGATAGTCCAGGTCCATTTCCGCAGCGAGTTTGATGTCCTGCTTGTCTTTTTCTGTCAGCGCAGGCGCTGTCAGGCCACCGCCGCGACGGTTGATGCCTTTGTGGTCCGACAGCGGGCCACCGATCAGGACGGTGCAGTGCAGTTCATCAGCGGTTTGAGTGTCGACGCGCATGACCACGCGACCGTCGTCGAGCAACAGCTCGTCGCCCACGCCGCAATCCTTGACCAGATCCGGGTAGTCGATACCCACGATCTGCTGGTTGCCACTGGTCAACGGGTGAGCGGTGGAGAAGGTGAACTTGTCACCCACTTTCAGCTCTATCCGCTTGTCGGTGAATTTGGCGATACGGATCTTGGGACCTTGCAGGTCGCCCAGCAGAGCGACGAAGCGCCCGTGTCTGGCGGCGATTTCACGGATCAGCTTGGCGCGAGCCTTGTGCTCATCCGGGGTGCCGTGGGAGAAGTTCAGACGAGCAACGTCAAGACCCGAGAGGATCAGTTGTTCGATGACTTCCGGCGAGTTGCTGGCAGGGCCAAGTGTGGCGACGATTTTGGTGCGGCGAACGGTCATGCACAAACTCCTTAATTGAAGCGCAGCGAGAGGCTACTCCTGTCTGTCTCTTTAGTCATTGTTCCTTTGCACTACCTTGCTGCTGGCAGGCAGGGCAATCGGCTGACGGCCGGTGCTCGATCGGCCTGAAGAAATTGGATGTCGAGCCGATAAATGGCAGAGAACAGGAGAGTCCCATGCGTATTGTAACGATTGTTGTATTACTGGCTGCGGTCAGCGGTTGCACCCGTTGGGCAATGAACTCCAATCTGGATCATGCCTACCGTGCTTATCAGGAAGGCGACTGTGATCGCGTGATGCTCGACCTGTCCAAGGTTGAACGTCAGAGTCGCGAGCGGCGTTACGTCCAGCCGGAGGTCTCGATGTTGCGCGGGCAGTGCCTGGAGCGTCAGAAGCTTTACGTCGATGCGGCATCGACCTATCAGTTTCTGATGAACCAGTATCCAGCCAGTGAATATGCGTACCGCGCGAAGGCCCGGCTCGACACACTGGCGCAATTGGGCCACTACCCGGCGGCGCAACCCGCCAGAGCGATTCCTGCCTCAAAATAATTACACCCGATCGGGTGATTGGTGTCGTATACGGGTGGATGTTACAAAGATTTGCGCTAGGCTGACTGTCAAGGGAATGAAAGAGCCATAAGGCTCTGGTCTAAGGAGTTCCTGCGGCACTGCCATTGTTGAACGCCGCAGGATCAAAGTTCTACGTGACCATGCTCACTGGTCTCTGAAGGCGGCCTGCCATGCTAAAAGAGCGAAAAATCGAACGACACCAATTGCAGGAATATCTTCAGGTTTTCAATAGACACACCGACCGACCACTCGGCTGTCTGGGTAACGTTTCAGAAGAGGGGCTGATGCTGATCAGCAGCATTCCTCTGCTGGTCGGTGCCAGGTTTGATTTGCGTGTGAAGATGCCCCGTAGTGAGGGGCTCAAGCCCATCGACGTCAGCGCGACGTGCATGTGGTGTCATGAAGACGAGACACCCGGCTGCTATGACTCTGGCTTCGAGCTTTCCGAGATGTCCACGGACTATCTCGAGTTGGTTCGTATTCTGCGGCAGTATTTCTGTTTCTACCCGACCCTCGAGGCTTCGGCCTGACAGGTCAGCAGTCGGAAGAGCGGGTCAGAGCGTTCCCGCTTTCTTCCAGCCAAGATAACGAGTCACCAATTGTGCGCCCAGTTCTCCTGGGCGCACGTCCACCACGTTGATGCCATGCGCGACCATCCGGTCGTGCAGCGTTGTGCGCGCGTTCAGAAAACTCACCGTTCCGCAGTAGCTCAGCGCTTCGTCATAGGTCTCGACGGGGGCCTGACGCAGACTGTCGAGCACTTCCTCGCGCAGGCTTGCAACCAGCACACGATGCCTGCGCCCCAGCTGATTGACCGCCGACAGCAGCTCATCGTCGTCTTCATCGCGCAGGTTGGTGATCAGAACCACCAGCGAGCGCCGCTTCTGTCGGGCCAGCAGATGGCGGGCGGCGGCGCTGTAGTCGGCGGGGCGCTGGGTGGTCTGCAGGTCGTAGACGGTATTGAGCAACAGGTTCAACTGACCGTGCCCCTTGACCGGCGACAGATAGCGGTCTTTGTCACCGGCAAAGGTCATCAGGCCGATGGCATCGCCCTGACGCAGCGCAACGTAACCGAGCAGCAGGCAGGCATTGAGTGCGTGATCGAAATGGGACAGGTCGCCGTCCTGGCTGCGCATGCGTCGTCCGCAGTCCAGCATGAACACGATCTGCTGGTCTCGCTCGTCCTGGTATTCCCGCGCAATGGGTGAGCGCTGGCGGGCAGTGGCTTTCCAATCAATCTGCCGCAGGCTGTCGCCTTCGCGAAATTCGCGCAGCTGGTTGAATTCCAGTCCCAGGCCACGGCGCTGCGACTGCCGCACACCGATCTGGCTCAGCCAGTTGTCCACCGCCAGCAACTGACCGTCGTACAGCCGGGCAAAGTCCGGGTAAACGCGGGTGCTGCCCGGCAGGTCGAGGCGACGTCGGGTGGACCACAGACGCAATCCGCTGCGCAGCGCCAGTTCGCAACGTTCAAAGGTGAAATGGCCTCGCTTGATGGGCCGTATCCGATAGCCAAGTGTGGCCTTTGTCCGTCGAGGCACTTCGATGGATTGCGGCAGATTCTCGGACTCCAGCCCTGAGGGCAGGTGATCCATGACGCGCACTGCCAGCGCCGCACCGCCGTCGTGTTCGATGTCCAGTCGTATCTCGTTCCAGCGACTCAGGGCCAAACTACCCGGCAGATGACGATGCAAGCGAGGGGAGGGCTGGCGTGTCAGGCGAAATCCGTCGAAGACACTCACGCTCGCGAGCGCCAGCAATGCGCCCCAATAAAGGGTGTCGAGCTGCTTTGGATAGTCGATGCCCAGCGCACTGAGTACCCCCAGCAGTACGGCGGCGCCTGCAAGCGCACCCAGCCACTTCAGTAGCAGGGGCGACGGCCTCAATACCTGTTTCAAAGGCGGGGCGCCGGAACCTGATCGAGGATCTGCCTGAGCACCTGATCCACCGATAGCCCTTCAATGTCCAGCTCTGGCGACAGCCTCACACGGTGACGCAGCACCGCCAGTGCGCAGCCCTTGATGTCATCCGGGATGACGAACTCGCCGCCGCGCAGCAACGCCCTGGCCCGACCGCCACGCACCAGCGCGATGGAGGCCCGTGGACCTGCGCCCAGGCTTAGCCCCGGCCAGGTACGGGTACTGCGGGCCAGTCTCACGGCGTAATCCAGCACCTGTTCGTCCAGTGGCAGATCGCTGGCAATGCGTTGCAGTGCCTGCACTTCGCGGGCCTGCATGATCACCTTGAGCGGCCGTACATCGAGCATGTCGGCCCGGGTCGAGCGCGTGACCTGACGGACCATGTCCAGTTCTTCCTGCGCCTGCGGATAATCCATGCGCAGCTTGAGCATGAAGCGGTCCAGCTCGGCCTCGGGCAACGGATACGTGCCTTCCTGTTCGATGGGGTTCTGCGTCGCCAGCACCATGAACGGTTGCGCAATGGGCAAGGCGCGGCCCTCCAGCGTGACCTGCCGCTCCTGCATGGCTTCAAGCAGCGCCGCCTGGGTCTTGGCCGGGGCGCGGTTGATCTCATCGGCCAGCAGCAGGTTGGTGAAAATCGGGCCTTTGCGCAGTTTGAACTGTTCGGTCGGCAGGTCGTAGACCGCATGACCGGTCACGTCGCTGGGCATCAGGTCAGGCGTGAACTGAATGCGGGCGAATTCACAACCCAGGCAACTCGCCAGAGCGCGCACCAGCAGCGTCTTGCCCAGCCCCGGTACGCCTTCAAGCAGCACATGACCGCCGCCGATCAGCGCCGTCAGCACATCATCGATGACGACGTCCTGGCCGATCACCGCCTTGCGCAGTTCGGTGCGCAACACCTGGGCCAGATGACTGGCGCGCTGGCGTTGCTGGGCCTGCGTGTTGGCTGCGGTGCTGGCGGCGGGTTCGGGGCTCGCCGCAACGACGGGGTCGATGCTGCCTGACGGTTCGGGCGTTTGGTCGCTCATAAGGCATTCCTGAGGGTTTGCAGGTGGGCCACCTGACGGGTGAAATCGCTGTGGGAAAGGCGTTGCTTCGGTCGTGGGCGCAACGCATCGCTGATGGCGCTGGTGGGCTGACGAGTCAGGCGGGACAATACCTGCCACTGATCGGCGACGGCCAGTGATTCAAAGCCCGGATGAAGCTGCCGGGCGCGCCGAAGGATGTCCTGCTGCAGGCTCTTCAAGAGTACGTCCTGTCCGCTGCGTCTGCGCAGAAACTCGGCGCTGGCACGCAGGTGTTCGGTCAGTTGCCGCCGGGCCTGGGAAGCAGGCAAGCGAACGGGGCCTTCACGCAGACCCACATGCCACAGCGTCAGGCCGATCAGTATCGCGAGTGCGGTCAGCGCGAGAGCGAAGTGACGCAGTATCAGACTCAACAGGTTGTCATGTTCGGTTTGCAGCAGCAGGGTCACGTCACTGTCCTGGGTCAGGTACCACAGGAGCCAGGCGTTGTCGTATTTGCCGATCGAGCGGTTTTTCCACAGCTCCGCGTCGGTAAGTACAGTGATCAGGCCCTTGCCATGACTCAGTTGCACCATGTGCGTGGCGTCGGCACTGTTGGCCCATGAATCGGCATGGTCCTCCGGGTCTTCCAGATGAAACGCCGGATCGAAACTCATGTAGGCCGGTGCGTCTTCATTTTCCAGATACAACCGCGTGAGTTCCGGCCACTTGGTTCTCTTGGTGGCAGGCGGTGACGCCATCAGCGGTATAGGTACTGTGGGCCGGGCCTCATCGGAGTCATCCTGTGCCTTGATGTCTTTCGAGAGGTATTGGCGAATCCCGATCCTGTCGAGCAGCAGGTCGCCGCTGCGGCCTTTCTGTTCGTCCCACAACTGCTCGGCCACGAACAGCAGGTGTCCACCCGACTCGGCCCAGTTCAACAGGCGCTCGGTCTGTGCCGGGGTCATGTTTTCACGGTCATCGAGCAACAGCAGCGTCTGTGGTCGTTGTTGCGTGTCGGGCAGGTCGGTGAGCGCGCGGGTCATGTTGACCGGCACCGAGCGTTGCCGGAGAAAGTTGGCGGCGGCCAGATAGGGATTGACCCGGACTTCCGGGGAAGGACCCTGATCGACGGTTTTTTCGTAACGCTCCAGATGACTGGCCGCGTACACACCGACAACGAGCAGCAGGAGCAGCGCGAGCCCTGCGAGCCAGACGTTACGCCGGCTCATGCCCTGGCCCCCGAGCCGAACAGGCGACGCCAGCCGTCGCACAATTCCTGTTGCGACCGGGCAGGTGGCAGCCGATGACCATAAGCAAGATTCTGCCAATGGGTGGTCAGCGTCCGGCTGAATTCATCCAGTTGGGGTTGATCGAGTTGTGCGACGCGCTCCAGCACCTGTCCCTCGGTGTCGGCGTTTTTCAATGGCAGGCGATAATCGGTCAGCAGGCGATTGAGTAGGGCGCGATACAACAGACCCAATGCTTCGCGTGGCGAGTCGGCCCAAAGCCGTTCTGCACTGGTGGCGACATCGTCGGGCAGGCTATCTGCGTTCACCTGCAGGCCGAACAACTGTTCTGGCGCTTCCCGTTGCAGCGATATAGGGCGCGGCGTGCGAGCGACGAAGGTGCCGAGCCAGGTGCGGTAACGCCAGATCAACAGGCCGATCAGCGTCAAGGCGACAGCCCAGAGCAGAACTTCCAGCAGGCTGGCCAGGGCGCTTGCCGCTGACAGCAGACGGTTGAGCCATTTGGCCAACGCGCTGCCGTCGCTCCTCTCGGCGGAAGTCGTCGCCTTCTCATCCCGCTCGGGAAAGCGCCAGCCGGCCACCGTTTTGGGGTTTTTGAACGGCGGCGCCTGCAGAACGTTGTTGATCTCCTTGCGGGCGGCTTCGCTGGTCAGCGCCTGATGCGTAAGGCGTGGCGTATCAGGTGCTGCACTGACAATGATCGGTTCCATCTGTGTGGCGTCGGGCAATGGACAGCTGTAAGTCGGTGAATCAGCCATGGCAGACTGTGGCGCCGCTGAGAACAGCAGTCCGGCACCGATCAGCAGCATATAGGCGGTGCCCATCAGGCGCTGGCGCAGTCGCCGGAAAGTCAGTTCGATGTCCCACGCTTCAAGCACGGTTCGACGATTGAGGTAGAGCGTAAAACCGCAGGCGACGTAGATGGGTTCCCACAGCACCAGCGCCAGTGCGTAGAACAGGTTGGTCAAGTGTTCCAGCCAGTTCCAGTCGTTCTCGGTGTCGACCAGACTCAGCCATTGCCAGTCGATTTCGATCTGTTGCGGGATGAACAGGTAGAACAGGATCATCAGGCCGATCCACAGCGAGTACTCCAGGTGCACGCCCACCAGTGTCAGCAGGCGAGCCGCGCCCTGGCCTTTCTGATTGAGCAGGTTGAGGCGGCGTGCACGCTCGTCTCCGGCGAGGTTTTCCAACTGCTGCACCGGCAACTGAAAGCTGCGGGTCAGGCTCAGACGGCGCCAGAGCAAGCTGGGGAGCAGCTGGTTTTTCAACGTGGCGGGCCAGGCTCTGAGTGCCTGCTTGAGTGTGGGCGTGTCCCCGAACAGTGCCTGCGACAGGATCATCAGCGGCAGGCGGTCGAAAGCCGGCTTGAGCCACCAGAACACAAATAGCGCAATCGAGGGATAGTCCCAGAGCAACAGGCTGAGCAGGGCGAACAGCGGCAGCGTGACAATCGCCCAACTGCTCATCAGCAACAGGCGATGCTCACGCACCATGAGGACGCCCAGGTCTATGGCTTCCCAGGAAGTACGAGGGCGAATGGCGACGTTCGATTCAGTCAGGCGCATGGGAAGTCCGCCCGGCGAATGTCAGGTAGGCACCGACCAGCATCCAGAGCGCTGCGCCTACCAGATACTTGATGAGCGGCGTCGGCCAGGTCATTGATGACCAGTAGGCTTCGATGAAGGCGGCAATCAGCAGAAACAGCATCACGCCGCCAATCAATTGCACGCTGCCTTGCGCGGCGACCCGTAACGCCTCACCGCGTGTCAGCCTGCCGGGCGCTAGCAATGCCCAACCCAGTTTCAGTCCGGCAGCCCCGGCCAGGGCAATGGCGGTGAGCTCGAACGCGCCGTGGCCGACCACGAACGACCAGAAGGTCTGGCCATAGCCGATGTCGGTCAGATGGCCTGCGACCGCTCCGATCATCAGCCCGTTGAAGAGCAGAAAGAACAGGCTGCCCAGCCCGAACAGCAAGCCGCTGGCATAGGTTTGAAAGGCAATCCCTATGTTGTTCATGATGTAGTAGCCGAACATCATCCAGTCATCGTCGGAAGCGCGTTCCAGCGCCTGCCCGATGCGGCTGGCCTGCGGGTCGTACATGCTTTGCGTGTCGCTCAGCTGTGCGGGGCTGACGATGCTGTAGATCAGGTCGGGGAAGCCGTAGACCAGAAGACCCATGCCTACGAGGCTGCCGAAAAACAGCAGGCTGGCGACCAGCACGAAACGCCATTCGGCACGAACGGCTCTCGGGAAACCCGCAAGAATAAACGTCAGGAACTGAGCGCCCAAAGCACTGCGATGCCGGTAAAGCTGCTGGTGGCCGCGCATCGCCAGTTGATGAAGCGGATCGATGAGGTGGCTGCTGTAGCCGCGTTCCTGAGCCAGCGCCAGTTGGTGGCAGAGGCGTCGGTAATCGGCAGGGAAGCGGTCGCTGGTCTTGGGATCGGGCTTGCCACGCTCCAGTGCGTTCAGGCAGTCCTCGAAGTGTTTCCACTCGGTTTGATGGCGGGCTTCGAACTGGGTCTGTTTCATGTCGCCCCCGTCAGGCTGCGCGCGATGCCGTTGACCTGAGTGACGGCCTTGTCGGCTGACAAGTGCAACGGCTCGACCAGAATGGCGGCCAGCTCCTGCTTACGCGCTTCGGACAGGTCACCCTGGCGCTCGGCCAGACTCAGCACGGCGCGCTGTTCCTCCAGTTGCAGAGCGACCGGCACCACGTAGGGCTCGACCGCTGGCAGGGTGGGCCGCTGCACGGGCAGATCGGTATGAACCACCAGCGTTCCGGCCGCCAGATCACCGAAGCGCTTGAAACGGGGATGATTCAGACAGCTGATGGCGCCCACGCTGTAGGCCAGAGGCAGCATGTCGACGAAACGCAGCAGGTTGCGGGTGAGCGAGGCGGCCCAGCTGATCGGTGTTCCATCGTCATTGACCACCCGCAGGCCCATGGCGCGCTTGCCGGGTGTCCGGCCCTGATCGAGGACTTCGAACAGCACCATGTACCACCAGTTGACCAGAAACAGCGCGATAGCGGCCAGCCCCATGCCGAACTTGTCGAACAGCTGAAGGATTAAAAACAGTACGCCGATGACTGCGGCACGAATGCCGAGGTCAATGCCGAACGCCAGCGAACGCACCACCAGACCCGCCGGGCGAAGGATCATGTCGATGCCTTCCGGGGTCTCGATGGCGATGCGGGTATCCAGCGGCGTCTGCTGCGCTGCAATCCCTTGCGAAGCGGGAGGAGATGGCATGGTGGGGAGGCGTTACCTGAAGGCGAGACCTGATGCTAGCTACCACTGCGGTGCTAAGCAACCGGCGTTGCTAAACAGTGCCTGTAAGAAAAAGTGTCGCAGGCCCACGGCGTGTTCCGATTAGCCAATCGTCTGCTTCGCACCCTACACTTCAAGGGTCTCTTGTTCAGGATCAGCCCGTGACCTCCAGCATCTTCTGGTACGACTACGAAACCACCGGTATCAACCCGCGCAATGACCGCGCGCTGCAGATGGCCGGCATTCGTACCGATGCCGAACTCAATGAAATCGAACCGCCGGTCAACCTCTACTGCCAGCCCAGCGACGACATCCTGCCGCATCCCGCCGCGTGCGTGATAACCGGAATTACCCCGGCCACGCTGGCCGAAAAAGGCTTGTGCGAAGCGGACTTCATGACCCGGGTCCATGCCCAGCTCTCCGCTCCCGGGACCTGTGGCGCAGGCTACAACACGTTGCGTTTTGACGATGAAGTGACGCGTTACAGCCTGTATCGCAACTTTTTCGACCCGTATGCCCGTGAATGGCAGGGCGGCAACAGTCGCTGGGATTTGATCGATGTCGTGCGCGCGGCCTATGCGCTGCGCCCGGACGGCATCGTATGGCCCGAAGAAGACGGGCGCGTCACCCTCAAGCTTGAGCGTCTGACCGCCGCCAACGGTATTGAACATGGTCAGGCCCACGATGCCTTATCCGATGTGCGCGCCACCATTGCACTTGCGCGCCTGATTCGTGAGAAGCAACCCCGGCTGTACGATTATCTGTTTGCACTGCGCAGTAAGCAGAAGGTTCAGGATCAGATCCGTCTGATGCAACCGCTGGTGCATATTTCAGGACGCTTCTCTGCGGCCCGTCATTATCTGGGTGTCGTATTACCGCTGGCCTGGCATCCGCATAATCGCAATGCGCTGATTGTGTACGATCTGCATCAGGATCCGTCACCGTTACTGGAGATGGACGTTGAAACACTCAAGCAGCGTTTATATACCCGCCACGACGCGCTGGGCGAAGGCGAGCTGCCGGTGCCGCTCAAACTATTGCATATAAATCGCTGCCCGGTGGTTGCCCCCATGAGCGTTTTGCGTACACAGGATCAAGAACGCTTGCAGCTCGACATGACCGGTTATGAGGCGAGGGTGGCTTCAGTGACTGAAGGCCTTGAAGTTTGGCAGGAGAAACTGCGTGCTCTTTATGGCAAGGATCATTTCATCGCAAGTGAAGACCCTGAGCAGCAATTGTATGACGGATTTATCGGTGACCGTGATCGCCGTTTATGTGAACAAGTACGCGTTTCCGAGCCTGAGCAACTGGCACGTGATGCCTGGCCGTTTGATGATGCTCGCCTGCCTGAACTGTTATTTCGCTACCGGGCCCGTAACTTTCCGGAAACGCTCACCGCCGAAGAACAACTGCGCTGGCACCAATTCTGTCAGGCGCGCCTGAGCCACGCGGAATACGGGGCTCCGAATACTTTGCAGGATTTTACGAAGGCGCTGGTGGAGTTGTCGCTTAGTGCCACGCCAGAGCAGTTGGCGATACTGAGGCAATGGCAGGATCACATTGAGTCGCTGCGCAGTAGGCTGAAAATGTGATCGGAAAAATGTAGAAGGTGAACTATAAAAAAACGCCAGCAAGCTGGCGTTTTTCAAGTCGCGGATAAAACGACCTTTGAAGCTTAGCCCAGCAGAGTGGCCCAGCTTTCAACCTCGTCACCGCCCCACTTGGCTTTCCACTCTTTCAGCGTCTTGTGGTTGCCACCTTTGGTTTCGATGACTTCGCCGTTGTGCGGGTTCTTGTACTGCTTGACCTTGCGGGCACGCTTGGTGCCGGTAGTTTTCACTGCGCCGCCACGAGGTGCCTTGTTGACTTTGGAGTCCGGATCCAGCAGAGCAATGATGTCACGCAGCGATTTTTGATATTCGCCCATCAGGGTGCGCAGTTTGCCTTCGAATTCCAGCTCGGTTTGCAGTTTGCCGTCTTGCGACAGGTTGTTCAAACGGGCTTGCAGTTCTTTGATGGCTTCTTCTGTGGCGCGGTATTCGTTGATCAGGGACATGAGGGGGACCTTATGTTGTGAAGGGTGACAGGGATACAGTGACGCAATAATAGTCAGAGGCACTGAGCAAGTAAACATTAAATAAAAGTTTTATTTGAATTATTTAGAAATATACACCGGTCCTACAGACGTGGGAACTAGATCGGTGCGCTGAACCCGACTAAATAGGGTCGCTATAAAGCCCTCATTAAATACCGGTTTTTTATTGGAGCGTCCGCTGCCATCTTGATACTGGCACGGTGCAATCTTTTTCCATCGACGGCCCGCCCCGGCACCTGAATTCAGGCAACAGAGATACTGCAGTTTTCCTGCGCAGTCGCTAGAATAGCGCCTTTGCGAAGTTCTGGAGTTTCCCCTAATGCGCACTTTTCGTCTGGTGATTGCTTGCCCGGACCGCGTCGGCATCGTTGCCAAAGTCAGTAACTTTCTGGCGTCCCATAACGGCTGGATCACCGAAGCGAGCCATCATTCGGATAATCTCAGCGGCTGGTTCTTCATGCGTCACGAGATTCGTGCCGATACATTGCCGTTCGATCTGGATGGGTTTCGCGAGGCGTTCACCCCGATTGCGCAAGAGTTCGAGATGGACTGGCGCATCACCGACTCGGCTCAGAAGAAGCGTGTGGTACTCATGGCCAGTCGCGAATCACACTGCCTGGCGGACCTGTTGCACCGCTGGCACAGTGATGAACTCGACTGTGACATCGCCTGTGTGATCTCCAATCACCAGGACCTGCGCAGCATGGTCGAGTGGCACGACATTCCTTATTACCACGTGCCGGTCGATCCCAAGGACAAGGAACCGGCGTTCGCCGAAGTCTCCCGTCTGGTCGGCCAGCATCAGGCCGACGTCGTGGTTCTGGCGCGCTACATGCAAATCCTGCCGCCTCAGCTGTGCCGCGAATATGCCCATCAGGTGATCAACATTCACCACAGCTTCCTGCCGTCGTTCGTCGGTGCCAAGCCTTATCACCAGGCATCGCTGCGCGGCGTCAAACTGATCGGCGCAACGTGCCATTACGTGACCGAAGAGCTGGACGCAGGGCCTATCATCGAGCAGGACGTGGTACGCGTCAGCCATCGCGACAGCATCGAAAACATGGTGCGTTTCGGCCGTGACGTGGAAAAAATGGTGCTGGCGCGTGGTCTGCGTGCGCACCTCGAGGACCGTGTACTGGTTCACGACAACAAGACAGTCGTCTTCGACTGATCCGTTGTGGCAGGATCGCCCATGCGGCGCTCCTGCCAACCTCCCAGGCGGACATCCTCATGACCGACCCTCTCGACAAAGCCACATCAACTGCTCCGGCCACTCTGGGCGAGGGCTGTCTGAGTCGTTACGACCCGGATGCGCTGACGCCTGACAACGGCACCGAGTTCGAAGGCGCGGCCGAGCTGTGGCGCGAACTGCAGCAGGACGCCGAAAAACCGACCCCACCCTAGCGATCTGCGCTAGTTGCCGCGTCCAGACTTTCCAGCCATTGGATTTTGGTCATGGGCTGCCTGCCGTCTTCCAGCAGGCGCATGAGCAATTCAATCCAATAGTCGCGTGAAGACCTGTGCAGCATGTCGACAGGGTGCAGTCCAAGTCGGATGGTCGACGCCTCGCGCAACCGATGTTCCTTGAAATCACTGTAAAGCTTCGACGCCGTGCGTCGCCATGCACTGCGTGCGCTCCAGACCATGCCTGGCGCGTTGATCGGTGTGAAGTCGGGCAAACGGAACAGATGCTGCGGGTCGCTGGTGTAGCTGAGCGGCAACTGACGCAACGCTTCGCGAGTGCCCTGGCTCATCAACCAGGCGGGCGCGACAAAGCCGTGAAGTGGCCAGTTCTGACGGTGAAACACTTCGATGCCCGCTTCCAGGCGTGCCAGCGCCTGCTGCGTGTTCAAACCATAGAACTCGCCTTCCCACGTGTAGATGCGCCGCATGAAGTAGTCATGCAGGGTTCGTGGCGCCGGGCTGTCGTCGCAATGGTAATAACCGTGCAGCGCCAGCTCGTCGCCGCGTTCCAGGCGTTCATCCATCCGCCGCTGAAAAACCGTGTCGTCGCCCAGCGGGCTGCGTCGGTGGAAATCCGGCACCACCAGCCAGGTCATTCTGACAGTGCCCAGCTTGTCCACCGCTGCGACAAATGGCTCGTACATCAGCCAGCTGTGAGGGGCGACGTCGTGCAGCACCAGCAGCACACTGCGTTCTGATGCGGCGCGAGAGCACTCAACCATGGGCGACAGCCGAGAACCGGTTTCCCAGCACCGCCTGATAATGGTCGAGCAGCCCGGTCACCACCACGTCCCAGCTGTAGTGCTCTTCCACGTAGCGTCTGGAGGCCAGGCCCATGGCATGGGCGTCATGGCAGAACAACGCTTTCACGGCATCTGCCATGGCTCTGGCGTCGTTCGCTTCGCACAGCCATCCACAGTGTCCGGGAACGATTTCGGTGAATGCTCCGGCCGCGACGGCGACGACCGGTGTTCCACACGCCATGGCCTCAAGCACGACCAGCCCGAATGTTTCCTGATCGCCCGCGTGGACCAGTGCATCGGCGCTTGCCAGCAGGCGGGCCAGATTCGTGGCCTTGCAGAAGCGATTGATCACCGTAACGTTGTCCGGCACGTTCATGGGCATGTGCGAGCCCACCAGCAGCAGGTGATAGCGCGGGCCCAGCTGTTTAATGCATGCAAGCAGCACCGGCAGGTTTTTCTCCTTGGAGCCACGCCCGGCGAAAATCAGCAGATGGGTGTCTTCGCGCAGACCCAGTTCGGCTTTCAGGCCATCGTCCCGGCGCTCCGGATTGAAGATCTGCAGATCCACGCCAAGGGGTTGTACATGCACGTTTTCGACGCCCATGCCGATCAGCTTGTCGGCCATGACCTGGCTGGGCGCTAGCACCCTGTCGAAGTTGCTGTAGAGCTTGCTGATATAAGCCTGAGCGCTCATTCCCATCCAGTTGCCCATGCGGTTGCTCACCAGCAGCGGAAGGTCTGAGTGGTAGAAGCCGATGACCGGCGCGTCCAGATACCGACGGGCGTCGAGGGCGGCCCAGGCGGTCAGATAAGGATCGCCTGCCTCGATCAGGTCGGGTTGCAGGTTGTGCAGCATCTTGCGCCACGGGGCGACCCGAATCGGAAAACGGTAGCCATTGCTGAACGGCAGGGCAGGGGCCGGAACACTGTAGATGCCGTCGGCGTGGGCCGGACGCGCACCAGGCACCAGCAGACTGTGGCGCACGCCGGGACGGCGCCCCAGGCGCGGGTGTTTGGCATCGAGATAGGTGCGTACGCCGCCGCTGGCCGGGGCGTAGAACATCGTCATGTCGGCAATGTGCACAGCAACATTCCTCCGCTCTGAGGTCGTCTTTTCTTGACCTCCTTGAAGAATAGTTGTTCGGTCGGGATTCACCGCCTGGCGGGCAAGCGGCAGACGCGAAGAGTCGTTGAGAGCATGATGCGTCATCAGGCCTGAACAAACTGTTGTGGCAATGGCTACGCTCAAGGCCAGCGCGTCTCATGGTGTGGAGAAGGTGAAACATGCACGACTCTCAAGAAATGATTCTGGGTGCCGCTCCTGACGGGCAGCCCGTCTCCCAGGCATTTCGCCTGGCCAATCGCCACGGACTGGTGGCCGGCGCGACCGGGACTGGCAAAACGGTGACCTTGCAACGCCTGGCAGAAGCGTTCAGTGACGCCGGGGTCGCGGTGTTCGCCGCGGACATCAAGGGCGATCTGTGCGGGCTGGGGGCTGCTGGCAATCCCCAGGGCAAGATTGCCGAGCGAATTGCCGGCATGCCCTGGCTTGAGCACACGCCTCGGGCCTATCCGGTCACGTTGTGGGATATCGACGGGAAATCCGGTCATCCACTGCGTACCACGCTGAGCGAAATGGGGCCGCTGCTACTGGGCAATCTGCTGGAACTGACGGACAGCCAACAGTCGGCGTTATACGCCGCCTTCAAAGTCGCTGATCGCGAAGGGCTGTTGTTGCTCGACATCAAGGACCTCAAGGCACTGCTTAATCACCTGCGTGACAATCCGCAGTTGCTGGGCGAGGACAGCGCATTGATGACGACCGGCTCCAGTCAGGCGTTGCAGCGACGGCTGGCCGTGCTCGAGCAGCAGGGCGCCGAGGCGCTGTTCGGCGAGCCTGCCTTGCAACTGGAAGACATCCTGCAGCCTGACAGCGACGGGCGAGGGCGCATTCATCTGCTGGACGCCAGCAGGCTGGTGCATGAAGCGCCCAAGGTCTACGCGACCTTTCTGTTATGGCTGCTGGCCGAGCTGTTCGAGCAGCTCCCCGAGCGGGGCGATGCCGAAAAACCGTTGCTGGCGCTGTTCTTCGATGAAGCGCATCTGCTGTTTGCCGACACACCCAAGGCCCTTCAGGAACGGCTTGAGCAGGTCGTGCGCCTGATTCGTTCCAAAGGCGTGGGTGTGTATTTCGTCACGCAGTCACCCGGCGACCTGCCGGATGAAGTATTGGCCCAGCTGGGGTTGCGGATTCAACACGGGCTGCGCGCCTTCACGGCCAAGGAGCAGAAATCGTTGCGGGCCGTGGCGGAAGGTTTCAGGCCCAACCCTGATTTCGATGCTCTGAGTGTGTTGACCGAGCTGGGTATCGGCGAGGCGCTGGTCGGTACGTTGCAGGACAAGGGTACGCCCGCCATGGTGCAGCGCGTGCTCATCGCTGCGCCCCAGTCGCGTATCGGGCCGCTGACGGCAGACGAGCGGGCGAGTCTGATTGCCGGCTCAGCCCTCGGCAGGCGCTACAACAAGCCGGTCGATCGTGAATCGGCCTACGAAATGCTGGCCGCGCGCAAGGTGGCCGAGCCTGACGCAACCGATGCTGCGAAAACGAATGAAAAGCCTGAAGAGAGTTTCAGCGACAAGGCCGGGGAGTTTCTGGGCGGGCTGGCCGGACAGGCCATGAAAAACGCCATGCGTCAGGCGGCGAGCCAGTTGGGGCGAGAGTTGGTGCGGGGGCTGATGGGGTCGTTACTGGGCACTAAGAAGCGCAGGTAAAACCGATTCGCTCAGGCGGTGCAAGCGCTGCACCGCCCGAGTGACTTCAGATCAGGACAGCGCCTTGGACGCAATCCAGAACAGGGCGGCAGACAGCGCCACTGTTGCTGGCAGGGTCAGGACCCAGGCCAGAAGGATCGTGCGAACGGTGCCGCCCTGCAGGCCGCTCTTGTTCGCAACCATGGTGCCGGCCACGCCCGAAGACAGGATGTGGGTGGTCGAAACCGGCAGGCTGAACACGTTGGCCATGCCGATGGCACAGGCGGTGGTGATCTGTGCAGACATGCCCTGTGCGTAGGTCATGCCCTGTTTGCCTATCTTCTCGCCGATGGTCAGTACCACACGCTTCCAGCCAACCATGGTGCCGATACCCAGTGCCAGAGCAACGGCCAGAATCACCCAGAACGGCGCGTATTCAGTCGTACCGGTCAGGTCCTTGCGCAGCTTCTCGAGATCGGATTTTTCACGTGCGTCCAGGCCCGGCAACTTGCCGACCTTGCGCGCGGTGTCATCCAGGCACAACAGATAACGACGGACTTCGATACGGCTTTCGGATGGCATCGAATGGTAGTCGGAGACACCTTTCAAACGGTCCAGCAGCGCGTCGATAGTCGGCTCGGTCTGTTCCGGGTTGCACGCGGAACTGGACGGCAGGTCGCCTTTTTCCGCCTTGCCCATCGCCAGGTATTCGCCCAGCGTGCTGCTGTTGCGCTGGTAGAACTGGCTGAGGTGCTGGGTGGCGTCGCGGGTACGTTCGATCTGGTAGGTCGTGCTGTTGAGGTCCAGTACGAACTGGCTCGGCACGATACCGATCAGGACCAGCATGATCAGGCCGATGCCTTTCTGGCCATCGTTTGAGCCGTGCACGAAGCTGACCGCCATGGCGGAAATCACCAGTACCAGACGGTTCCAGAACGGCGGATGCTTCTTGTCATCCAGCTTGCGACGCTGTTCCGGGGTCTTGTGCATCTTGGACAGTGGTCGCCACCATTTCAATGCGATCAGGACCAGCCCTGCGATCAGAAAACCTGCCAGCGGCGAGAACACCAGCGAGGCACCGATATCGATTGCCTTCTGCCAGTTGACGCCATCGGCCAATGGGATGTCGTTGATCAGGGCGTTGGCCAGACCGACACCGAGGATCGAACCGATCAACGTGTGGGAACTGGACGCCGGAATACCGAAATACCAGGTGCCCAGGTTCCAGGTGATCGCCGCTGCCAGCAGCGAGAACACCATGGCCAGGCCGTGGCCGGTATTGACGTTGATCAGCAGTTCGACCGGCAGCAGGTGAACGATGGCGTACGCAACACCCACGCCGCCCAGCAACACGCCGAGAAAGTTGAACACACCGGAAAGGATCACTGCCAGATGCGGCGGCATGGCTTTCGTGTAAATGACTGTCGCCACCGCGTTCGCGGTGTCATGAAAGCCATTGATGAACTCGAAGGCAAGAACAAAGGCCAGGGCAAGCAACAGGCTTACAAGCACCCAAGCATCTAGCCCGCTGAATAATTCGATCATGTAGATTTTCTGACCCGGTCTGAAGGGGGCGCGATTATGACAGAAAAAATACGTATCGACTTGTCGGCCTCGACCGGTGTCGCCTGAAACCAAAAAAAAGACGCATGAGCGCCGCCCCTTTGATGGAGGCAGACAGGCAATGACACTTCAATTTCAGGTCGTGGTAATGCGGATCAGATCAGCGGGGCTGTTCCAGCCTGACCGTCAGGACTCCTGTTTCAGGTCCTGTTCCATCTTTTGCAATTCCTCTTTGAAAGCCTGATCCCGAAGGCTGGCTCGTTTGCGCCAGGGTTTGCGTTCCGGTTCCGGTTGCGCGGCGTAAGTGGTGATTTCGCCACCGTAGACATCCTTGAAGCGTTGCTCCTGGCGCTCGAGTTCCGCGCGCAGTTCTTCTTTAGTCACTTTATTACCTGATCAAGTCAAATGAGTTCCGGCGAAAACGCAATGCACGGCAAACATGTTCGTTCCAGTGGCTGCCCGAAAAACAGGACAGGGGATTATGCGTCAGCACAGTGACTGGAAGAGTCTGAACACCTTGCTGCGCCTCGCGGCTACGGGCGCCGGAGGAAAACAACTGTCGTAGCGACTGTGGTTCAGGGTTGAAACGCCGGAGGTTCTGTTTGACCGCCGGTTGCAAGGGGCCCGCTACAGCGTTGTACAGGTCCGGTGCGTTGACGCGGCTGCAGCTCGAAGGCTCGTGAGAACGCGAGTCACTGCTGAAGATTTAGCCCGTCAATGGAAAGGTACTATCGCCAAGAAGTTAGGCTGCGTCAACTATAGCGGTTTGAATAATGAGAGAGCCTACTCATTTTGTACGAATGTTCCGAAGTTTGGGTGAGTCATGTTTATGACGGAACTTTCATAAAGAAGAATTGACAGGCATGGACAAAAAAACGGCGTCGAAATTCAGCAAGTCCGATGGTGCGACGGGGAGTGTATGAGAAGGGGGGGAGCGGGCTCGGAAATTATTCCGGCTTCCGTGTCGGGCGCACAGAATGAGCTGTAATGAAAACGGCCTTGCTTAAAGGGCAAGGCCGCTGCCTTGGACTTCTCAGTGGGTACCTGACCAGTAATTTCCAAGAAGTCACTTCGTGGCAGACCTAAAGGTATAAGTATATTTCCGACGGGTCAATTGCGATTATCGGCCATTGGTTCGATAATCGCACAAGCCGAAGGTTGATCAATGCGCTGCATGGGTCTGAAACCGCCGGTTCACAAGGCCTGAAAGGGTGTATAGAGGTTGCGGCAATGAACGACGAACTGCGTAATTCTTTTTCCTCACTGGCTCCGCCCATCGTGGCATCGCCTGCCAAGCGGATCCAGGCATTGACCGGCGATCCTGATTTCATGACCTCGCTGGCCCGTGGGCTTGCAGTGATTCATGCCTTTCAGGAGCGTAAACGGCATCTGACCATTGCGCAGATCAGCCACCGCACGGAAATTCCCCGGGCGGCAGTGCGTCGTTGTTTGCATACCTTGATCAAACTTGGTTATGCCACCACGGATGGTCGCACTTACTCTTTATTGCCCAAGGTTCTGACGCTGGGCCATGCCTATCTGTCGTCAACGCCGCTGGCGATTTCTTCGCAGCCTTATCTGGACAGGATGAGCGATCAATTGCACGAGGCGTGCAACATGGCCACTCTCGAAGGTGACGACATCCTTTATATAGCCCGGTCGGCCACGACCCAGCGGCTGATATCGGTGGATCTCTCGGTGGGCGGTCGACTGCCTGCGTATTGCACGTCGATGGGGCGCATCCTGCTGGCTGCGCTGGACGATGTGTCCTTGCAGGAATACCTGGATCACGTTGACCTGCAGCCCAAGACCAGCCGCACCATTCGCACACCCGAAGCCTTGCTCGAATGCCTGCAGCAGGTCCGTCAGCAGGGTTGGTGCATTGTCGATCAGGAACTGGAGCAGGGACTTCGCTCGATTGCCGTACCGGTCTATGATGCATCGGGTCAGGTACTGGCTGCGCTCAATGTCAGCACCAGTGCCGGACGGGTGGCCCGCAGCGATCTGGAACAGCGCTTTCTGCCGATCATGCTGGACGCCAGCCGTGACCTGAGCACCCAGTTGTTCACCTGAGATCAGCGTATTGATAATCAGCGAATGGGTTCGATTACCGAACAGTTAGTCGATTATCGGATTGTTTGCGGCAGGGCTCAGGCATAACCTCATTTTCATTCCGGCGCAGGTCTTCGCGCTGATCATTGAACATGATGTTGGGTTCGGAGCACCTCATGGCAGACATTCTTTCTCTACGCGATGCGGTGAAGCAACTGGTCAACGATGGCGACACCGTTGCGCTGGAAGGCTTCACTCACCTGATCCCCACGGCCGCCGGTCATGAAATCATCCGTCAGGGCAAAAAAGACCTGACGCTGGTGCGCATGACCCCCGACCTGATCTACGACCAGTTGATCGGTGCGGGTTGTGCCAAGCGCCTGATTTTCTCGTGGGGCGGCAATCCGGGCGTTGGCTCGTTGCACCGCCTGCGGGATGCGGTCGAAAAACAATGGCCGCGAGCGATGGAAATCGAAGAGCACAGCCACGCCGATCTTGCCAACGCTTACGTTGCAGGTGCCTCGGGCCTGCCGTTTGCGGTGCTGCGCGCCTACGCCGGTTCCGATCTGCCGAAGGTCAACCCGCTGATCAAGACCGTGACCTGTCCCTTTACGGGTGAAGTGCTGGCGGCCGTGCCGTCCGTGCGCCCCGACGTGACCGTGATCCACGCCCAGAAAGCCGACCGCAAGGGCAACGTGTTGCTCTGGGGCATCCTGGGTGCGCAGAAGGAAGCTGCGCTGGCAGCCAAGCGTTGCATCGTCACGGTCGAGGAAATCGTCGATGACCTCAAGGCACCAATGAACTCCTGCGTACTGCCGACCTGGGCGCTGAGCGCAGTCTGTCTGGTGCCGGGCGGCGCGCATCCTTCCTACGCCCATGGTTACTACGAACGCGACAATCCTTTCTATCAGGCCTGGGACCCGATTGCCCGAGACCGTGAAACCTTCAAGGCCTGGATCGACGAATACATCCACGGCACAGCGGACTTCAGCGAATTCCAGAGCAAGCTGGCTCGCGCTTCGGAGGCAAAATAATGACGTACACCACCAGTGAAATGATGACCGTTGCCGCCGCTCGCCGTTTGCGTAACGGAGCGGTCTGCTTTGTCGGGATCGGCTTGCCGTCGAAGGCGGCGAATCTGGCACGCCTGACGTCGGCACCGGATGTGGTGCTGATCTACGAATCCGGCCCGATCGGTGCCAAACCGACCGTATTGCCGCTGTCCATCGGCGATGGCGAGCTGGCTGAAACGGCTGACACCGTAGTCGCCACCAGCGAGATTTTCCGCTACTGGCTGCAGGGTGGACGTGTGGATGTCGGCTTTCTGGGCGCCGCGCAGGTCGACCGTTTCGGCAACATCAACACCACGGTCGTCGGCGATTATCACAACCCGAAAGTGCGCCTGCCGGGTGCCGGTGGCGCGCCTGAGATTGCCGGGTCGGCCAAATCGGTGCTGATCATTTTGAAGCAGTCGGCACGTTCGTTCGTCAACAAGCTCGATTTCATCACCTCGGTCGGCCACGGCGAAGGCGGCGATTCACGCAAGCGTCTGGGCCTGCCCGGTGCCGGTCCGGTGGGCATCATCACCGACCTGTGCATCATGGAACCGGAAGAGGGCAGCAACGAGTTTGTGGTGACCACGCTGCACCCAGGCGTTACCCGCGAGCAAGTCATCGCCGCAACCGGCTGGGAAGTACGGTTTGCCGACAGCGTGGTCTATTCCGAAGAACCCACCGACGTCGAACTGACCGCTTTGCGTGATCTGGAAGCCCGGACCGCTGCCGCCCACGGTCAGGTCGCAGGAGAAGCGTGATGCGTGACGTATTTATCTGCGATGCGATTCGCACCCCCATCGGCCGCTTTGGTGGCGGTCTGTCCTCGGTGCGGGCCGACGATCTGGCGGCCATTCCGATCAAGGCGTTGATGGAGCGCAACCCCACCGTCAACTGGCAAGAAGTCGACGAGGTGTTCCTCGGTTGCGCCAATCAGGCCGGTGAAGACAACCGCAACGTGGCGCGTATGGCTGCGCTGCTGGCCGGCCTGCCGACGACGGTGCCGGGCGTGACGCTCAATCGTCTATGCGCTTCGGGCATGGACGCCATCGGCACGGCGTTCCGCGCCATCGCAACCGGCGAAATGGAATTGGCCATCGCAGGCGGCGTCGAGTCGATGTCGCGTGCGCCTTTCGTCATGGGCAAGGCCGATGCCGCGTTCTCGCGCAACATGAAACTGGAAGACACCACAATCGGCTGGCGTTTCATCAACCCGGCCATGAAAGCCCTCTATGGCGTGGACTCCATGCCGGAGACCGGCGACAACGTGGCCACCGACTTCTCTATTTCTCGAGCCGATCAGGACGCTTTCGCCCTGCGCAGCCAGCAACGCGCTGCCGTTGCCCAGGCTGCGGGCTTTTTCGAGGAAGAAATCGTGCCGGTGCGTGTGGCGCACAAGAAAGGCGAAACCGTCGTCGACAAGGATGAGCACCCGCGTGCCGACACCAGCCTGGAAACCCTGAGCAAGCTCAAGCCGGTCAACGGGGCGGACAAGACGGTCACGGCAGGCAATGCGTCTGGTGTGAACGACGGGGCTGCCGCGCTGATTCTCGCTTCTGCTGAAGCGGTAAAAAAACACGGCCTGACGCCTCGGGCGCGCGTTCTCGGCATGGCCAGTGCGGCCGTTGAGCCTCGCGTGATGGGCATCGGGCCGGTGCCTGCGGTGCGCAAGCTGGTCGAGCGGCTGGGTCTGGCGGTCTCCGATTTCGATGTCATCGAGCTCAACGAGGCGTTTGCCAGCCAGGGTATCGCGGTGCTGCGAGAGCTGGGCCTTGCCGACGATGCGCCGCAGGTCAATCCCAACGGCGGCGCGATTGCCCTGGGTCACCCGCTGGGCATGAGCGGCGCGCGGCTGGTACTGACGGCGTTGCACCATCTGGAAAAGACCGGCGGTCGCAAAGGTCTGGCGACCATGTGCGTCGGTGTCGGCCAAGGTCTGGCGTTGGCCATAGAGCGTCCATAACGCTCCTTTTTTCGCTTTGTTCAGCAACCCGGTTCATCGGTCTGTCTCCACGAAAAGACAGGCTGATGGCCCGGGTTGTTGTGCTTGAGGCGGCAGGGTGTTACAGATTGTGTCTTATGGACAGTTTCATTTGGGGACAATAATGACGACAACATCAAAAGCACCGCATTACACCGGCGAGGAGCGAAGCAAAAGAATCTTCGCGATTGTCGGCGCCTCTTCCGGAAATCTGGTCGAATGGTTCGACTTTTATATTTACGCCTTCTGTGCGATCTACTTCGCGCCCGCTTTCTTTCCTTCCGATGATCCGACCGTTCAGTTGCTCAATACCGCAGGTGTGTTCGCTGCCGGTTTTCTGATGCGACCGATTGGCGGCTGGCTGTTCGGCAGGGTCGCGGACAAGCATGGTCGCAAGAATTCCATGCTGATCTCTGTAACCATGATGTGTGCCGGTTCGCTGATCATCGCGTGTCTGCCGACCTACGCCTCGATCGGGGCCTGGGCACCGGCGCTGCTGTTGATGGCGCGTCTGCTTCAGGGCCTGTCGGTGGGCGGCGAGTACGGCACCACGGCCACTTACATGAGTGAAGTGGCGTTGCGCGGGCAGCGTGGTTTCTATGCCTCGTTCCAGTACGTGACGCTGATTGGCGGTCAGTTGCTGGCGGTGCTGACCGTGGTCATCCTTCAGCAGTTTCTCACCACTGAAGAGCTGCGCGACTACGGCTGGCGTATCCCGTTCGTCATCGGCGCGGCGGCGGCAGTCATCGCCTTGCTGCTGCGTCGCACGTTGAACGAAACCACCACCGCCGAAAGCCGCCAGGACAAGGACGCGGGCAGCATCATGGCACTGTTTACACATCACAAGGCTGCGTTCATTACGGTGCTGGGCTACACCGCCGGCGGTTCGTTGATTTTCTACACCTTCACCACGTATATGCAGAAATATCTGGTTAATACCGGCGGCATGGAAGCCAAGACCGCCAGTTACATCATGACCGGCGCGCTGTTCCTGTACATGTGCATGCAACCGTTCTTTGGCATGCTGGCTGACCGTATCGGTCGTCGCAACTCGATGCTGTGGTTCGGCGCGCTGGGTACGCTGTGTACGGTGCCGATTCTGATGACCCTGAAAACCAACACCAACCCGTTCATGGCGTTTGTGCTGATTACCCTGGCATTGGCCATCGTCAGCTTCTACACCTCGATCAGCGGGTTGGTGAAGGCTGAGATGTTCCCGCCTCAGGTCCGCGCTCTGGGGGTTGGTCTGGCCTACGCCGTGGCCAACGCTGCCTTTGGCGGCTCGGCCGAATTCGTCGCCTTGAAACTCAAGAGTGCAGGGATGGAGAACAGCTTCTACTGGTACGTGACGGCGATGATGGCAATCGCGTTTCTGTTCAGCCTGCGCTTGCCCAAGGAGCCCGCTTACCTGCATCACGATCATTGATGAGCGCTGTTTTGCAGGCATAAAAAAACCCACCGGATCCGGTGGGTTTTTTATTGGGCGTTGATCAGAACAAACGGATCAGAACAGCTGGATCGACGGCTTTTCCTTGTCGATCGTTGCGGTCTGACCGGTCTTCTCGTACCAGCCGCCACCGAGGGCCTTGTACAGATTGACCTCGCTGGTCAGCTGCGCAAGACGGTCGGTGATCAGCGTCTGTTGCGCGCTGAACAGCGAACGCTGAGCGTCTAGGAAGGTCAGGTTGCTGTCGATCCCGATGCGGTAGCGACGCTCGGCCAGACGGTAGTAGTCCTGGTTGGCAGTGACAAAGTCACGCTGCGCCTGGAGCTGCTCGTCGTAGGTCTTGCGCGAAGCCAGGCCGTCGGACACTTCCTGGAAGGCGGTCTGAATCGCCTTCTCGTAGTTGGCGACGCTGATTTCCTTCTGGATCTTGGAGTAATCCAGGCTGGCACGCAGGCTGCCGGCGTTGAAGATCGGAATGTTGATGCTCGGCTGGAACAGCCAGGTGCCCGAACCGCCCTTGAACAGGCCGGACAATTCAGTGCTGCTGGTGCCCGCGCTGGCCGTCAGGCTGATGCTCGGGAAGAACGCGGCACGTGCGGCACCGATGTTGGCGTTGGCCGCCTTGAGCGTGTGCTCGGCTTCCAGAATGTCCGGACGACGTTGCAGCAGATCGGACGGCAGGCCGGCCGGCATTTCGGTCAGCATGTCGGAGTCGAGCAACTGGCTGGCTGGCAGGTTGTCAGGCAGGCCGGTGCCCAGCAACAGCACCAGGTTGTTCTGATCCTGTGCGACCAGACGCTGGTACTGCGCCAGACGGGCGCGGGCGCTTTCGACAGCGGTCCGCGACTGGCTCAGGTCCAGTGCCGAAGAAACGCCGACTTCATTGCTGCGCGAGGTCAGGCGAAAGCTTTCTTCGTAGGTCTTGAGGGTGTCCTGCGTCAGCTTGAGCAGTTCCTTGTCGGCCTGCCAGGTCAGGTAGGCATTGGCAACGTTGGCCACCAGACTGATCTGGGTGCTGCGACGTGCTTCTTCGCTGGCGAAGTAGGTTTCCAGTGCCTGCTGGCTGAGGCTGCGGACACGACCGAACAGGTCCAGCTCATAGGCGCTGACGCCCAGGGTGGCCGAATAGCTGCTAGTGATGGCCGACTGGCCGGTCTGCGTCTGGTCACCCGGAACGCGCTGACGGCTGCCGCTGCCACTGGCGGAAACTGCAGGCAGCAGGTCCGCACGCTGGATGCGGTACTGCGCACGGTAGGCGTCGATGTTCAGGGCCGCGACACGCAGATCACGGTTGTTGACCAGCGCGGTCTGGATCAGGCGTTGCAGCGCCGGATCACGGAAGAACTCGCGCCAGCCTTGTTCGGCGGCAGCCATCTTGGCCGCTTCGGCCGGCGAGTACGCCGGACCTTGCGGGTATTGAGCGGCGACCGGAGCTTGCGGCTGCTTGTACTCGGGGATCAGGGAGCAGCCGCCGAGAATGAACGCGGTAACTGCCAGAGAGATCAGGGACTTGCTCATTGGCCAGCCTCGGTAGTTTTGACGTGTTGCTTGTTTGATTTGTCTTTGCCTTTGAACACCGACGACACGGCGACGTAGAACATAGGCACCCAGAAGATCGCCAGGATCGTTGCGGTGATCATACCGCCGATCACGCCTGTACCGATGGCGTGCTGGCTACCCGAACCGGCGCCGCTGGAGATTGCCAGCGGAACCACGCCGAGGATGAACGCCATCGAGGTCATGATGATCGGACGCAAGCGCATCCGGCAAGCTTCCATCGCCGACTCGACCAGCGATTTGCCCTGCTCATGCAGTTCCTTGGCGAACTCGACGATCAGAATGGCGTTCTTCGCCGCCAGACCCACCGTCACCAGCAGGCCCACCTGGAAGAACACGTCGTTGGACAGCCCGCGCAGACTGGTCGCCATCAGTGCACCGATGACGCCGAGCGGCACCACCAGCATGACCGCAATCGGAATCGACCAGCTCTCGTAAAGCGCTGCCAGACAGAGGAACACCACCAGCATGGACAGTGCGTACAAGGCCGGTGCCTGAGAGCCGGACAGACGTTCTTCGAACGACAGGCCGGTAAACGAGTAGCCGATCCCGGCAGGCAGTTTCTTGGCGATGGCTTCAACTTCCGCCATGGCCTGACCGGAGCTGTAGCCCGGAGCAGGGGTACCCAGCACTTCCATGGCCGCTACGCCGTTATAGCGCGACAGCTTGGGCGAACCGTAGATCCACTCGCCGCTGGCGATGGCCGACAAGGGCACCATGGTGCCGCTGTCGTTACGCACGAACCACTTCTGCAGGTCTTCAGGCGTCATGCGGCTGAAGGCTTCGCCCTGCACATACACCTTCTTCACACGACCACGGTCGATGAAGTCGTTGACGTAACTGCCACCCAGCGCGATGGACAGGGTCTGGTTGATGTTGGACAGGGTAATGCCCAGTGCGCTGGCCTTCTCGTCGTCCACAGTCAGTTGATACTGCGGTTCGTCGTTGAGACCGTTGGGGCGTACGCCCGCCAGAATCTTGCTTTGCGCGGCCATGCCCAGGAACTGGTTGCGTGCATCCAGCAGTTTCTGGTGACCGACACCGCCCTGGTCCTGCAGGTAAACGTCGAAACCGGTGGCGTTACCCAGTTCCAGTACCGATGGCGGTACGACCGCGAAGACCATGGCGTCACGGAAGCTGGCGAAGTGCGCCTGAGCCCGTTCGGCAATCTTGAACACGGTGGTTTCGGCATCACGCTCGTCCCACGGCTTGAGCATCACGAACGCCAGACCGGAGCTTTGACCACGACCTGCGAAGTTGAAGCCGTTGACGCTGAACACCGAGTTCACGCCCTTGCCTTCACCGTTCTCCTTGTCGAGCAGGAAGTCGCGCATGTCATCGATGACCTTCTGCGTGCGCTCTGCGGAAGAACCAGCCGGTGTCTGTACCTGGGCAAAGATGACGCCCTGGTCTTCTTCGGGCAGGAACGCCGCCGGAATACGGGTGAACAGCCAGATCATGCCTGCCACGATAATCAGGTACACGACGAAGGCCGGCAACTTGTGGGTCACCATGCGTTTCACGCCGTTTTCGTAGCTGACTACGCTGCGGTCGAAGGTCCGGTTGAACCAGCCGAAGAAGCCACGCTTGGGTTGGCCGTGTTTCTCAGGGTCGATAGGTTTGAGCATGGTGGCGCACAGCGCCGGGGTGAAGATCAGGGCCACAAGGACCGAGAGCGCCATCGCCGAAACAATGGTGATCGAGAACTGCTTGTAGATCACGCCTGTGGAGCCGCCGAAGAACGCCATCGGCAGCAGTACCGCCGAGAGCACCATGGCGATACCGACCAGCGCACCCTGGATCTGGTCCATGGATTTCTGCGTGGCCTCCTTCGGAGACAGATGCTCCTCGGCCATGACCCGTTCGACGTTTTCCACCACCACGATGGCGTCGTCCACCAAGAGTCCGATGGCGAGAATCATGCCGAACATGGTCAGCGTGTTGATGGTGAAGCCGAACGCAGCAAGGATGCCGAACGTACCCAGCAGTACCACCGGCACGGTCATCGTGGTGATGATGGTCGCGCGCAGGTTCTGCAGGAACAGGTACATCACCAGGAACACCAGCACGATGGCTTCGATCAGGGTGTGAACCACGCCGCTGATGGATTCCGTTACGGTCGGGGTGGTGTCATACGGGTAGACGACTTTCATGCCTGGCGGAAAGAAAGGCTCCAGCTCGCTGATGGTGGCGCGAATCGCTTTGGCTGTGTCGAGGGCGTTGGCACCCGAGGCCAGTTTGATCGCCATACCGGAAGCCGGTTTGCCGTTGAACTGTGCGTCGATGCTGTAGTTCTGACCGCCCAGTTCGATACGTGCGACATCCTTGAGACGAACCTGCGAACCGTCAGCGTTGACCTTTAGAAAAATGTTGCCGAACTGTTCGGCAGTCTGCAGGCGGGTCTTGCCGATAATGGTCGCGTTCAGCTGAGTGCCGGGAAGCGCTGGCAGGCCGCCCAGCTGACCGGTCGCGATCTGCACGTTCTGTGCACTGACCGCGGTGGTCACGTCTACAGGCGTCAACTGGAAGTTGTTCAGCTTGGCCGGATCCAGCCAGATGCGCATCGCGTACTGCGAACCGAACACCTGGAAGTCACCCACACCGGAAGTCCGCGAGATCGGGTCCTGAATGTTGGAAACGATGTAGTTGGACAAGTCTTCGCGAGTCAGGCTGCCATCTTCGGCCACGAGACCGATCACCAGCAGGAAGTTCTTCACCGACTTGGTCACGCGCAGACCCTGTTGCTGCACTTCTTGCGGCAGCAGCGGGGTGGCCAGGTTGAGCTTGTTCTGTACCTGTACCTGAGCGGTGTCAGGGTTGGTGCCCTGGTTGAACGTCACGGTGATGGTCATGCTGCCATCGGAGTTACTGTCCGAGGAAACATAACGCAGGTTGTCGATACCGTTGAGCTGTTGCTCGATGATCTGTACCACGGTGTCCTGCACGGTCTGTGCAGAAGCGCCCGGGTAGGTGACCTGGATATCGATGGCTGTCGGCGCGATGGCCGGGTATTGGTTGATCGGCAGCTTCATGATCGAAAGCGTACCCACCAACATGATCACCAGGGCTAATACCCAGGCGAAGATGGGGCGGTCAATAAAGAATCTGGACATCTATCACTCACCTTTGCCAGTGGCAGCAGGGGCAGCATTGGCAGACTGGTCAGCGGTGAGGTTGGTTGCTTCCTTGACCTTCACTTCAGCGCCTGGTTTGACGTATTGCAGGCCTTCGGTGATCACGCGGTCACCTTCGCTCAGCCCTTTCTCGATCAGCCAGTAGGCACCGGTAGTACGACTGGTGACGAGTTCACGCTGCTCGACCTTGTTGTCCTTGTTGACCACCAGAGCGGTCGGCGTACCTTTCAGGTCGCGGGTCACGCCTTGCTGCGGCGCCAGGATGGCCTTGCTGTTGACGCCAGCCTTCAGCTGAGCGTGAACGAACATGCCGGGCAGAAGCATGTGGTCCGGGTTGGGGAACACAGCGCGCAGGGTCACCGATCCGGTGGCCTGATCGACCGACACTTCGGAGAACTCGAGCTTGCCTTCCTGCGGGTATTCACTGCCGTCTTCCAGGGTCAGCTTGACCGACGCAGAGTTGTCCCCCGACTTCTGTAACCGGCCGCTGGCCAGGTCGGCGCGCAGTTTGAGCATGTCTGCCGAGGACTGGTTGACGTCCACGTAGATCGGGTCCAGTTGCTGGATTGTCGCCATTGCGTTGGTCTGGCCATTGCTGACCAGCGCGCCCTCGGTGACAGCCGAGCGACCGATGCGGCCGGAAATCGGCGCCAGTACCTTGGTAAAACGCAGATTGATCTGGGCGGACTGCAGGGCAGCCTGAGCTTCCTGGGTCGACGCGAGCGCAGTGTCGTACTCCTGACGGCTGACGGCCTGCTCATTCACCAGCTGCTTGTAACGGTCGGACATCGACTTGGCCGACTGCAGGGTCGCCTTGGCGCTGTTGGCGCTGGCTTCATAAACAGAAGGATCGATCTGATACAGCTGCTGACCGGCCTTCACATCCCCGCCTTCGGTGAACAGGCGCTTGAGAATGATGCCGTTGACCTGCGGCCGGACTTCAGCCACGCGGAACGCAGTGGTTCGGCCGGGCAGTTCGGTGGTCAGGGTATACGGCTGGGCTTTCAGTGTGACGACACCGACCTCAGGGGTCTGCGGAGGCGGGGCCTCCTGCTCCTTCTTGCCACAACCGCTGAGCAGGGTTGCCAGGGCGACGGCAGTGACCAGAACGGTAACAGCTGGCTTGAATTGCATGAAGATCCTCGGGGCAGGAGCCTGTTTACTCAACAGAGTGTTGAAGTGTTAAAAAATATTTCGGCTAGATAAGTAGCATGCTAAGGAATATACTTACATTCATGGCTGTTTGTAAATACCTTCCCTGTGCAATCATTCGCCGCGAAGGGTGCCATCAGCGGGTTCGGGACAAGGCAAAACAACTGCCGCCCGGTTTTGTCTCCAGGCCGTGAACCACACAGGTGCCTGAAGAGATTTTTTTGAGGTTGATTGCCATGGCTCGTCGCACCAAAGAGGAAGCTCAGATCACTCGCAGCCAGATACTGGAGGCTGCCGAGCAGGCGTTTTATGAGCGCGGTGTGGCTCGCACGACGCTGGCCGACATCGCGACGCTTGCCGGTGTGACGAGGGGTGCCATTTATTGGCATTTCAACAACAAGGCCGATCTGGTGCAGGCGATGCTGGACAGCCTGCAGGAACCGCTCGACGAAATGTCGCAGGCCAGTCAGGACGAAGACGAAGAAGACCCGCTGGGTTGCATGAAGAATCTCTTGGTTCATCTGTTTCATGAGCTTGCACTTGACCCTAAAACCCGTCGCATCAATGAAATCCTTTTTCATAAATGCGAGTTTACTGACGAGATGTGTGATTTCCGTCGTCAACGTCAAGAGAACGCCATTGGATGCCACGAGCGTATTCAACTGGGGCTGAGCAATGCCGTGCGTCAGGGACAATTGCCAGAAGATCTGGATACGGCTCGCGCGGCGGTCGCTCTGTTTTCATACGTAAACGGCATCATCTACCAGTGGTTGCTGGTGCCCGACAGCTACTCACTGCCGTCGGAGTCCGAGCAACTGGTGGAAGTCTGCATGGACATGCTGCGTTTCAGCCCTTCACTGCGTGTGCCAAAGCTTCTGATTGAAGGCTGACAGAATATAACGCTGTCGGGTTCCAAATGGGCACCCTTCGAATTCAATTAATTGCGGTAAACAAAAAGTTTACCGTTTGCTGACATTTGTCCGTCCGCGTATGTGTGTGTAATACGCTTTTACGGCATAGGATGACGTGAGCTTGTAGGACGTCGGTAGGACATTTCCTGAAACATGTAGCTGATTTCCCAAACTAAATTCCGTGTATTGCTCCGCTTCGAAACTCCCTTCACTCTTCGCTCCCTAATCGACATGGTGAGAGGGAAGTTGCATGTCCAGGCGAAATCTTGCGCCTATATGCGCTGAAAACAAGGACAGTTGTGCAAAAGCCCGCCAGGCGACAATCCGCCTGAGCTGCGCTGGCCGAACTTCATTCCGACGGATGGATCATCCGGGCGTTGATGGCTTTGCACAAAGCCCCGCCCCGGTTGACAGCCGGGGGAGGGCCGAATGATGCCGCAGGCTGTATTGGATTGCATGAGCCCACTGTTAAGACTGGAGTTACAGGCCGAGCGCATTGCCGTGGACTCGGCACAGGGAATGCCGGTTGTTCGTCTGGGGCTGATCACCACGCTGTATTTCAGAAAAGGCCATACCCAGGATGCGAAGCAGCGGGTGGAGGCCTGCTTTTCACGCTTCTACACGGCCTTCAAACCGGTGCTCAAATGGCAGCTCTATAAACGCATGCGTCGTTTGACACCTTCCGGGTTCGCTTCCTGCCGACGCCAGGTGGTCCATGGTTCGCCACAGGACCAGTTCGTCTGGTCGATTGCCAGCGCCACCCAGGCCGAAGTTGCCAGCTACAGCCTGTTTGTCATGAACACCTCTGAAGGGCAGGCCGACAATGATCTTTCCTGTCTGAAAATGGTATTGCCCTGGTCGTACCTGACCGAGCCCGACGGCCTGAAAAACTATGAAGGCTGGATCCGGTACCTGAGCAGCGAAGTGCAGGCCGAACATGGGTTCGGCGGTCTGGCCTGCATCCTTCCCTGTGACGGACATCAGTATCTTTCGTGGGAATATCGGCTCGCCCAGCAGTATGTGGGGCTGATGGTCGATCCCGGACCGCATATAGAAAGCCTTCGCCTGCTGGACCATATCAAGGGTGTGGGCTGGTATACGGTTCTGGGCGAGTCTTTCGTGAGACGCCTGGGCAGCAGCGACAGGCTCCGGGCTCAGTTGAGCGGGCACAGCGATATCGTCTTCCATGCGTACAGCACCGGGCTGATGATCCGCGCCGGAAGCGTCCCTGAACTGGGCGAGCGCGGTCGGCTCCCGCCTGCTTCCTATAGAGCCGTCAACAAGGTGATCAAGCCGATTCGTTTGCAGGACACCGGCAATCTTCACCCCTATCTGGCACCGGGGCTTGGTTTTACCAGGCAGACAACTGCGCAGTGGTTCGCCCGTTTTGACGAAAAGCCTCCTCAGCCGGTGGATGCTGGTCGGGCGTGTCCTCAGGCGGGCTACTGGTTCAGCAATGCCAGGGCCCGGTCTCGGCGGTTTTTCAATGAAAGTGAAATCATGCCCGCGTTCGAACACCTGAAAGGCAAGAGAACCCAGTGGTTCTGGGCGGCTCAGTCGGAGTGACCGCCGCCTCGTCATCGGCCGCGACTAGTCACGGCCCCGCAGAAGGTTGTTGGGCATGGCCCAGGCAGCGGCAATGCCCAGCAACGAGATGGCCGCGCTGGTGATCAGCAGATTTCTGAAGGTCAGGGCCAGCTCGGCGCGCAAGGTCTCCAGCGCCGGGCCGGTGGCGGCATTCAGACTGTCGAGCAGCACGTTGCCCGAGGCGCCTTCATGGCCGATGGCCCCAGGCTCCAGCTGACCGACGCCGGTGTGCTGCAGCATGGCCAGCAGCAGGGCAGACATCAACGCCACGCCTACCGCACCGCCCAATGAGCGGAACAGGTTGGTGGTGCTGGTGGCAACGCCCATATCCCTGATGTCGACCGAGTTCTGTGTTCCTACCAGTGAGGTCGGGAACTGCATGCCTGAGGCGATACCGGTCAGGATCATGAACAGACTCATCAGCACGATCGACTGCGGCGGGGTGAACGCCATGCCCAGAATCGCGATGGGCATCAGCACCGCGCCGGTGGCGATCAGGGGCTTGTAACGTCCGGTCAGGGCCGTACGCCGCCCAGCGAAATAAGCACCCATCGGCATGCCCATCGCCAGAGGAAGCAGATGAAGCGCCGCGCTGTCTGCGCCGCCACCGGTGACCGTCTGGTAGCGCAGCGGCATCAGCACAATCAGCGAGATGGCCTGGAAACTGGTAAAAAATACCGTACACCAGCAAAGCACCGCACTGCGGTTGGCGAACAGGTGCATGGGCAACAGCGGCTCTCTGGCGCGCCTTTCATACCAGACAAACAGCGCCAGGGTCAGCAGGGCGACGCCCAGCAGCGCTTGCACCTGTACATCGTCCAGACCGTGGCCCTGACCAATCTCGGTAATGCCCAGCAGCAAGGCAGTCAGGCCAATGATCATCAGTATCGTGCCCAGATAATCGATGATCGGTTTGCGTTGTGGAATCGGCAGCCCTTTCAGCGTGCGCCAGGCCACCACCAACGCGAATATCCCCAGCGGCAGATTGATCAGGAATACCCAGCGCCACGACAGGTATTCGGTCATCAGGCCACCGAGCACAGGTCCGGCGACACTGGCGACGGCGTACATGCTGCTGAAATAGCCCTGATAACGGCCTCGCTCACGGGGCGGAACGATGTCGGCAATAATCGCCTGGCTGACCGACACCATGCCACCCGCGCCAATGCCCTGCAGCACGCGAGCCAGTACCAATTGCTCCATGCTCTGGGCCATTCCGCAAAACAGCGAGGCCAGGGTGAACAGGCCGAGGCCGAACAGCATCAGCTTGCGCCGTCCGTACAGATCGCCCAGCTTGCCGTAGATGGGCACGGCAACGGTCAGCGAAACCATGTAGGCGGAGATCACCCAGGCCAGCAGGTCGATGTCTTTGAATTGGGCAGAGATGGCAGGCATCGAGACCGCGACAATGGTCTGGTCGAGCGCGCTGAGGAACACGGCCATCATCAATGCGAACAGAATGCTGCGGATAGCAGTGGGGGTAGGGGGAAGACTGGTCAAGGCAGAACCTGATGGCAGTGTTGACCCGCCGCAAACGTGACGGGAGATGTCTGGCCAGTCTAATCCGATAGGAGGCTAATCGATAGCTCCCTTCATATGATCAGCGATGAAATACATGAAGCACTGTCAGTCATCGCAACGCGCTGAAGGTTGAGTTGGTCGGCACGCAATGACCGAACGAGCAGCTCACGACCGTCGGTGCCTGTCGCGCCAGCTCGGTGCGCCAGGCACCGGCTGCATAAACACCGAGTACAGCGATAACACCTGCCACTGCCATGCATTTTCTTGTTATGGGTCTCATGTTGCACTCCTCACTTCAGTTGCAAAGCAATTTGAAAGAGCTGATTGGAGTGTAGGACAGGAATGGAGGCTGTACAGAATGCGCCAGCAACACACCGTCAGCCTTACAGGCTAAAATTCGTGCTTTCACTGATTGGCAGGTTCAAGACCGATGGCGCGCAAGGAATACGAAGAATTCGAAGCTGTATCCGCGGTAATGCCCGGCGAGGAGGGCTACCGTGCGGCAATCGCGGTCAAGGCTCGCGCCGGAGGAGCTCCACGCTTCCACGCGGTTTTGCCGGGGCAGACGTTCAAGACTGCCCACGAGGCCGATCTGGCCGCAACCGCAGAGCTTGAGCGGTTGGCCAGCGTCGACGCCGAGGGTGAACTGGTCTGGTAATACGAGTGATCAGGCGCCCGGTCTGAACATCTTGAACAAAGCTTCAGGACCCAGCTGGAAATAATCTGCAGGTCCGCCGCCGCGCAGAATCGGCTCGGCGGCGGCGGTGTCGTAGACGCCGTCCTTGAGCAAGGATTTGGCGATATGCACCGCAACCACTTCGCCCAGAATAAGCCAGCTGGGTACCAGCTCCTTGTCGGCGCGCTGTAGCTGGACGATCTGCGTGACCTTGCATTCGAACGAGACCGGCGTTTCCAGTACGCGCGGCACAGCCACGATGTGCGAGGCCAGCGGCGTCAGGTTGGCCAGTTCGAACTCACTGACGTCCGCACCGACCGGGGCGCAGGTCTGGTTCATGGCTTCAGCCAGCGAACGTGTTGCCAGGTTCCAGACGAACTCTCCGGTCTGCTCGATGTTATTCAGGCTGTCCTTGCGGCCGACGCTGCAAAAACCAATGATCGGCGGCACATAGTTGAACGCGTTGAAGAAGCTATAAGGCGCCAGATTCAGCTTGCCGTTGGCGTCCTGGGACGAAATCCAGCCAATGGGTCGCGGGCCGACAATCGCGTTGAACGGGTCGTGAGGCAAACCATGACCTTTGGACGGTTCATAGGAGTGAATAGCGTCTGACATGCTTGTTTCCTGATCAGCTCAATGACGGGGTTGGCAGCATAGTGCTGCGCTTTGGCAGCGGATGCCAGCATTCAGACACTGAAAAGCCCGGCATGTGCCGGGCTTTGAGGTGTTGTGAAGCGTGTTGCTTAAGCGCGGCGATTGGCACCTACGCGGTCTGCACCATCAGCGGCCAGACGGTTTGCACCGACGTGATCAGCACCATCGGCAGCCTGGCGGTTTGCACCGACGCGATCAGCACCATCGGCAGCGAGGCGGTTTGCACCAACGTGGTCAGCACCATCGGCGGCCTGGCGGTTGGCACCGACGCGATCAGCACCATCGGCAGCGAGGCGGTTTGCACCAACGTGGTCAGCACCATCGGCGGCCTGGCGGTTGGCGCCGACGCGATCAGCACCGTCAGCAGCTACGCGGATCGAGCCGACGTTGGTGTGCTTGGTGCCGCCTTCGGCAACGATAGGGGCGTTCGACAGGTCGCTGGTAGTCACGGCTGGCAGTGCGAAAGCGCTCGAAGCCAGAACAGAGAAGGCGAGGCCGAAAATCAGTTTGGTAGTTTTCATGAGGGTGTCTCCAGTTTGGGTCGGGTGAGTTGTCATCCCGGTATGGAGGCAATGCTACGCGCTGACGGATTATTAAGAAGTTAATCGGATTGCTACCGACCATCGCTGAAAATGATAATTGGCCCGAGCGCTCTGTTTTCGGGCCTTGCAGGGGTGATGGCATCATGATGGTGCGTTTTCTGAAAAATCCTGTAATAAAGGCTCTTGACAAATAAAAACAATATCTAATTCAGTGGTTTGGGCCTATTTTTCAGCCGGAATGTGCACCGCAGTGAAACACTTGGAAACATCCGGCCTCTGAATGACAGCCTGATTCGCGCCCGCAAAAAAGGGCAGCCCCGGCTGCTGGCTGCCCTTTATCACTGGGACGCGAGGTCAGTCGGTTTCGATTCGCGAGTGTTTGCGGGTGTCCTTCATGAAGACATACACCAACAGCGAGCACGCGATACAGGCCGTAACGTACCAGTAGTAGCCGGTTTCCATGCCGATGCTCTTGAACCACAGCGCAATGTACTCAGCCGTGCCGCCGAAGATCGACACGGTCAGTGCGTAGGGCAGGCCCACGCCCAGCGCACGAATCTCGGTCGGAAACAGTTCCGCCTTTACCACTGCGTTGATCGAGGTATAGCCACTGACGATGATCAGCGCTGCCATGATCAGGAAGAACGCGCCCCACCAGGTCTGGATGGTGTGCAGGGTGGTGAGGATCGGCACGGTGCACAAGGTGCCCAGCACGCCGAACGCGATTAGAATCGGGCGTCTGCCGACCTTGTCCGACAGCGCGCCGATCACCGGTTGCAACACCATGAACAGGAACAGCGTTGCCGCCGAAATGGTCGTCGAGTCCGTGATGCTCATGCCGACCGTGTTCACCAGATACTTCTGCATGTAGGTGGTGTACGTGTAGAACGCCAGCGTACCGCCCATGGTCAGGCCGACCACAGTCATCAGTTCCTTGGGATGACGCATCAGCGTGCGCATCAGACTTTCCTTGGCCTTTTCCTTTTTCTTGCGGGTGAAGGACTCGGTCTCTTCCATGCCACGACGCAGGAACAGCGCAACCACCGCACACAGCGCGCCGATGACGAACGGGATACGCCAGCCCCACGCGTACAGTTGCTCGGTGGTCAGCGTCTGTTGCAGCACGATCAGCACGCCCAGCGCGATGAGCTGGCCGGAAATCAGGGTGACGTACTGGAAGCTGGAGAAGAAGCCGCGACGTTCCTTGGTTGCCATCTCACTGAGATAGGTGGCCGAGGTGCCGTATTCGCCACCGACCGACAGGCCCTGCAGCAGACGGGCGAACACCAGCAGGATCGGTGCGCCGACGCCGATACTTTCGTAACCGGGCGTGAGGGCAATGATCAGCGAGCCGAAGCACATCAGCAGCACCGAGGCCATCAGCGCCGCCTTGCGACCCTTGTAGTCAGCGTACAGGCCCATCAGCCAGCCACCGATCGGACGCATCAGAAAGCCGACGGCAAAAATCGCAGCCGTGTTGAGCAACTGGGCAGTGGTGTCGCCCTTGGGGAAGAAGGCTTTGGCGAAGTACAGCGAGAAGGCGGCGTAGACGTACCAGTCATACCACTCGACCATGTTGCCGACCGAACCGCTGAAAATGGATTTGAGGCGACTCGAAGTGGTTTTCGGAGCAGCGGAGGCGCCCGCCGACCCCTTCGGTAGGGAGTTGGAAATTTCCATGGTGATCCTTTTTCATTATTTTTAGAGGAGGCATTCAATGCCCTGACCAGTTCCATAGCAGGAGCTGTGCCACACCAGAGAGGGTTGTTTTAGAGGGGTTGAAAACGTTGGATGAGCGATAATCCGCTCATCCGGGGTGTTTGGGTGAGCGGATTATTGCCGATGGCGTTGTTCGCTCGGCTAGCGAGCAGGCCCAGGCCCGAAGATGATCACGGCAATCACGAAGGCAAACATCAGGCCCATCGTGAGCATCACCCATTTGCCGATGTTCCTTGAGCAGGCCTCTTTGAACCGGCTCCATCCTCCGGTCTTTGTGCCGACAGCGTCTTTGATCAAAGACAGTCGGTAGGGAGACAGGTAAATCCAGACCAGCAGGGCGGCAACATAAGAGGCCAGCGGTATCGGGCCCGAATGCGCGTAGAGGACGCCAACGAGCACTATCGGAATGCCGTGGGCCAGTACCAGGGCCTGATAACCCGGCCAACTGAGCGACACGGGCAACACGCGTTCACTCAGCCATTTATCCGTCGATTCAAACGCGTCTCTGAACGGTTGCCAGATGGCCTGTGCGATGTAAAAAGCCGTCATCATCAGCACAGGCGTCATGACGAAACAGAAGAACAGGTCAAACCCGATGGACGTCTTGCCCGGCGGTTGGAAGTACTGCGCGGTCAGGGCGAGAGATACGCCAGCGGCATACACCCTGGCATAAGGGTTGAAACCAACCTGACGGCGCAGTTTTCGCCAGCCATGCAGGTCTGCATCCGGAAACAGTTCAAGGAGTTCCGGATGACGTTCCGACAGGTCGAAGCTCAATCGATTGCACGCTACCCAGACGTCGTCATCGCATTCCCTGGCAATACGCAACTGCTCTCTCAGCGGGGGTGGATCGAGCAACAGGTGCGCAGCATGAGCGTCGGCGCTGTCCAGAGGACCTGACAGCAATTGCTGCTGGCGTCGGGCAAACTCCTTTTTCTCGCAGCGCTCGATCAGGTGCATCCAGAGCGAGGGTGTGCCGGAGTGTACGTCGTGTTTCCGATCCCAATCGAAGAGACCTGAAATGCGCTCGAAAAGGGAAGCGCTCCATTCATCGGTGTTGAGCAGCAGTGTCATGGTCCAGTGTTCGAGCTGGTCATGCTGATCCAGTGATGCCAACCACGGTTGTTGCTCCAGCGCCTTCAGCGCGTCCAGAAACTCACGCTCCTGATGCCTGGCGAGCAGGTCGCGAAACGCGGGCAACGAGCTGTCCAGAAGGGCTTGTGTCAGGCGTTGCGTCTGATGCGCCCTGAACTGCAGCTTTTGCAGGGGCGTCAACCAATGCAACCGGACGACTGCCGCCTGAATCAGCTCCAGATGTTCGTCAGGTTCAAGCAGGCAGCGCTTGGCCAGGTGCTGCTGAAATTCGTCATCACAGCCTTGTTCCCGCGCCAGTTGGTGTTGCGACTCCAGATTCTGTGGCGTGGTCCGCATGGCCTGTTCATACCAGCTTGTCTCGACGACGGCCGGGCGCACAGGTTCGACCTTTGCCAGCGTCGGCATAAGAGGCGGTGCGACAGGCACAATCTCCAGAGCAGGCCTATGAGCCGCAGGTTCTGTGTCCCTGACGCCGGGCGTGGCGAACAGACTGTCTTCCTCGTCGCTCTCGTCGTCTTCGACGCGATTGCGCGCCCGGTTCAGCGCCTGTTCATACGCCGTGCGCAGAGTCTGAAAGGCCACAGGGTCATCGTCAGGCCGGGTCGTTTTCAACAGCCTTGAATATTGACGCTTGATACTGCGCTCGTCGGCGTCGTGATCCAGCTCCAGCACACCCCAACAATCCATTGTCGTCACCACTCACCTCGTTCGAAGTGGTCTGCCTGCTGTTCGAGATGTCTGCGCATCTCACCAATCTGACGCTCATCCTGGGTTTCCAGCACACGTTGGAACTGAGCGGCCCAGTTGCCGAGCATTTCACGCTGCTCGCCCAGGTACTCCTGATACAGACGTTCCAGGCGCGCCATGAGGTGGGTGTTGACCTGCTTTTCGCGAGGATGAACCTTGAGTGCTTCCAGTACCTTGAGTCGATCCTGAATTTCGGTCGGCGTCATGACCCCGGGATTGTTTTCGATCACCAGCCTGTGACTGATGCCAGTGGCCTGGACCGACACGTCGGCCTCGAGCAGCCCGTTGTTGTCGTAGGTGAAGCGCACATCCAGTTCGATCTCGCCAGCCTTGGCTTTGGGGACCGGGATGTTCAGCTCGCCCAGCGCAATGTTGTCTTTGACCAGCCGGCTTTCACCCTGAAAGATCCTCAGAATGACCTCGCTCTGATTGTCCGAAACCGTGTTGACGGTCTGTACCCGGCTGACAGGCACCACACTGTTGCGCTCGATGATCGGCAGGTAATGCCCGCCCTGATGCCCGTTGAATACCCGTTGGGAAATCTCGATACCCAGTGTGTAAGGGCACACATCCGTCAGCACGATCTCTTCCAGCGCCGCATCGCGCTGTTTGAGCGCGGCCTGGATCGCAGCACCCTGAGCGACCACCTCATCGGGGTTGAGCGTGATCGACGGGAAGCGCCCGAACATGCCGGCGGCCAGCTTGCGGATCAGCGGCATGCGTGTGGTGCCGCCCACCAGCAGGATTTCATCGAGATCTGCGACACGAATCTTTGCGTCACGCAGTGCCCGCTCGATAGGTGCGCGCAGGCGCGCCAGTAACGGGGCATAAAGCTCTGCGACCTGTTCCTGGGTAATCGTCCTGCGCCACTCGCGGTCTGCGTGACGCAGGACGAAGTCGGCAAATTCATCTTGCCCCAGCGCCTTGCGAACCCGCTCCGCTTCACGTCGCAGCGAGGGCTCGATCAGCGCTCTTGCGGGAAAGTTGGAGTCGCCCTGATGTGCGCTGACAAAATGGTCGAGCAAGGCTCTGTCGAAATCTTCGCCGCCAAGAAAGTTGTCACCCGCGCTGGCGCGGACTTCCATCACGCCGTCAAAAAGCTCCAGGATCGAAATGTCGAACGTACCGCCACCCAGATCAAAGATCAGAAAGGACGTTTCGCCTTCCTTTTGATGAAGCCCGTAGGCCAGCGCCGCCGCCGTGGGTTCGTTGATCAGTTTTTCGACCTTGAGCCCGGCCAGCTCACCCGCGATGCGCGTGGCCTTGCGCTGGGCATCGCTGAAATAGGCCGGCACGCTGATGACGGCTTCGGTCACCGGCTCGCCGTAGGCACGCTCGACATCGGCCTTCAGGCTTTTGAGTACCAGCGAGGACAGCTCTTCCGGACGATAGGTATCGGCGCCCAGACGCACTTGCTGGGCACTGCCCATGTAGCGCTTGAACAGTGCGGTGGTTTTATCGGGATGGGTCTGCAGGCGCTCCCGTGCTGCCTTGCCGACCAGAATCTGGCCCTCGTCATCAAGCCCGACGACGCTGGGGGTCAGGGTGTCTCCCAGCGCGTTGGTGACCAACTCGCTTTTACCGTCGCGCCACACGGCGACCAGGCTGTTGGTCGTGCCCAAATCAATACCGACAATCATGTCAAACCTTCTCCTTGCATACGGCTGTCCAAGTGCTCAAAAAGTAAAAGAATGTCCGGTCCGGGCTGAAACGGCGAGCAGTATTTCAGTCCTTCGATTCTGTGCGTCGAGACGCTGCCTTGTGCAGAAGGGTGGCGAGGTCTTCCAGCGCATAAGGTTTCTGCAACAGGTCGAAGCGGTGCGATTCGTCCTGAGCGAACTGGGCGAACTCAGTGCTGTAGCCGGTCGTCAGCACGACCGGCATCCACGGGTAGCGCGTTTCGATCTCGGCGTACAACTCAAGACCGCTCATGCCCGGCATGGCGATGTCCGAAAACACCAACTGGAAACTCTCGGGGTTGCCCGAAAGCTCCTGCAACGCCTCGCTGCCGCTGGAGACCCAGACCACCTGAAATCCCAGTTGCTCAAGCATCGGTCGGGTGTAGGTGCCGATGTCCTGATTGTCTTCCACCATCAGCACGCACAGGCCGGGCAGGGCGCTCAGGGTCTGGCCTTTCTGCTCGGGAGCGATTTCATGATTCTGCGCGCTGGGCAGGCACAGCGTGAAGCGGCTGCCGCTGCCCAGTTCGCTTTCGACCAGTACTTCACCGCCCGACTGCTTGGCAAAGCCAAACACCTGCGAAAGGCCCAGTCCGGTGCCTTGGCCGACGCTTTTCGTGGTGTAGAACGGTTCGAAGATCAGCCCCAGTTTTTCCTTGGGAATGCCCGAGCCCGTGTCGGTCAGGGTCACTGTCACGTAGTCCCCGTCGCTCAGTGAAGGGGAAAGTTCGCTGGACGGGCAGGCAGACCGTTCCACCTTGATGGTCAGGCGGCCCGAGCCTGCCATTGCATCGCGGGCGTTGACCACCATGTTGACCAGTGCCGTGTCGAACTGGCTGCCGTCGGCGAAGATGAAACAGGGTTCTGCAGGCACATCGATATCGACCTGAATCCGCGACCCGGTCAGGGTGTCCATCATTTCCCCGATACGGGCGACGCTTTCGCCCACGTCGAACACTTCAGGTTGCAACGCCTGTCGACGAGCGAAGGCCAGTAGCTGGCCGGTCAGCCGTGCAGCGCGGTCCACGGTGCTGGAGATGGCCTCGACGTATTTGACCCGCCGCGCTTCGTCCAGATCAGCAGGTTTCAACAGGTCGCTGCAGGAGCGGATCACGGTCAGCAGGTTGTTGAAATCGTGCGCCACGCCGCCTGTGAGCTGGCCGATGGCTTCCAGTTTCTGTGCCTGATGAAGCGCATCCTGAGAAAGCCTCAGGGCTTCATTGGCTTCTTCCTCAGCCTGGATGTCGCGGCCCACGGCATGGATGAACTGCTGGTCCGGCACCGCCGTCCAGGCAATCGTCCGGTACGAGCCGTCGGCATGCCGATAGCGATTCTTGAAGTGCGGAATGTTCTGGCCGTTCTCCAGCCCACTCATGGCGGTAAGCGTGCTATCCACATCATCGGGATGCACCAGCGTCAGGAACTGGCCGCCCACCAGCGCCTGCTCGGACCAGCCCAGTGCCTGAGTCCAGGCCGGATTGACGGCGTTGATGATGCCGTCGAACTGCGCCACGAGCATCAGGTCGGTCGAGAGTCGCCAGATCCGGTCGCGATCACGGGTGCGCTCCACCACGCGTTGTTCGAGCGATTCATTCAAGGCTTTCAGGGCTTCTTCAGCATCGCGCAACTGCGTCATGTCGCGGGACACGCAGAGAATTTTCTCCGGCTTGCCGTCGGTGCCAAAAATGGGGCTGACCTGCACGTGCCACCATTTGACGGTGCCCGCCATGGTCTGCGCCGAGCCCATGAAACTGGCGCTCTTTCCCGCCCGGGCTGCTTCGACTGCGGCCTTGGCTTCGAGATTGCCCTGGTTCTGCCAGAAGTCCGGCCACGGACAGCCGCGGATCGCGTTGAAGTCGCTGACTTCCATGATGCGCTGACCGCCTTCGCTCATGAAGGTCAGGCGCGAGTCAAGGTCCAGCACTTTGATGCAATCGTTGATGCTCGACAGGACCCGGTCGGTGAAGGCTTCGTTCTCATTCTGTCTGGCCTGGGCGAGTACGTGCGCCGTGGTCTCGTTGACCCGGCAAAACACGCCTTCGATCACGCCCGTGTTGCCGTACAGCGGCGAATAGGACAACGACCACCAGGTCAGCTCGGATTTTCCGTTACGGGTCACAGTGCGCTGGATGTTATCGGATCGGCAGCTGTGACCGGCCATCGCCTGTTCGGCCAGATAACGCACGTCTTCCCAGGCATCGCCCCAGACCGAAGCGATAGGCTGCCCTTGTGCCTGGCTGGCTGCGACAGGCAGCACGGCGCAGTAGGCGTCATTGAAGAACAGCGTGAATTCAGGTCCCCACAGCACGTACATGCTGTCCGGGCAACTGAGCATTAAATTCATTGAGGACAACAGTGCCGATGGCCAGTTGTTCCTGGTCCCCAGAGCAGACGTCGACCAGTCTGTCTCTCGGATAAGCCGACCCATTTCGCCGCCACCCAAAGGGAGGTCGAGGGGAGTATTCACGGTAGAAAATGCCCCATGTTTCGGACTGCTGAGGTTGGCTGGAGTATCAAGGCTGACAATGATGTCATTGTGCCTTGCAAGTATCCAGCGATCACGACCAAAGGTGGCGTGACAGTATGCAGACCCGGTGCATATGGAAATGTTCGGTTATAGCCAGACAAGTATTTTTGGCCGGTCGTCCTTCAGCTCAGGAACATTTCCCGCATGAGACCGTGACGCTGCATTTTTTCGTTGAGGGTCCGGCGCGGCAACTGCAATTCATGGAGCACCGCTTTGATATCGCCCTTGTGCCGGCCCAGCGAGGCTCTCAGGCATTGGGCCTCGAAGGCTTCCTGCTGAGCCGCCAGAGACTGTCCGGTCGGTTCGGCGTGTGTCTCCACGTCTGGCCGGGTCAGGCCCAAAGCCTGGCGTTCGGCAGCGTTGGCCAGTTCGCGCACATTGCCGGGCCAGTCATGGCTGAGCAACTGGCTCAGCCTGTCCGCGCTGACCACCGGGGCGTCACGGCCCATGCGCCCTGCCGCTGCACGGGCAAAGTGGTTGAACAGCAGCGGAATGTCTTCACGTCGTTCACGCAGCGCAGGCAAGCGCAGTTCGGCCACGTTGAGCCGGTAGGCGAGGTCTTCGCGAAAGCGTCCGGCGCGCGCTTCTTCCAGCAGATCCGGCTTGGTGGCTGCAATGATTCGCAGGTCGACGTCGATGCTCTGATTGGAGCCCAGCCGTTCCAGCCGCTTGTCCTGCAGTACCCGCAGCAGTTTGACCTGCTGCGCCATGGGCATGCTTTCGATTTCGTCGAGAAATACCGTGCCGCCGTCAGCGTATTCGAGGCGGCCGATGCGCTTGCCCTGGGCGCCGGTGAACGCGCCGCTTTCATGGCCGAACAGCTCGGCTTCGAACAGGTGTTCGGGAATGGCGGCGCAATTGAGCGCGACGAACGGCTTGCTCGCGCGGGGGCCGAAGTCGTGCAGGCAACGGGCGACTAGCTCCTTGCCGCTGCCGGTTTCGCCGCGAATGATGACGTTCACCGACAGCTGCGACAGTTCCAGCACGTGATGGCGCAACGTCTGCAGGCTCGGCGACATGCCCAGCAGCGTGGCATCCAGCCGCGTACGGGCGTCGGCCTGCTCATGCAGGCGTCGGTTTTCCAGAATCAGTTGACGCTTTTCCAGGGCGCGGCGCAGGTTGCTGATCAGTGTTTCCGGGCTGAAGGGTTTTTCCAGAAAGTCGTAGGCACCTTCGCGCATGGCTTCGACGGCCATGGGGACATCGCCATGACCGGTCAGCAGAATGACCGGCAAGTCCTTGTCGATGACCTGCAGGCGTGCCAGCAGCTCAAGCCCGCTGATGCCCGGCATACGCACGTCAGTGAGTACTACGCCGGGGAAGTGCTCCGGCAGTTCTGCCAGACATTCTTCAGCCCTGGCGAAAACCTGCACAGTGAAACCCGACAGGGTCAGCCACTGTTCAACGGCCTGTCGGATGGGGGCTTCGTCGTCTACCACGATGACCGAGTTCAACATGCCGGGTCAGGTCTCCAGAAAGTCGTTGGGCAGGCTGAACCAGAACACTGCGCCATTGCCGTGATTTTCTGCGCTCAACTGGCCACCCAATTCATGAATGATTGCATAGGACACTGCCAGACCGAGCCCCAGCCCGTCGCCGACCGGTTTGGTGGTAAAGAATGGATCGAAAATGCTGTTCAGGTTTTCAGGTGCGATGCCTTCGCCCGTGTCGACGACGCTCAGTCGCCATTGACCGTCCAGCGGCTCGATACGGATTTCCAGGCGCGCCGGGGGCCTGCCGCGCATGGCGTCCAGCGCATTGCGCAACAGGTTGATCAGGACCTGCTCCAGGCGGATCGCATCACCGCGCACCCAGGCCGGGCGTGACAGTTGCAGCACACAATCGACATGTTCTTCATGCAGGCGAGGCTCGAGCAACAGCAAGGCCTGATCGACCACGGTCGCCAGGTCCAGCCGTTCGCGCAGACCGGCGGGGCTTTTGCGTGCGAACGTCTTGAGGTGCCCGGTCAATGCCGCCATACGCGTCAGTTGCTGATCCACCGGTATCAGCGCCTTGCAGGCCTCCTCGATGCGGCCTTGATCCAGCAGCAGACGCACGGTCGCCAGTTGCATGCGCTGTGCTGTGAGGGGTTGGTTGATTTCATGAGCCAGTGCCGCCGACATCTGGCCCAGCGCTGCCAGCTTGGCGGACTGCACCAGACCGTCCTGCGCTGTCTGCAGATCGCGGGTGCGCTCCTGAACCAGACGTTCAAGTTCATCACGGCTGCGCTCACGCAAACGGGCCAGGCGCCAGCGCTGGTAAAGGAACAGGCCCAGAAACACCAGTGCCAGCCAGATTCCGGCGGCGGCGATTCCAGCGTTACGGATGTCCTCATTGGCCAACGGTGGTTTGCGCAGCAGGTGCAGCGTCCAGTTTTCATCCGGCAGCGGCAATGACTGCCAGAGATAGTCTGCCGTGCCGTCCGGGCCATCGACGCGGCGCAGTTGGCTGTGTTCCCCGAGTTGATCGATGATCCGGCTGCGCAGCGGTGTCAGCGGTTTCTTGTCGTACTGGCGGGTGCGCAGCAGTTCGCTGCGGTTTTCGAGCGAGATGGGCTCCAGCTCCCGGTAACGCCAGCCTGGCTGGTTGGCAATGAAAACGATGCCTTTATCGTCACTCACCATCAGCAGGTCATCGCCCTGGCCCCATTCCTGTTCAAGGGTGGGGAATTCCAGTTTCACCACCATCGCACCGATGAACCCGGAGGCATCGTCCAGCACCGCGCTGGACAGAAAGTAACCGGGGATGCCGGTGGTCACGCCGACTGCGTAGAAACGTCCGGTGCCTTGCGCGCGGGTTTGCAGGAAATAGGGACGAAAGCCGTAGTTGTGACCGACATAGCTGTTGGGGGTTTGCCAGTTGCTGGCACCGACCGCCAGACCATGGCGGTCCAGCAGTTCCAAGGTCGATGAGTGGGCAGCAGCGTTGATTTTTTCCAGCTTCAGGTTGAGCCGGTTCTGGACATCCTCGGTGACCGGTCCGCTCAAGGCCGTACGGATTTCCGGATCCAGCGCCAGCACAGAGGGCAGGGCACGATAACGTTCGATCAGGGTGTGCAGCGTATTGGCGTACAACGCCAGTTGACCACTGGCGCGAACGGCGTCTTCCGACAGGGCATGGCGCTGCGCCTGACGCATCGCCAATCCGGCCGATACGGCTGCGCCAGCCAGAATCAGCATCACATAAAGGGATAGGCGCCAGTAGCGATGCTTGAACGTCATGTTTCTTGCGCTGCCTGAACGTACCGCCTGGGCGCCTTCACGGGCACTCGGCTCGTGAAGGCGCTATCAGCGATTTTTACAACAGATTGAAGGTCGCCTCTTTCACGGTCTGGGAGTCCAGGCCGATCATGACCTTGAACTCGCCGGGCTCGGCGGCGTACTTGAGCTGAGCGTTGTAGAACTTGAGATCGTTCTCGCTGAGCGTGAAGGTAACGACTTTCTCTTCACCTGGCTCGAGCATGACCTTTTCAAAGTTTTTCAGCTCTTTCACCGGACGGCTGATCGAGGCGGCAACGTCGCGCAGGTACAGCTGAACGATGGTTGCACCGGCTACCTTGCCGGTGTTCTTGACCGTCACGCTGGCGGTCAGTTTGCCTTTGCGTGCCATGTTGGCGTCCGACAGCTTGATGTCCGAGACGTCGAACTGCGTGTAGCTCAGGCCATAGCCGAAGGGGAACAGCGGGCCGTTTGGCTCTTCGAAGTAGTGCGAGGTGTAATTGCCCGGCTTGCCTTCATGGTAAGGACGGCCAGTGTTCAGGTGCGCGTAGTAGACCGGCAATTGACCGATCGAACGCGGGAACGACATGGCCAGTTTGCCCGACGGGTTGTAGTCGCCGAACAGCACGTCAGCCACGGCGTTACCGCCTTCGGTGCCCGGGAACCAGGTTTCGAGCATGGCGTCAGCCTGTTCCTGCTCATCGACCAGCACCAGCGGACGGCCGTTCATCAATACCAGAACCAGTGGCTTGCCAGTGGCCTTGAGTGCCTTGATCAGGTCGCGCTGCTTGCCCGGAATGGTCAGGCTGCTGCGACTTGCCGATTCATGGGACATGCCGCGGGACTCGCCGACCACCGCCACGATCACGTCGGACTGCTCGGCCACCTTGACGGCTTCGTCGATCATTTCCTGAGCCGGACGTGGATCGATTTCCACTTCCTTCTCGATGAAGTTCAGGTAGTTGAGGATGTGTTCGTTGTCACTGACGTTCGCGCCACGGGCGTAGACCAGTTTGGCCTTGTCGCCAACAGCATTCTGCAGACCTTCATACACCGTCACCGACTGATTGGGACGACCGGCTGCCGACCAGCTGCCCAGCATGTCGAGATGGCTCTGCGCCAGGCCGCCGATCACGGCGATGGTGCCTTGTTTCTTCAACGGCAGGGTGTCGTTCTGGTTTTTCAGCAGCACCAGTGTCTTGCGCGCCACGTCGCGGGCTTCGGCACGGTGCAGGCGATCGTCGGAGTAGGTGTCGGCCGGATCATCGGCGGCTACGCCAATACGGCCATAAGGCGCTGCGAACAGGCCCATGTCGTATTTGGCACCCAGCACTTCACGCACGGCGTTGTCGATTTCCTTCATGGAAACCTCGCCGTCCTTGACCAGACCGGGCAACTGCTCGCCGTAGGCCACGTCGTTCATGCTCAGGTCGACACCGGCCTTGATGGCCAGCTTGGCGGCTTCACGGTAGTCCTTTGCCACACCGTGTTCGATCAGCTCCTTGATCGCACCATGGTCACTGATCGTGACGCCCTTGAAGCCCCAGTCCTTGCGCAGCAGATCCTGCATCAGCCAGGTATTGGAAGTCGCCGGGATGCCGTTGATCGAGTTCAGCGCGACCATGATGCCGCCGGCGCCTGCGTCGACACCGGCGCGATATGGCGGCAGGTAGTCGTTGTGCATGCGCGTCATGCTCATGTCCACGGTGTTGTAATCGCGTCCGCCTTCCACCGCGCCGTACAGGGCGAAGTGTTTGACGGCTGCCATGATGCTGTCGTTGGCGGCAACGTTCTTGCCCTGGAACGACCGGACCATGACGTCGGAAATGCGTGAGACGAGATAGGTGTCTTCGCCGAAGCCTTCGGAACTGCGACCCCAGCGCGGATCACGGGAAATATCGACCATGGGGGCGAAGGTCATGTCCAGGCCGTCGGCGCTGGCTTCTTTCGCCGACACTCGGCCGGTCAGCGCAATGGCGTCCATGTCCCAGCTGGCGGCCATGCCGAGGCTGATCGGGAAAATCGTGCGATGGCCGTGGACCACGTCATACGCAAAGAACATCGGAATTTTCAGACGGCTCTTGGCGACAGCCGCCTCCTGTAAAGGACGGTTTTCCGAGCGTGTAATGGAGTTGAACGTGCCGCCGATGCGTCCGGCAGCGATTTCCTTGAGAATCATGGGCTGCGGCATTTCACCGCTGATGCTGATGAGGCGCAGCTGACCGATCTTTTCGTCGAGAGTCATTTGTTTCATCAGTTTGCTGATGAACGCATTCTTTGCCTGAAGTGTGGACTTGCCCGAGACGGCAGAAGAGGCCGGAGCGTCAACAGCCGCGGCACTTTGAGCGATCATGGAGTGACTGGCCAGACCGACCAGCAAACCTAATAAACACAGCTTATTCATCAATAAATTCTCAAGGCTTTTGTCGGCAACTCGCGTTTAATATCCGACAGCCAGTTTTTGGGTTATAGACCTTTGGCGTTATTGTTCGAGCAGGGCGCAAGAATAGTTGCTGCCCGTTTCGTTGCACGAGGGCTTTCCAGGGTGTGTACGAAAATCGTCGGTTTGATTGATTTTTGTACACATCCTCGCTCGGTCAACAGTGTCCCGTGCTCGGCATCGGCGATGGATTATGCCGGGGAACGTGTGTTTTGGCTAAGGCGGTCGTTTCAATGGTTTCAAAAAGCACCGGAGGTCAGCTTTGAAGTGTGTGTTCCAGATGATGTTGTACGCGGTAATGACGCTGGGCGTGGCATTTCGTGCCCAGGCCGAGCAGCCCGTACTGGTTTTTCCGCCCATGACGGGCAGTGTCGTAGATGCGGCACAGATGCTCGACAGTCAGACGACCGTGCGTCTTGCAAAGTTGCTGCGTGCCTATGAACAGACCACCGGTGAGCGAATTGTCGTCGTCACCCTGGCGGATCTGCAGGGCGCGACGATCGAAGAGTTCGGTGCCCAGTTGGGCGATGCCTGGGATCTGGGGCGGGGCGGCAAGGCCAACAGTGCCCTGCTGGTGGTCGACCGTGAAAAGCGCAAGGTGCTCATGGAGGTCGGCTCCGGACTTGAAGACCGGTTGAGCGATGCCCAGTCGTCGCTCATCATCAACATGCTGGTGACACCCGAATTCAATGACAGCCGGTTTGCCATCGGCATCGAGCGTGGCGCACAGGCGATGATCACCGCGCTGGGTGGTCAGGTCCCGGATTATCCTGAACCTGCGGCCCGTCTTGCTGTTTATGAAGAGCCGCTGAGCGATTTCCGTGTCTGGCTGACGGCCATTGTTCTGACCCTCGTTGTGCTGCTGATCGTGTTCGTCAGCATTCGGCGCTCGGTCGGCCGTCTTTGGCCCGGCGAGGAACCTGCTGGCCGTAGTGGCGGCCGATTCGATGGCGGTGGTGCCTCGGGCAACTGGTAATTGACCGATTCGGGAAATGAGAGAGTCATGGCTTTATTGAACAGAGAAGAACAGCGGCAGGTGGCAGAGGCGATTGATCGTGTGGAGCAACGCACCGACGCCGAACTGGTGACAGTACTGGCCGCCCGGGCTGACGACTATGCCTACATGCCGTTGATCTGGGGCGGTCTACTGGGTCTGCTGCTGCCCGGCACCGTCAATTACTGCCTGCAATGGTTGAGTGCCGATGAGTTGATGCTGGCTCAAATGAGCACGTTCATTGTGGTCGCGCTGATCTGTCGTATTCCACGGGTGACCGCGCATCTGGTGCCCGCTTCGGTGCGGCGCTGGCGAGCGGGCAATCTGGCGCGGCGTCAGTTTCTGGAGCAGAACCTGCACAAGACCCACGACGGAACCGGCATTCTGGTTTTCGTCAGCGAAGCCGAGCGCTACGTTGAAATTCTTGTCGACCATGGCATTGCCAGCCGTCTGCACGACGATACCTGGAAAGCGATGGTCGATGTCTTCACTCAGCAGGTCAGGAACGGTCAGACCCTTGAGGGGTTTTTAGGCTGCATTCATGCCTGCGGCGAGCTGTTGGCCGATCATGTTCCGGTCACCCATGGCCGTAATGAGCTGCCCAATCGGCTGGTGGTGTTGGGTTGAAAACAGGCAGGTAAGGATGAACACGTTTACCTGCCCGTAGGCGTTCAGCAAGACTCAAGTGTTGCGGGTAACGCTGTAGATCGACTTCATGTAAGCGCTGAACTGCTCGATCTGCTGATTGACGAGGGTCGGGTCTTTGACTTTCGACACGTCGTTTTCCAGAAAGCGGTAAAGGGAATCACTGAGCTTTCTGGACTGCTGAACCCAGATCATCCTGTTATTGTCCAGACCGGCCAATGTCGCCAGTTCTTCCAGTTTCCGGGTAACCTCCTTCGCCTCTTTTTGCGCGGTTTGGGATTCTGCCAGCAGGTTGTTGTAGCGAGTGCGCAGCTGTTCACGCTCGGTGATCAGATCGGAATATTTCAATGCCCCGCTGAGCTTGCCTATGAGCGTTTGCAATCGACCAATGCCGAGTTGCAATGCCATGAGGTGCGGCGAGGGAATGGCAATTGTCGACAACTCTTCCGTGGTCGGCAGCGCGTCCTTGAATACGTCTGCCAGATTGTGCTGTTCGTACGTCTTGACCGTTTCATCCAGCAGACGACGGTCTTCTGCCTCCGTATCCATTTTGGCTTTCTGTCCGGCAGCCTGTTGATTGAAGCCGTTGAGCTGCCCTTGCAGCGTCTCTGTCAGTTTGCTGTCCACGAGTTGCAACCTGATCTGCTGAAGATCGTCGGTGGTGCTCGCAATGGCATGAGCGGCTTTAGCCAAAACCTTGTTCAATTCCAATGCCTGCCGAACCCGCTGGGCATCCAGCAGCGTAAGGGCCTGGTTCTTCTGTTCGTTGCTCAGGCTCTGGTCCGCGTCTATTTGCTGTTGTTTCTGGTCGATGGCCGCAGTGCTGAACGTCTTCAACTGCGCAGTGAGGGTGGCCAGGTTATCCGCAAATTGCGAATCGGCAGCGTTGAGGGTCGCCTTCAAGGGCATCAACTTCTCTTTCATGGCAGGCAGGAAGTCGAGCGTCAACGATGCAATCTGCGTATGAATCTGTTGACGAGCCGCGTCCATGAGTGCTCTGTCGGGTGCTGCAAAGGGTTCAGCCAGGGAGGCGTCAGTGTTCATCATGTCCATGTCCTTATGGTTATTTGCTTTGTTGGTTTGAAAATTCGTCCAGCGCCTGTTCGAAGGTCAACAGAAGATGGGTGGTAATGCCCTTTATCTCTTCCCATGGCGTAACGACACTTTTGAACTCCAAGACAAAGTCCAATAGCGTTTGATCGTCGCTGATATCCGCCAGTCGCGTGGCAGCGTTATCGACATACTTGGCCAGCATGGTCCAGAGATCCTGCAGATTTACTGCGCTCTGATGAGCATCCAGCATGCGAATCTTCATGTCTTCGAACAGAACTTCCAGACTGCGTATGGCGGCAGCGAGTGGGCGCTTCTGCCCGAACGTTTCCAGCCTGGTCTTCTTTTCCGTCACCAGACGGTTTTTCTCCTTGCGGATCGCTTCCGCCTGGGCACCGAAGATGCTGTCCGTCACAATAAGCCCTACAATTCCGCCCAGCAGTCCCAGCGTAATGTGAGTTTTAGTGGTCTTGTATTCCTGATGCTTTTGATCAATGTCGACGGTCAGGCGATCAATCTCCTTCTCGAGCGCGATCAGATCCTCGTCCAGATCCGCTCGGCTGGCCAACCGCACTTTGTCGTTGATGCCAGGCACAAGATCGACGGTCAGCGTATGAGCAAACTGCTTGATGTCCTCGGCCAGTTTCTTTGACGCTTTTCGATGCGCCTCCATCTGGACTGCCATTTTTTTCAGCGTTTCGGCCAATGACAGACACACTGTTTTATCTGTTTTCGTCAGCGGAGCAGGCGTGAGGCTTTTCACTGTTTCGATGGTCAGATCGGCAACGGTCAGCTGGAGTTGCCTGGCGAGTTCCATTTTGTCGACGTAATCCAGAATCTGCTTGCCCTGATTGGAAAACTCTCCGGCAAACAGATCAAGGTCGAACCCCTTGGCTTTTATATCAACCTCGATGGCTGACCAGCTTTGGGCGTGTTGGTTGATTGCGCTGTAGGTCAGCAACAGGTCCTGAGGCTCAAGACCGGAAATGCCACTGTGTGTAAAACCAAGTTGTTGTTCTACCCGGGCAAGGGTGTTGGGCAGGTTCAAGCTGTGTCTTTCGTAACGCTTGATGCTGAGAATGTCTTCCTTGGTCAGAATTAGCGCAGTCGCCCGGCCATTGTTTTTTTCATCTTCCGCCAGGGTTCTCAGGAATTCGGTGGGCGTTATCGTGATCTTGGGTTTTTCAGGTTTTTCAGGTTTTTCAGATTCAGTAGTCGGGTCATGCATGGTGCACGTTCCTTGTGCAAGTTCAGTAGAGGCTCACTCGACAGTGTCGTGGCACTCCTTGAGTGAGCGAGTTTCACTGTAACGGCGTTTTTCGGTTATTTAATATATTTGTATAGTGCCAGGCGATAATTTCGTTTTACGTGCATGGCTCAGCCGTCGATCCTTGGACGCTCATCGTCAGGGTGGAAAATAGTCATGCCTGACAGGCGTCAGCACGCTTAAAATGCACGCCTGATTTTTACGAGTCCCTGTGGGGACGCTTGAGGCACCTTTCGATGTCCGTGACACCCACCGCTTCATCCTCTGCCGCGCCGGATCATCGTGCGCAATTTCTCGGCCTGCTGGACACCAGCCTGTCCCAGAATTCTTTGATCAAGCTGGTGCTGGCCAAATACGTGGGCAGCGAAGCCGAGTTACAGCGGGTGATCATCAAGCCGCTGACGGTCCGCGAGCAGCCGTGCCTGTCTTTCGTGTACCGCTACAAGACCCGCGACATCACCAAGAACTTCCCCCTGTCCGAAGCCGTGGACGTCATTGCGGGGCTGATTCCCGAATCGTTCAAGAACGCGCATCTGCTGTCACTGACCGATGAGGTGCAGCTGGAATTCAGCAAGAAAGGCAAAAGCACGTTGTTCAAGAGCAAGGCGCAGCAGGAGCGCGAAGCGCCCGCCGCCGGGCATGACCGTGAGAAGAAGCGCTACCTGGAATTGACGCGCCCGTTCCTGACCGATCTTGGCGTGACCAACCGTCAGCATGAGCTGATCCCGGCCATGTCGCGCAAGTGGAAACAGATCAACAAGTTCATAGAAGTGTTTTCCCACGCCTTGACGTCTTCTCCGCTCAAGCTGGATCAACCGGTCAAGGTCGCGGATTTCGGTTCGGGCAAGGGCTACCTGACGTTCGCCATCCATGACTATCTGCGCAATACGCTGCAGGCGCAGGGCGAGGTGACCGGTGTCGAGTTGCGCGAGGATATGGTGACCCTGTGCAACAACGCAGCGGCGCGTCTCGAGCATCCGGGGCTGGTCTTCAAGCACGGCGATGTGCGTACCGTTGCGCCGAGCGAGCTGGACGTGATGATCGCACTGCACGCCTGCGACATCGCTACCGACTACGCCATTCACATGGGGATCCGCTCCGGCGCGTCGATCATCATGTGCTCGCCTTGCTGCCACAAACAGATTCGTCTGCAGATCCAGAGCCCGACCCTGCTCAAGCCAATGCTGCAATACGGCCTGCACATGGGCCAGCAGGCGGAGATGGTCACCGACAGCCTGCGCGCCTTGCTGCTGGAAGCCTGCGGTTACGAAACCAAAGTGTTCGAGTTCATTTCGCTGGAGCACACCAACAAGAACAAGATGATCCTGGCGGTCAAACGCGCCGAGCCTGTCGACCCGGCTCACCTGCTGGCGCGTATCCAGGAACTGAAAGCGTTCTACGGCATTACCGAACAGTGCTTGGAAACCCTGCTTCGGGCGGACGGTTTTCTTGGCTGAGGGTTCAGCAGATTTGCCACTGAGCGGCAGGCACACGCCGCTCTATCCGACCTGCGCCGTCTGTAACAACGTCTGCGGTCTGCGCGCGAATCCTGTTTCATACGCCATCGGCTGATCAGTCTTACAGCATCGAACACTAAGGCCTGCACATGGATACGCTTCGCCCTTACCTCCCTGCAGACAGGGTTATCTGTCTGGACATTTTCGACTCCAACACGCCACGCTTTTTCGACCCCTCCGAGCGCGACAAATTTGCCCGCTTTCTGCTCGGCCCGGTGGGTTCCTATTTCGTTGTGGAGCGCGAGGGTAAAGTCCTCGCTTGCGGTGGGTATCTGGTGCTCGCCGATCCGTCGATGGCCGAACTCACCTGGGGCATGGTGTCCGGAAATCAGCATGGCAATGGCCTGGGCCGGTTTCTCGTTCTGTCCCGGCTGGATCTTATGAGGCAGCTCCCGCACGTAAGCCACGCTTACATCAACACGAGCCAGTTGGTTCAAGGTTTTTACGCTGGCCTGGGTTTTTCGCTGACCCGCTTGAAACGTGACGGTCACGGGGTGGGTATCGACAGCGTCGAGATGACGTTGAAGTTGTAACAAAAGAAAACTTATTTATTGAGCAAGTGCTCTAAAACTCAATGTTTGCTTGGTCAAAAGCTGGACTGAAACGTTACAGCTTTCAATAGTTTGTACAAGAATAGAGAGGGCATTAAGTAACGGATGTTCTGATAAATATTTATGTGGAACGCCTGCGGACACCCACTCTCTGAATACCGTCCATTACAAATTATATGAAGCAGGCAATCATGAACGCATACAGACTTTCAACGCTTGAAATCAAGCACATGGTCGAACAGGCGCTGTTACCTCATCGCTGCACCTGGGATGCTGCAGAGGGTGAGTCCCTGACATTGACCCTGACCAATCCCGAGAATCCGGATCACGCCATTTGTGTGACGGGAATCAAACTTGATCGAATGGTATCGAGCCGTGCGCTGTCGGAACTGGTCGGCGAAGCGCGGATGCTGATGTCCATGAACGAGAATCCGGTTGCCGGTCTGGGTTATCGACAGGCGGCTGCCAAGCGCTGGTAACAGCACCGGTCATGGTGAGTGTGAAAGCTGGTTGTTCCTGATCCATCAGCGTCAGGAACAAAAGCGCACTACCTGGTAAGAGACGCCCTTTGAAGTTGCAAGTGTGGATGATCGAGTTATCCACACTTGAAGGGGCGGGCAGTGTTGCGTTGGTCTTCAAATGTCGTATTTCAAACGCTGGATCCTCATCGAACGTGCCAGCTTCGCGGACAAGTCCGCTCCTACGGGCAACACAGCGCCCGCTCCAGATACTCATCTCGAACAGAGACGCGGCTCAATCTCCAGGTTGTCCCTGCTCCCTGTGAGGGTTATCATCGCGCCGGTCAATCTGTGATCTGACGAAGGAAAATACCTTGCTCCGTTCCAACTGGCTGCCTACGCCGCCTTAGCGCTACGCCCCCCTCGCAACACCCTGATCGCCTTCTAGCTGCGGTCGCTTTCTGCTGCGCCTGATTGTCGGTCGCAGTGCATCCTCAACACCACTGAAAACAGACGCACCTGCATCGCCCAGCGCCCGCCGCTGCGCGTCATGCCGTGCCTGCATGGGTGAATCAATGCTTGAAAATATCAAGGCTGCCTGGCTATCGAATGTCCGGGCCGACGTACTGGCGGGCCTCGTTGTCGCGATGGCCCTCATTCCCGAAGCCATCGCTTTTTCCATCATTGCCGGGGTGGATCCCCGCGTCGGGCTTTACGCCTCTTTCTGTATCTGTACGGTCATCGCGTTTGTGGGCGGGCGTCCTGCGATGGTGTCCGCTGCCACCGGTGCGATGGCGCTGCTGATGGTGAATCTGGTCAAGGATCACGGGCTGCAATACCTGTTGGCGGCCACTCTGGTCTGCGGGGTTTTGCAGATCGTGGCGGGTTATCTGCGGCTGGGCGAACTGATGCGCTTCGTGTCGCGCTCCGTGGTGACTGGCTTCGTCAATGCACTGGCCATCCTGATCTTTCTGGCGCAACTGCCGGAACTCACCAACGTCAGCTGGGTGGTGTACGCCATGACCGCTGGCGGTCTGGCGATCATCTATCTGCTGCCACGCATTCCGGTTATCGGCTCGCTGCTGCCTTCGCCGCTGGTGTGCATTCTGGTGCTCACCGCGATATCGGTGTTCATGGGGCTGAAGATTCACACGGTCGGCGACATGGGCTCGCTGCCCGACAGCCTGCCGGTTTTCCTGTGGCCGGATGTGCCGCTGACCTTCGAGACGCTGTTGATCGTACTGCCGTACTCGGCGGCGTTGGCGGTCGTGGGTTTGCTGGAGTCGATGATGACGGCCACCATCGTCGACGACCTGACCGACACGTCCAGCGACAAGAACCGCGAGTGCAAAGGGCAGGGCGTCGCCAACATTGCCAGCGGACTGATTGGCGGTATGGCCGGTTGCGCGATGATCGGTCAGTCGATGATCAACGTGAAGTCCGGCGGCAGGACGCGGCTGTCGACGCTGAGCGCCGGTGTTTCGCTGCTGACGATGATGATCTTTCTCGGAGACTGGCTGGCTCGCATTCCCATGGCCGCGCTGGTCGCGGTGATGATCATGGTGTCCATCAGCACCTTCAGCTGGAGCTCGATTCGCAACCTGCGCCAGTACCCGCTCTCCACCAATCTGGTGATGATCGTCACCGTGATCGTGGTCGTCGCCACGCACAACCTGGCGTATGGCGTCGTGGCCGGAACGCTGTTGGCGGCGATGTTCTTTGCCAACAAGATTGCGTATTACCTGGACGTCAGCTCGAAGCAAGACCCCGAATACAGCCATCGCACCTATTACGTCAGCGGCCAGGTGTTCTTCGGTTCCGCAGACCGGTTCGCCCGTTCGTTCGACCTGAAAGAATCGCTCGAAACCCTGACCATCGACCTGAGGGAGGCGCACTTCTGGGACATCACCGCTGTGGCTGCGCTGGACAAAGTGGTGTTGAAACTGAGGAGCGCCGGGATCGCAGTGGATGTGATCGGCATGAACAGCGCGACCGCGACACTGGTGGACAGATTCGGCGTGCATGACAAGCCTGGAGGTATCGAGGCGTTGATGAAGCACTGAGGTATTTTGGGCCTGAAACCCACAAACGGGCAGGCCCTTTTTATTGCCCCAGCGTTGGGCGCAGGCAGGAAATACAGCGTTTTTTCGCACCCCTGCGGTGCTGTTACAAATTTAAACTCCATAAATACAACAAAAACAACATTTGCCACTTGACGGTTTTTGCCACCTGATCAGTAATGCGCTGGCCTGGGCGACACGCCCATGACTTGCCGGAGCATCCCCATTGATTGAGTCAAAGCGCTTCTCCATGCCCACCGTGATTCAGGCCCGCGAGCAGCTGGACGCAGGCACGATCACGTCTGTGGCGTTGGTGGAAGCGAGCCTCGAGTCGGTCAAAACCCACAATCACACATTGAATGCCTTCGGCGATGTTTACGCAGACGCCGCGCTCGAACAGGCGCGTCGTCAGGATGACGAGGCAGGCCACGGTCGCATTCAAGGACCGCTGCACGGCATCCCGTTCGGCGTCAAAGACCTGTTTTCCACGGCAGGTCTGCGGACCACCAAAGGGTCGTTGACCAGTCTGGACAGTGTTCCGCTCAAGGACGCGCCCATCATTCAGCGCCTGAAAAACGCTGGCGCCATCATTCTCGGCAAGACCGCAACCACTGAGTTCGGCTGGACGGGGGCAAGTACCTCGCGGCTTTTCGGCAACGGGCGCACACCGTGGAATCCGGCCCTGACCAGCGGCGGCTCCAGCTCAGGCTCTGCGATTTCGGTTGCGGCGCGCATGGTCCCCGCGTCTCTGGGATCGGACGGCGGCGGGTCGGTGAGGATTCCCGGTTCGTTCTGCGGGATATTCGCGCTCAAGGGTTCACTGGGACGAATTCCCACATGGCCATGGTCTGCGACAGAAATGCTCAGCCATGCAGGCCCGATGACCCGCACCGTGCGCGATTCGGCGCTATTGTTCGATATTCTTTCAGGGCCGCATCCGCTGGACCACCAGGCGCTCCCGGCGCCGACAGAATCCTATCTGGCGCGCTGCGACCAGCCGCTTGGAAAGCTGCGCATCGCTTACGTCCCGACGTTGTTCAACACGCCTGTCGAGCCGGTTATTGCGGCCGCAGTCGAAGCTGCTGTCGAAAGGATCGCTGCAAACCTGCCAGTGGACGTGAGCACCCTTGCGCTGGATTGGCCGGACCCGTTGGCCACCTTTGAAACGCTTTGGGTGGCCGGACGCGGCATCGTCTACGGACGCGCGCTGGCCGACAGACTGGACGAGCTTGATCCCGGTTTCGCCCGCCTGATCGAGCAATCGGCCCGCTACGATCTTGCCGGTTATCTTCAGGCCATCGAACAGCGTGCCGCCTTCGCCAATCGGGTGCATGCGCTGTTCGACGATTACGATCTGCTGATCATGCCGACACTACCTGTGCTGCCATTCGATGCCGATGAGGTCGCACCGGACGGCTTTGCCGGTCAGGATGGCGCCGTGCCTTGGGCACGCTGGACGCCTTTCACCTATCCCTTCAACGTGTCGGGAAACCCGGCGGCAACCATTCCCTGCGGCTTTGCCCCGAACGGGTTGCCCATCGGTCTGCAGGTGGTCGGTCCTCGTTTCGCGGACGGTGATGTCCTGCAATTCTGCGCGGCCTTCGAGGCGATTTCGCCGTGGGATCAATATTTGCCACCGATGCTTGCGCAATGAACACGCCCGACATGAGCAGCCATCAGCCGCCGAAGACAGATGGGTACACTGAACGCCTTTCTTCACAACGGAATGTCAGCCCCATGCTCAATCAGCCTCGTCTGGACGAAATCATGCGCCTGTTGGCTCAGCAACAGCGCGTCAAGGCGTCCGAGCTCGCACAGTCGCTTTATGTGTCGGAAGAGACCATTCGCCGCGACTTCAAGTACCTGGAAGAGATGGGCAAGCTGCGGCGCATTCATGGCGGGGCGATTCTGCCGCAGTTGAATGACGAGCCGCCGTTGCAGGTCCGCAGTCGCATGAAGCCGCAAGCCAAGGCGAGTATCGCCAGCAAGGCGGCAGGCCTGATCAGCGACGGCATGGTGCTGTTTCTCGACACCGGCACCTCGACGCTCGCACTGGCGCAGACGCTGTCGCAATTCAGCCGGTTGAGGATCATCACCAACTCGCTGGACATCGCTCAGGTGGTGACCCATCAAAGCGACAACCAGGTGCTGGTCGCTCCCGGAGACGTGCGCCGCAACGACAACGCGTTGATCGGCCCGCACACCCTGGCGTTCGCCAGCCAGTTCAATTACGACATCGCGTTCATGGGCATCGGCGCCATCGACCTTGAACAAGGCCTGATGGATTACCACGAGCCGGAAGCCATGTTGCGGCGCACGCTGGTCAAGCATTCCAGGCAGCGCGTGATCCTTGCCGACGACGGCAAGTTCGGTCACCGGATTTTTGTTAACACCCTGCCATTCAGTGCAATCACGACCCTGGTCACGAACCGTCCGCTATCGGCTGAGTTTACGGCTCGCCTGGAGAGAGATGATGTCGACATCCTGTACTCATGAATTGCTGACGCCCGACGCCGCCGACCATGCACGGTTCGAGGCGCTGTTCGCCGAAAGCTCGGCCATTGGCGCGACACCTGCGGGTGGTCTGCACCGGCTCGCTGCATCGGCTGAAGACGGCCAGGTTCGCGACCTGTTTTGCGACTGGCTCAAAGCGCATGACTTTGAGGTGCGCATCGATGCGGTGGGCAATATTTTCGGCCTGATGACCTTCGACCCGCAGGCCCCGTATGTGGTGTGTGGTTCGCACCTGGACAGCCAGCCAAGTGCCGGTCGGTTCGACGGGGTGTACGGCGTGCTCGCCGGGGCCGTGGCGGTTTCCAGCCTCGGGCGCCAGATGCGCGAGCGCGGAGAAAAGCCGGCCTGCAATCTTGCTGTCGTGAACTGGACCAATGAAGAGGGCGCACGCTTTCAGCCGAGCCTGATCGGCAGCGGCGTGTTCACCGGTTCGTTGAGTCTTGAGCAGGCCTGGAACAGTTGCGATGGCGACGGCATCAGCCTCAGGCAGGCCTTGCAGGATATCGGTTATCTGGGCGACGGCCCGGTCAGCCTCGACATCGCGGGCTACGTGGAAATTCATGTCGAGCAGAGCACCGCGCTGGAGAGCCGCAAGCTGTCGATTGGCGTTGTCAGGGAGACCTGGGCCGCGCTGAAGCAACGCATTCGTTTCGACGGCGAGCAGAACCACACCGGACCAACGCCCATGGCCGCGCGCCGTGATGCAATGCTCGCTGCCGCACATGCCATCGTTGCGGTGCGTGCGGAAGCCGACCTGCACGGGTTGCAGATGCACAGCTCGGTGGGGCGCGTGGAGATATGGCCGAACTCGCCCAACGTGGTGCCGTCCCGCGTGTCGCTGCTGGCGGAGCATCGCTCGCGGGACACTGAACTGCTGCGTGCAGCCGCCGAGCGTCTGAACGCCACATTGCATGAGATCGCCGACCGGACCCAGACCCGTTTCGACATCGAGAGCAGCGTGCTGCGCGCCCCCGGTGTACTTCCCGACGGCTTCGCCGAACTGGCGCATGCAGTGGCGACCGAGTTGGGGCTGCCCATCACCGACAGCGCAACGGTGGCCGGTCACGATGCGATCAGCATGAACAGCAAATACCCGGTCTGCCTGTTGTTCATCCCCAGTCGTAACGGCCTTTCGCATAACGAAGCCGAGTACACCAGCGACGAGGACATGCACAACGGTTTGAAAATGCTGACTGCCTTGCTTCATCGCGCCTGCACGGCGCCGGATTCCTTTCGCTGAGGGCAGACCATGTTCAAAGAGACCGCACCGCTGGATCGTCTTCACATTGCATTATCGCAAGCAGGGTTGGGCGACAACCTGAGCGTACAGGACGGGCCGTCCGGCATTGCCTCGCCGTCCAGGCTGGCCACCGAATGGCTGGGTTATCACGTCACTGACGGCCAGACCACCTGGTACGCAAAGGTGTTGCAGGCGGACATGGCGCCCTTGATCGATGTCGAGCGCAGCGCGCAGGCCAGCGAGTGTGCGGGCCTGAGCGGCGCAGCACCTCGGTTGATCAACGCGGACAGCGCCAGCGGCGTACTGATTTTTGAAGCCCTGAGCCCGGCAGACTGGCGCTGTGCACGGCTGGACGAACTCATCGCGCCGGGGCGGCTTGAGCGGTTGTGGGATCTGAAACGTACTGTTCATAACGGAGCGGTGCCGGATTTCATCCGCTCGCCGATGGATGATCTGCAACGCCTGCGGGTGTTATGCACGCGGGATCGGGTTGTATTGCCGCCAGAACATGCGTGGATTGATCGATGCGTCAACATGGCCTGGGACGCACTGCAAAGCCGGCCCTTTCACGCAGTGCCGATCCATGGCGATGGCGTCACCAGCAACGTCATGGTGTCGCGGGACGGGAATCTGAAGCTGGTCGACTTCGATTACGGCGGCTGCATGGATGCCTGGTATGACGTCGCAATTACCTTGAATGAGCTGTTTTCGTTTGAGGCGCAGTGGCGCGAAGGCATCGAATCATGGGCAGGCAAATGCCTTGAGGTGGATTACGCCGTCTGCCGTCTGTATGCGCTGATCAACGACTGGTACTGGACGCTGTGGGGGTTCTGGGCGGGCACGGTGTCTGCCCGGTCACTCGAGTTTTCCAAGCTCGGACAATGGACCTTTTTGCGCTGCCTGCAGAGCACCCGGGATCCGCGCCTGGAAAGCTGGCTGCGTCAGGTTGGGGAGGTGCGCGCATGAATATTTTGGGAGAAGCCATGAGTCTTCATGAACAACAACTTGAGGCGGCGGTGTCCAGCATCAGCCAGTGGCGCGGCAAGCGGATCACGTACAGGCCGGTCAGCGGCGGGATTTCCAACACCAACTGGCGCGTCGAGGTCGAGGGCGCCGATACCGCGTATTTTTTCAAGATTCCGGGGGCGGGCACCGAGATGTTCATTGATCGCCGCACCGCTCATGACGCCAGTGTCGCCGCAGCGGCAACCGGATACGGCGCGCCGGTGTTCGCGTTTCTGGAAGAGTTCGGCGTCGAAGTTTTCGAGTTCATGGAAGGCTGGCGGGCGTCATCGAACCTCGATTTCCTGCAGCGCGACGTGCGCCACAACGCACTGCTCGGGCTCAAGGCTTTCAACGATCAGGCGCTGCTGTGTCAAACCAAGACCGTGTTCGACATGATTGCCGAACACCAGACCCAGGTGGCTGAGCTCAACGCCTTGAAACCTCAGGATGGTGCATGGTTGTCGCTGCAATACGACAGAGCGAAAGCCGCGCTGCAAGCCTCAGGCATCGATCTGGCGCCGTGCATGAATGACACGCTGGCCGGTAACTTCATGCTCAATGATCAACAGCAAGTCAGGCTGGTGGATTTCGAATACGCATCCAATAACGATCGGCACTACGAGCTGGCGCTCTGGTTTGGCGAAATGTTCTTCACCGACGAGGTGGAACTCGAATTGGTCGAAGACTATTTCGGTCGCGTCGACACCCGGACGCTGGCCCGGATCAAGGTCAATAAAGCGCTCGCGGATATCAAATGGTCCACGTGGGCGATGGTGCAGCACGCCGTGTCGCAACTGGACTTCGACTTCTACAAATACGGTGCATGGAAGCAAATGAGGGCGCGCAACGCCATCAACGATCCACGCTGGGAAACCTGGCTCAGACAGGTCTGAACCTGCGTAATACAAGACCCGGCAACCACAAGATCGGGCTATTGGCGGCAACTCTTTTACTGCTTGAGTTTTACTTGATCGATTAATCGCAAGATCCAAAATTCAAGGAGTCTTCCATGGGTACTGTTTCGATTGCGCGGCCCGGGCGTGTGAAAACGCTCGTGTTCGGCGTGTACTTTTTTGCGTTGTTGATGATGGCGCTGTTCCCGCCATTCTATCTTCAGGTCAGTGGCAGTACGGTCATCGTGCTGGGTATTCCGCTGCCGATCTTTTACTGGATTCTGAACGCTGCGCTGATGGGCCTCGGCCTTTGGGTGCTTTACATGGTCGAGTCCGCCAGCGGCGAGATTCCTGAAGACGGTGACGCACAATGATCAGCACACTCGTCAATTCGGATCTGTACATAACCTTCGGGCTCATCGGCCTGTTTCTGGCCGGGATGATCGGCGTGCTGTACGCCACCAATCGCAAGAGTGACTCGTTTTCCGACTACGCGGTGGGCGGCCGTTCCTACGGGCCCTGGTACATCGCGATGTGCTACACCAACTCATGGTGGCCGGGCGCGACGTTCACGGCGTTCTTCGCACTGTCGGTCGGCGGTGCGCTGGGCTTTTACGGCATGGTGTACGCAACCCTCGGGGTCACAGCCATGTACCTTATGGCCAACCGCGCCTGGACCTGGGGCAAGCGCTTCAACCTCACCACACAACCCGACCTGCTGGGCATGCGCTTCGACAGCCCTGCGGTAAAGCGCATCGCCTCGATCATCGGCATCATCTCTGTGTTCCCGTGGGTGGTGATGGGGATTCAGGCCCTGGCCACGTTGTTTCAATTCGCCAGTTTCGGGCGTTGGGGCGTGACTACCTGCCTGACGGTGGGCGTGGTGGTCATTCTGATTCGGCAGTACTGGACCGTGAGCATGGGCATGCGCGGGCTGATCATGACCGACATGTATCAGGGGCTGATTGCCTACGTGCTCTGTGCCGCGCTTTGCGTGCTGCTGTTGTTCGGTGATCAGGCGTCGCTTTCCAACCTGGCGCAATTGCCCGCCAGCATGCTGGTGATTCCGGGCGGCGCAGGCAGTACTTACGGCCCGCTGTACATGTTCAGCCTGATTTTCACCGGCGTGATCGGTTCGATGTGCTGGCCGATGAGCTTCCAGCGTATCTACACCGCCAGCGGCGTGCGCTCGGTGAAGAAGGGCACGCTGGTCACCATTCTGCTGGTCGCAGGGTTCTACGGGATTCTGATGCTGTTCGCCGCCGCGATCAGTCAGGACCCGAACGTCGCTGCGCATCCACAGCATGGCTGGTTCCTGTCGCTGTTCGACATTGGCGGGCCGTGGCTGCTGGCGGTCGCCATCGTGATTGTGCTGGCCGCCAGCATCGGTCACGTGGACGGCTGCGTACAAGTCTGCGGCACCCAGTTCGCCAACGACCTGGCGACCTGGAACGCGCCGCGCACCGACCGGCAGAAGACCATCCTCGCCAAGGTGGGCATGGTGGTGTTCATCAGTGCTGCGTCGGTACTGGCCTACCTGACCTTCGACTATGCCCGGCTACAGCTGCTGGCGCAGATTTCCTATCAGGGCATCATCCAGTTGGCCGTGCCGTTGTTCTTCGGCATCTTCTCCCGCCGAGGCAATAAACAGGGCGCGATTGCCGGCATGCTCGTGGGCATCTTCGTGGCTATCGTGCTGACGACGATCTACCCGGACGACATCCCTCAGCTGGGTTCACTGACCAGCGGGATCATCGGGCTGATCTTTAATGCGGTGATCTTTGTCGCGTGTGCATTCGCCATCAAACCCAGTGCTGCGGAAGTGAAGCGGGTCGATGATCTGTTCGCGATTGCTGCGCCAGCTCCCAGGGTCGGCAATGCCGTTCCCGCCATGTGATACAGGCGCGCGCCCCTTTCGGGCGCGCTCGTTCAGCGCAGTTCGACTGTTGAGAGGACCCGATGGCTTTAGCGATATTTGATCTGGATGACACCTTGATTCATGGCGACAGCGCCAGCCTCTGGAGCCGGGAAATGATGCGGCTGGGCTGGGTGGAAGACGAAGACTTTCTGAGCCTCGATCAGGAGCTGATGAACGCCTACAGCCAGGGCAAACTGGCCATGGAGGATTACATGGCGTTCAGCCTCACACCGATGGTCGGCCGTACGGTGGAGAACGTGGCCGAGGCCGTCGCGCAGTTCATCAAGGCCGTCATCGATCCGCTCGTGTACCGCGAGGCCCGTCAGACCATCGCCAGACACAAGGCGGCCGGTGACCGGTTGCTGGTGATTTCGGCGACAGGCGTCCATATCGTCTCGCCCGTTGCAGCGCATCTGGGCATCGACGAAGTGTTGGCCATCGATCTGGAAGTGCAGGATGGTCAGTTCACCGGTCTCACCGAGGGCATCCTGACCTACCGCGAAGGCAAGGTGCTGCGTCTGAGCGAGTGGCTCAGGGCGCAGGACGAAATGCTGGAAGGTGCCTTCTTCTACTCGGATTCCCGGAACGACCTGCCGATGCTGAAGCTGGTCGACAACCCCATTACCGTGAACCCGGACCCGACGCTGCGGGCGTACGCGCAGGAGCATGGCTGGCCGGTGCTGGATTGGGGGTGAGTGGTGTGTTGTCCATGCAGCACTCTTCAGTGAGTCATCTCTTATCAAACAACCTGTAATCCACTGAAGAAACGCGATTTTTGTAGGAGCGGACTTGTCCGCGAATACTGTATTTCAGACGATGAATATTCGTCGGATGTACTGGCCTTCGCGGACAAGTCCGCTCCCACCAAGTTTGCTGCGCGACAGCGCTACGTCGAAGACGTGGTGACGCCTCCCAATCAACGCTCAAGCCCCGCCCAGAACTTCTCTGCAAAATCCCCCAGCGGAATCATTGCCCTGAATACCCGGATTTCGGTCTGGATGTCTGGCAGCGCTATCGAACTGTGCGTCAGACGCCCCGACGCCAACTCCGGTGCCGCCAGGCTCTGCGGCAGCCAGGCGATACCCTTGGCCTGCAGCGCCATCGACAGCAGCACCGCCGCCAGGTGCGAGCTGAAAACGGTTTCCAGCACAGGATGACCGGGGCTGTTCTGCAGGTACGACGCGATGATTCGCCCCAGGCCCGACTCTGCCGTGTAGGACAGAAAAGGCACAGGCTCGCCGGGCTTCAGCTCGGGGGATTGCAAGGCGAGCAGGGTGTCGGAGCCGATCACCTTGCTGTCGAATTGCTTGCTGTCGAACCGGGGCAGTACGTTGGGATACTGATGGCAGATCAGGAACTGCACTTCACCGTTGAGCAGCAACTGTTCGCACGCCGCCATGTTGTCGGAATGAAGCCTGATGCCTTCAATCGGCGCGCCATCTTCCACCTGTCTGATCCAGGCCGGGAAGAAGGTGAACGACAGCGAGTGCGTGGCGGCAAAATGCAGCGTTCGGGTGGCTTTGCCCGCGACTTCCTTCACTTCGGCGCGCATCTGGTAGAGCCTTCGCGTCAGCTCGCGGGCGTTGTCCAGCATGCTCTGGCCCGCTTCGGTCAGCGTCGCGCCCTGGGCGGTGCGCTCGAACAACTCGACGCCCACCCAGCTCTCCAGCGCTCTGATCCGTCGGCTGAACGCGGGCTGAGTGACATGCCGCGCGTCGGCGGCACGTGAGAAATTTCCGCTCTCGGCGAGGGCATTGAAGTCCTCCAGCCACACGAGTTCCATGGGTGATGCCTTGTACACATAGGGTGCTGCATTAATAGCATTGGCTCCGATTTCGCGTCCAGCCCTACAGTCTGTGCGTACCAACCCGGGGTTCCGGGGATAACAATCAGAGAGGACGCTCCCCCATGCGCATCGTCGAAATTCGTGAAAAAACGGTTTCCATCGCATCACCTATTGCTAATGCCTACATCGACTTTTCCAAGATGACGTGCTCGGTTGTCGCCGTCATCACTGACGTGATTCGTGATGGCAAACCGGTGATCGGTTATGGCTTCAACTCCAACGGTCGCTATGGGCAGGGTGCGTTGATGCGCGACCGTTTCCTGGCCCGCATCAGCGAAGCGGATCCCGAGACGCTGGTCGACAAGGAGCGCGACAATCTCGACCCTTTCGCCATCTGGAAAACCCTGATGACGAATGAAAAGCCGGGCGGGCACGGCGAGCGTTCCGTGGCCGTGGGCACCATCGATATGGCGGTCTGGGACGCCGTTGCCAAGATCGAAGGCAAGCCGCTGTATCGCCTGCTGGCTGACCGCTATCGCGATGGCGTGGCTGACGACAAGGTCTGGGTTTACGCGGCAGGCGGTTATTACTATCCGGGCAAGGACCAGACCAAACTCAAGGCCGAGATGCAGAGCTACCTGGATCGCGGCTACGACGTGGTCAAAATGAAGATCGGTGCCGTGCCGCTGGATGAGGACATTCGTCGCATCGAGGCGGTGCTGGAAGTGGTGGGCGACGGTCGTCGACTGGCCGTCGATGCTAACGGTCGCTTCGACATCAAGACGGCCATTGCGTACGCCGAAGCCATCAAGAAGTACAACCTGTTCTGGTACGAAGAAGTCGGTGACCCGCTGGATTACGCGCTGCAGGCCGAGCTCGCCAATCACTATGAGCTGCCGATGGCGACCGGTGAAAACCTCTTCTCTCATCAGGACGCCCGCAACCTGCTGCGCCACGGCGGTATGCGCCCTGATCGCGATTACGTGCAGTTCGACTGTGCGCTGTCGTATGGCCTGGTGGAGTACATGCGCACGCTGGACGTCATGAAGGAACTGGGCTGGTCATCGCGCCGGGTCGTTCCGCATGGCGGTCACCAGATGTCTCTGAACATCGCTGCGGGCCTGCATCTGGGCGGCAACGAGTCTTACCCGGATGTGTTCCAGCCGTTCGGCGGCTTCGCCGACGGGATTCGCGTCGAGAATGGATACGTCGGCCTGCCGGATATCCCGGGTGTCGGCTTCGAGGCCAAGTCCGAACTCTACAAAGTGATGCGGGAACTCGGCGAAGGCTGACCGGTTTTCATCATGACGCGGCCCTCCACGACAGGGCCGCGCTTGTCCTCATACAAAAACAACACTGAGGTACAGCCATGAACACAGCCACACGCTGGTACAAGCTTCTGTACGTCCAGGTTTTGATAGGCATCGTCATCGGCGGTCTTATCGGCTACCTGATTCCCGACATCGGCGCCAGGCTCCAGCCACTGGCCGACGGGTTCATCAAACTCATCAAGATGCTGCTCGCGCCGATCATTTTCGGCACGGTCGTGGTCGGTATCGCCAAGATGGGCAGCATCAAGGAGGTGGGCCGTACGGGCGGCAAGGCGCTCCTGTATTTCGAGATCGTTTCGACACTGGCGCTGGTCATCGGTCTGGTCGTCGTCAACCTGATGAAGCCGGGCGAGGGCATGAACATTGACGTCAGCACCCTCAATGTCGATGCGATCAAGGGCTATGCCCAGGCCGCCGAGTCGCAGGGCGGTGCCGTCAGCTTCTTCATGAACATCATTCCGACCACCATTGTGGACGCCTTTGCCAAAGGCATCATGCTTCAGGTGATCTTCATTTCCGTGTTGATGGGTATTGCGCTCGTGCAGTTGGGTGAGGCGGGCAAACCGCTGGTCAACATCATCGACCTGTTGTTGCAGAGCCTGTTTCGCATCGTGGCCATGGTGATGCGTCTCGCGCCGATCGGGGCGGGCGCAGGCATGGCGTTCACGATTGGCAAGTACGGCATCGGTACACTGGTGTCGCTCGGTCATCTGATGCTGGCGCTGTACGTGACCACGCTGTTTTTCATTGTCGTGGTACTGGGCTCGATTGCCCGCTGGTCAGGCGTGCCGTTGCTCACGTTTCTGCGCTATTTCAAGGACGAGATTCTGGTCACGCTCGGGACATGTTCCACCGAAGCTGTGCTGCCCAGAATGATGATCAAACTCGAGAAGTTGGGCTGCAAGCGCTCGGTCGTCGGGATGGTGCTGCCAACCGGTTACACGTTCAATTCGGACGGCACCTGCATTTACCTCACCATGGCGGCGATCTTCGTGGCTCAGGCCACCAATACGCCGCTGACCCTGGCGGATCAACTGGTCGTGCTGGGCGTGCTGTTACTGACCTCGAAAGGATCGGCGGGTGTCGCCGGTGCAGGCTTCGTGACGCTGGCCGCGACGCTGTCGGTGATCCCGGAGATTCCGTTGGTCGGTCTGGTACTGCTGCTGGGCGTCGACCGCTTTCTGAACGAGGCGCGTGCAGTTACCAATCTGATCGGTAACGGCATCGGCACCATCGCCATTGCCAAGTGGGACGGCGCGTTCGATCAGGCGGTGGCTGATCGGGAGATCGAAGCGATGAAGCATCCTCAGGACGTTGCGTCCGTAGCGCCCGTCAAACCCGATACCGCACACTGAAAAATGATGCTCGGCCCCGGAAACGGGGTCGTTGCGGATGCGTCCGACAACTATCCCAATTGCCGAAGAATCGCTGCCAGCAGCCCCGGAAAGCGCTTTTCAAGCTCTTCACTGCGCAGCGAGTTCATGTGCGTGGTCCCCACATTGCGCGTCTGCACCAACCCGGAATCACGCAGCACGCGGAAGTGGTGGGAGGCGCTGGACTTGGGCCTCTCGCCGCACAACTCACCACACGTCGCCTCGGGTACGCCTGCCAGATGGCGGACGATTTCCATACGCACAGGGTCGCTCAACGCATACAAAACGCGGTCGAGGGTGAAGGCATCGGGTTCGGGGTGTTTTAAGGTTCGCATGGGCGGCATAATAACGAGGGGTTTCAATTGGCGCTATATTTCGAATACTATCGAACAATCGTATTTCGACGTACCGGGAGATATTCATGTCAGCGCTGTTCCAACCCTACACCCTCAAAGACGTGACCCTGCGCAACCGCATCGCCATTCCGCCCATGTGCCAATACAGCGCCGACGACGGCGTGATCAACGACTGGCACCATGTTCACCTGGCCAGCATGGCGCGCGGCGGAGCAGGGTTGGTGGTGGTTGAAGCAACCGCCGTGGCACCCGAAGGTCGAATCACTCCGGGCTGCGCCGGTATCTGGAATGACCAGCAGGCGCAGGCGTTCGTTCCCGTCGTGAAGGCCATCAAGGCGGCCGGATCCGTTCCAGGTATTCAGATTGCCCACGCAGGCCGCAAGGCAAGCGCCAATCGTCCGTGGGAAGGTGACGACCACATTGCCGACTCCGACGCTCGTGGTTGGGAAACCATCGCGCCGTCCGCCATCGCCTTCGGGGCCAACCTGCCCAAAGTGCCGCGTGAAATGACCCTGGACGACATTTCCCGCGTCAAGCAGGACTTCGTCAACGCTGCACGCCGCGCCCTTGAAGCCGGCTTTGAATGGATCGAACTGCACTTCGCCCACGGCTACCTGGGACAAAGCTTCTTCTCCGAACACTCCAACCAGCGCACCGATGCCTACGGCGGCAGCTTCGAAAACCGCAGCCGTTTCCTGCTGGAAACCCTGGCGGCCGTGCGTGAAGTCTGGCCGGAAAACCTGCCACTGACCGCCCGTTTCGGCGTCATTGAATACGACGGTCGCGACGAGCAGACCCTTGCCGAGTCCATCGAACTGGCACGCCGTTTCAAGGCTGGCGGGCTTGACCTGTTGAGCGTCAGTGTCGGCTTCACCATTCCTGACACCAACATTCCGTGGGGTCCTGCGTTCATGGGACCGGTCGCCGAACGTGTGCGTCGCGAAGCCGGCATTCCAGTGACCTCTGCATGGGGTTTCGGCACACCGCAACTGGCGGAAGAGGCGGTCAAATCGGGTCAGCTCGATCTGGTTTCCGTCGGCCGCGCGCACCTTGCAGATCCGCATTGGGCCTATTTCGCTGCGAAGGAGCTCGGTGCGGAGAACGCGTCGTGGACCTTGCCAGCGCCTTACGCGCATTGGCTTGAGCGGTATCGTTGAGAGGCAGTCTTACGCGATTACTCGAGTAGCTTGATTACTCCAGAAACAAAGAAGGGCACTTAAGTGCCCTTTTTCTTGCCTGTGAGAATCACTGGAACTCCAATCTGCGGTACTGGCGATTTCTATCAGCGGTACTCAGTATGCAGCTCGTTCAATGCCGCAGCGGCCAAAAAGCCAGAGCGTGAGGCGTATCGATGATCGGTTTTGACGCGCTCATCAATTTTGGCCAGCAGGTGTTCCGGAAGTGTCGCGTTGAATCGTACTGACTTGCCAAAATAAGGCGTCACGTCGAACTCGACCACCGCCCAGATACCGTCTTCGTAGTCGGGATTGGCCATATGAATATCAATGGCTTGCGCATTGGGGAGTGGTGCGCCATCGGCCACCAGACCTTCAAAGTGCAGCGATAACGCCTCCTTCACACTTTCCAGTGCTTCCGATACCGAGCTGCCTGCCGAAAAGCAACCAGGCACGTCCGGAACAGTTACTCCATAGTCTGAATCGGCGTCTTTATGCAGAACGACGGTGAATTTCATGAGTTGTCTACCTTTTCTCTTTGATCGCAAGGCTGTCAGCCTGACAGATCCTAAATGCCGTCACACTGAAGACGAGATGCAAGGGTGCCTCTTCTTTTCTGGCGGTCATTTCAATCCCGCTTGCTTCAATATGCTATTCATCGTTTTGATCGGTATATCGGAATCCGGGTGCTTGATCGTTACCCTTCCAGGCTTTGACGAGTGCTTGTATTGATGGTGACTACCTTTGGTCGCCACGAGATACCATCCATCATCCTCAATCGTTCTTATCATTTCCCTGCTTCGCATCACCCAAGCCTATCATTACCCAAGGTGTGTACTATACATACTCGCGATGCATTGATACACATCATACACACCGGTGCGATATTTTTTGCGATTAACGTCTGTAAGGGGAGCGGCGCGATGCCATAGAGGATTGCTCAGAAGGAGGGAGTTGTTCACACGGGAATGGCGGACCTGAAGTCCATTCTGATCCCCGAGGCTATGGTCAAGAGGTCAGTCAAAGCTCGCGCTGGAAGCCACTCAAGCAGACACTGCCCGAATGGTCATCCAGCCCGAGTGCAGCGCCGGTCAGAAGCGAACCGTCACACCTGCGTTCACCGAATGGAAGCGTGTGTCGGTACCGAACTGGCCCTGATAGGACAGTCCAAGGTCGGTCTGCTTGTTCAGTCGCACCTTCGCGCCCACTTCAGTCAAGGCCGTGTCGCGGGTTTGAGAAACGCCTTGCACTTCGAAGTTCGGACCACCGGCAAAGGACTGGACGTTTCGCGGATCCAGATCACCGTAGGCGCGTCTCCAGCCCAGCGAGCCGTAAAGCTCGGTGTTGAGGTTCGCCACGTTTGTATGGGTCGATGCGCGCATGCCCACGGTCGAGAACACGGTGTTCTGCTTGTCGCTGGACACATCCAGAGCGGCCGCTCCGCCTTTTTCACGCATGTCGTCCGCGTTGTAGCGCACGTAGGAAAGCCCGGCGAAAGGTTCCAGAGACACGCTGCCGACCGGTATGCGGTAGGCCGCTTCAGTACTGGTCTGCAACGACTGGGCGTTGCGTTTGCCGGTCAGGTGATCGCTGAACCCGGCAAACGCCACGTTCCGCTCGCTTTCCAGCTTGTGCCAGGTGTAGCCGATGTCTGCACTCAGGCGCAGGGCATCGATCTGGGCGCCGGTGTAGAGACCGAGGTGGTAGTTGTCGCTGTGGCCTTCGGCATCAGTATTATCGGCGTCGAACTTCGAACGGCTATAACCCGCGTAGATACCGCCGCGCCAATCCGGATTGAAGCTGCCGTCTGCCCCGAACAGCACACCGCCGGTGCTTTGGCTCAAGCCGTTGACGCCGTTACGGCTGTCCAGTTGAGTCCAGTTGCCGAAGGGTTGCACCCAGGCGCCGTTTTCGGCGGCGGGTGTGGCCGGCATCAGGTTGAGTGCCATGGCTGGCATGCGCACGGTACCGTTGTCCAGAAGGCCCCGCAGACGAGTGCCCAATACGCCGGACACCACCTGGCTGTTGGCGATCAGAGCCGTCGACGTGCTGCTCAGCGAATCGCCAGACAGTTGATCAGCCGCATCACGCGCGCTGTCTGCGTCCAGAATCAGCAGGTTGTTGTACAGACGCAGGGACTCGCCGCTCTGCTGGAGTGCGCCGAGCGCGCCAGCGGTATTGAACTGATTGGAGGTCACCATGACCGTCTGGAAGATACCCGGCGCAGGAGCTGGTGTGGGCTCTGGCGTTGGTGTTGGTGTTGGCTCTGGAGTTGGCGTAGGTGTGGGCGTTGGCGTTGGCGTCGGCTCTGGAGTGGGAGTCGGAGTCGGTGTTGGTTCTGGAGTTGGTGTCGGTGTCGGTTCAGGTGTAGGTGTAGGCGTCGGTTCTGGCGTCGGGGTCGGCGTTGTGTTTTTCTGCTCGATGGTGAGGTTCAGATCGTTGGCCGTGCGCTGCAATCCGACGTTCAAAAACGCCGAGTTGGTCGCCGCCTGCGCATAGGCTGTCCCTGGCGTGGCGCCGTCGACCAGCCCACCCTGGGCGGAAAGCAGGGTGTAGGTCCTGCCGCTCTGATAACTCTGCGCCGGGTCCAGCGCGGTGACGTTGACCTGAGTTCCACGCAGGGTCGCTGTGCCGCTTACGTTGATCCGGTCTGACGCGCCGTTGCCAGCAATGTCTGCGGCATAACGCGAGCCTGCCGCCATGTCCAGGTCGCCTTGTATGGCCAGCGCACCGATGGCGTTTTCACCTGGAGACAGCGTGCCGCCTGACGCGACCTGAGTGCTGCCGACCTGACCGACACCGGCCAGAACGCCGCCGTCCAGCACCTGAGCGCTGTTGGTGTAGACCCCGAACTCGTTGCGCCCCGCGGTGCCATTGACCACCAGAGTACCGTTGCCGACGTTAAACCGTGAAAGGCTCTGGGTCGTGGCCGTATTGCCGCGCTGATTGACCTGGTCCACGTTCCCCGACAGCACGAGACGTCCGCCGCGAACGACGACGCTGCCGGCCAGTCCGGAGGTATCACCGCTCAAGGTGGTGTTTCCGTTGAACGCATACACCCGGCCCGTCCCGCTCAAGGTGTTGGCGAACTGGAGATCGGCGTCCGTATGGTTGAACGCCAGGTATCCGTTACCGGTACCAAAGCGAATGCCGGTTGCCGGATCGACTCGACCGGCGGCCTGTGCCGCTCCAGCCGTCGTGGAATCGACATCGGTACGGTTGGGATCCACTGCGACCGAACCACCGATGGCAAGCGTGCCACGTGTCGCCAAGTTGCTGCTGCCTACGGTGCTGATGAGAATGCCATTAGTGGCGCTCAGTTCGGCACCGTCGGACAGCGTCAGATAAGTACGCGTGGTGGTGTCACCGAGCGTCATATCTTGCGCGGAGAGGCGCGTGCCCTGGCCGGAAATGCTCACTTGATTGCTGGTGCTGCTGATTGCAGATCCCAGTGTCAGTGAGCTGGTCGCCAGGACTGCACCGTTCTCAAGCGTCAGATCGCCTCTGTTGCTGAAGGTCCCGCTATTGTCCCAGCGCGTGCCTGCACCAGACAATCTGACGGTGGAGTCGATGTCCACTGCCTCGCTGTTGATTCTGCCGCCATTGTTGGCCGTGATGCTCGACTTGTAAACAAAAACGCCGCCAGCGGTGATGTTTGCTGCATCGACCAGCGAGTTCTGTCCACTCACCAGCAGGTCCGCTTGCGAAAATCTGTTGGAATTGGCTCCGAAAACGTCACCCAGATCCAGATCCCGCACCGACACCTGGCCCCCGTTTCGGACGGTCAGGTCACCCTGACCGGCACCACCGATAACGATCGTGTTACCCAGCACGAATGAGGTACGCGGCACGATCCAGCGCGAACCCGCCCCTTCGACCACAACGCTGGCCTTGGCCATGTTGACGCCCGTGCTGCTGGCCCGACCAATCATCTCGCCGCCTTCACTGGTCACGGTTGCGCCATTGTTGATCGTGAGACTGGCCGTGTTGCCATCCGTTGACCGGACTCTGATCTCGCCATCGATCACGCGGTCGCTGTTGAATGTTTCCTGAGCATCGTTAAGAACAAAGTCCGCTGCCTGGGTCTCTGGGAGCAGTGCAAGGGTAATCGCAAAAGCAAGGGGGGATATTCTGAATAAGGGGTTCATAACGACTCCAGATACTCCATAAAAGCCACGACCGTGGCTGCCAGCCTTGAAGGCATTAGCGGTTCCGTTAGGCAGATTGCCAACGGCGGAAGTATCGAGAGGCGAAGTTGTAATGGATATAGCACACATGAACTAGTGGCTACGCGCCATAGCGCGCACAGTACATCTGTACTATTGAAGGTGTTAGAAACGCTGGTTAGAGTTTTTGCCGAAGTGATAAGCCCCTTGTTATTGAATAACGGACCGCCGACCAAAACAGAGGTGAGTCCGCCAGCGGAGTGTGTGGATGAAAAGTGCAGCGTTGTTTCCGTTGATTCTGGCCTTGTCGGGGTGCGCGGGTCTTGATCAGGCCATGTCCGTCACCAACGGCGTGTTCGACCAGACCGGTGACGTGCTGAGCGGCGATTTCAGAGGGTTGATCGAAGCCAAACAGGCGACATTGACGCAGATCTGGAGCGATTGGGAAACAAACGAAGTCACCGCGAAGGAAAAGTGGGACGCCCAGACACTCATCATTCCAGGTGTTGTGCAGCGTATTACCAAGACAGGCAGCGCCATTGGCCAAAACCAGATCGCCGTCATCTTTACGGATCCGACCAATCCCAAATGTCAGGGCCAGGGGTTGACCCGCGATGACCTGTTGGTCAACAAGAAAAAGATCAGCAGTTTCAAAAAGGGTGACAAGGTTTTGATGAAGGGCGTTCTGGGAACTACCGAGTCGAAGTGGACGGATAATTCGTCGTGCTGGCTGTCTTTTGACAAGGCTGAGTTTACGTTGCAGAAGTAATGGGTGCTGTTGCGGCTGTGACTGGCTATATATTTAAAAAATTCGAAGAGCTATTGAGAGTCAGGAAGGCCTGAGTTTTTTTACAATAAAAATGCACAATGGATGATCGCTGCGCTACAGGCAGAGTGTCAGTGGTTTTTTGGGTGTGATGAGAGGGTAAGCCAGAGCCGGATCAGTCAACGTTCCCTGACGCTCGGTAAGCTTCAATGGAAAGGTGATATGGAGCGGGTAGAGGGAATCGAACCCTCAACTAAAGCTTGGGAAGCTTTCGTTTTGCCACTAAACTATACCCGCTCGAAGCGGCTGACTTTGTACCAGATGCAGTCGTGCTTTTGAAGCGTTAATTCCTCAAAACCTGCATTTATCCGGACCTTCACCCTGGAAGCCGTCCGCCGAGTGCCGCTGTCCGTGCGCTGGCGGAGGATTCCCTGGCTCTGTCGAGCGCTGCTCTCAGAAGGCGAGGGCATGGTGGCTCTGGACCAACTGATACGCGTGACGGGACGACTCTGCCACGGCAGGTTCCGGTTGCAGGAAGCTCAGCAGCGCCCGCTTCGAATCGCGGCAGGCGGCCTTGTGTTCCATGTCCAGAAAGTGCCCTGCGGCGTCGATGACGCTGAAGCTGCAGTCCTTTACGTATTTCCCGAAATGCACGGCGTCGTTCGCGGCGGTGTATTCGTCCCAGGCACCGTTCATGAACAAGACGGGTACGTTGATGTTTTTCGCAGCGGTCAGGTAATTGCCCGGATCGATCTCCAGCACCTGGCTGATGTGGTAATGCATCTGGTCGTATTCGTGCAGGTCCAGGCTGCTGATGTGACGATAGTTGAAACGCTTGAACAACGAAGGCAGGTGTTTGCCGATGGTGTCGTTGATCAGGTGGCCGACTTCGTAACGGTCATGCGCGCCCAGGTGGATCATGCCCCGGTTCAGGTAATCACACATGTGCTCGTTGAGCACGGGCGAAAATGAGCTGATGACCGCGCTTTCGATGCGCTTGGGACGATGCGACAGCGCGACCAGCGCCGCAGCGCCGCCCCATGAAAACGACATGACGTGTTCGGCGTTGAAGTGGTCAATCAGCTCCAGCAGGATCTGGCCCTCCATTTCCCGGGTCAGGGGCTTTTCATGACGGTTGTGCGGTTTGGATTTTCCGGCGTACGGCTGATCGTAGAGCACGACGTTCATCGTCGGGTAGAGGTTGCGAACGGTCTGTGCAAATGACGCGGTGGTGGCCAGTGAGCCGTTGACCATGATGATGGTTTTTTCCGCGGCATCTGCGCGATAGAACTCCGTGTAAACCCGAAACTGTCCTTGTATATCAAGCACGGCTTTTTCTGGCGACATAGGTGTAACTCCTGGCGTAACAGGTATGCGTACAACAACGTTGCACGAGTTTCGTGACAGGCAGGCAAAAGCCGATTAAAGGCCCATGTCGATCCGAACGATCTGTCCGACAGGTATTGTTATTGGCGGGCAATTTGTCGCGAGTCCAATGACTCAATACGGCAAAAGGTTTCTTGGAATGGTGTCCTGACTCATCAGTCACATGTGGACTGACGGTTTGGATTCAAGCAGTGGATGCTGGAACCCGCAAGTGCCATTCATAGGCTTGTTGCGCATTCCGCCGAACGGTTGTGACTTTTTCAGAATAGCTGGATTTCTGCGGCGTGCAGGGCACGGTAGCTGCCGGGCTCTAGCTCGGGGGACAGGGACAGATCCCCCATGCGTTCGCGGTGCAGAATCAGCACCTTGTTGTCGAAGTGACCGAACATCCGCTTCACCTGATGATAGCGACCTTCAACAATACTCAGCCGGGCACAACGGGGTCCGAGGATGGATAACTGTGCTGGCTGTGTGGTGATGTTTTCGAACGGGAAGTAAAAGCCTTCGGCAAACCTGGTTATATACCGTTCGTCGATCAACTGTTCTGTCTCGACGTAATACACTTTGGGCAACTTTGTCTGCGGCTGCGTCAATCGTCGTGACCAGTGACCGTCATTGGTGATCAACATCAGACCTGTGGTATTGAAATCCAGACGTCCTGCAATATGAAGTTCATGTTTGTCAGGTTCATCCAGCAGATCGAGCACGGTCGGATGTTGCGGATCGACGGTGGCGCTCACGCAGCCTTGTGGTTTGTGCAGCATGAAATAGCGCTGCGCCTTGCCTGTTTGAAGGATCTCGCCGTCGAAGGCCACGCAGCTGAATTCCCGTACATCGTGGTGCGGATCGCGTGTGATCTGACCATCCACTGTCACACGGCCGCTGACCAGCGCCAGACGCACGTCCTTGCGGTTGAAACGAGGCAGGTTGCTGAGGAAGCGGTCAAGACGCATGGCGATGGCGAAAAGAAGGTTATGAGGGCGCACATGGTACGCGATCTAGCGCACCGGTTGTCCAAGTGCCGCCTGCTCGACACCTGCGCAGCGCGGGCACAGGCAGGCCTTGTTGCGGACCTCGTCGGGCAGCGCTTCGAGCCGTGCCGGGTCGATGGTTTCCGAGAAGCACCAGCACGGCTGGCTGGCGGTGCGCGGGTCGGCCAGCGTGCAACTGTTGCTGAAGCCGCACACCGGGCACAGGTTGGTAACAGCGTCGGTTGTCATGGTGATCTCGGGACCGGGCGAAGAGGGCGGGAAAGTCAGGGCATCTTAACAATCGTCGGCTTGACTGTCGGCGCCTTGTAGACCGGAGCCCGTTGCAGCACCGAGGCAATGGCGGCACAACGGCAGTGCACCAGCAGTATTTTATCGTAGTGAATGCCTTGAGCCGACAGCGTATTGAACAGGTTCGAAAGCGTTGGCGATGGCATGCCAAAGCGGTTGCGCACCGTCAACACGTCCATCGGCGTGGGCGGCAGATGGCCGAGCAAAGGTGAGGCATTGGCGTTGCGCACGATGTTTGCAATGTCGCCATAGGGTTCGTTGTGAAGCGTCTGAAATTTCGACAGCGTGTAGTTCTTGAACCTGCCGGGCAGTGATGTGCCCGCCATCAGCTTGTCGGTGATGGTCAGTGGTGCGAGCGAAGGTCCGAGCGTCAATGGCGTGTTTCCGGCCGCGCTTGAAGCCGCGAAAGGCAGAGTACGCCTGCTGACGATATTGTGCAGCAAGGGGTCGACGAGTTCGTAGCCGTGGGGGGCGTAGGTACGCAGTTCGGTGCCGTTCGGGATTTTTACATTGGACGCCCACGGCAGGTAATGCCCGTGTGTGCTCACCACCAGCGTCCTGGCCTGGCCTTTGTCCGAGGTCCAGAGCAGAAACCGGCGCCCCAGCTTCCAGGCGTGAACCGGCACACCGCCCTGGTACGGTCTGCCGACGAGCGTCCAGCGCTTGAGCAATGTCTGCGTGTGGAAGAATGTTTCCAGACGCGTCGGCTGCCGCGACATCCACTGGCTTCGCTTGGCGCTGATGACGCGTGAGATGTCGGGCAATGGGGGAATCACGCGTGTCGCCTGGCGTGAGGGTTTGATGAGCCTGTTCATCGAGCGCAACAGTTTGGGTGTCCGGGGACCCAGGTGCAGCAAGCCCAGTGACAGTATTGCCAGCAACGCCTGGCTCTTTTCCGCATGACGACCGCCCGGCAGATGTGCGGACGCAATGTTCAGCGAGACGATACCGATCTCGGTCGCCAGCGAGGCGATCAGTGCCGGTGTAAGCAGAATGGACATGGGGGCCAGCAGAAGCTGCAGGTGTTCAAGCCGGTCCGTCCACTCTTTCAAGGTCACCTGCCCGGACGTGACGATCCGGTCTTCGGCATCCATCAGCGCGTTCTGCTTCAGCATCCGGTGCAGGAACGCGAACGGCGAGCCCTCCATCGGCCGCTTGCACAGCACATGCTGCATCGCCTTGTAGGTGTCCTGGTTGTAGATCTGGTCGGTCCAGGGACGCAGGATGGACACCGGAGGACTCGGCACCCTGACGCCGCCCCATAACTTGAACAGATACTCCAATCGCTGATGATGACGCACCGGCACGTGATGCAAAACGGCTTCCCGCCACTGGCTGTCGGCGGTGGCTACCACGAGATAGGCATTGAGCGCGTCTTCGTCGGCGCACTCGATGAATGCCTTGGGATGTCCCGCCTGATACAGCACCCTTTGCTTGCCCGGATACTCAAGCACCAGCAGTCCGGTGTACTGGGTGTGCATGCCGTCAAAGACCGAGCCTTGCACATGGAAACCCAGGTCATGCCAGCGCAGGTCGTCGCGGTTGGACAGCGACGCTAGGATCAGGTCGAAACCGTCACGTGTCACGCGGCCCTGCTTCACCGCAATCAGCGCCTGACAGATGAATGTGGACTGGAAAGCCTGTTCGATTCCGGTCTTTTCCTGCTCCCAGAACGTGTCGTTGCGTTCGGTCATCAGCGCGAGGAAATCAATCGTCCTTATGTGTTCTTCCACGGCGTAGGGATCAACTGCCAACTCAGTGTCGACGGCCCATTGACCCTGCCCCGTGGGGTCCAGAAACACCACGGTTTTCCCGCCATGATCGATGTAGCCGAGCGGCGTCTGAACCCGGTATTGGGTGACCAGCGCCTCGCTCAGGCTGATCGGTTTTTCGTGGGGCGTATGGACGTGAACAGCAGGGGTGCGGGCGTCACCCAGCGGTGTGGTCGAGGTGCCACGCCGGTACAGGAGGAATACGTGGTCGGGATCGTGCTGCAGACCTTGCCGGTCACTCAGGTAGCCTGACATGAGCCGGTTGGCCAGCCTTGAGGGCTCAGGCAACTGCTTCAGAATGGACGGCTGCGACTGCCAGAGGTCCACGCCGCTGGCCAGCGTGAGACTGCGCGCAACCGGCCTCAACAGATCGAATCGATCATAGCGCTCATCACTCAGCAACTCATCGGCGAGCAATGCCTGGGCGTCGGTCAGCCCGTCAAACACATCGCCTTCGATCAGCGTCAAACCCACGGATGCGGCTGTCTTTTCACTGCGCTCCAGCAGGTGCGAGGCGAACTCGTAGATACCTGCGTCATTCAATGCCGCCAGAAGTTTTCCAGTCATGTGCGCCGGGTCGCTGCTGATGTATTCGATGACTGTGCCCCGGTTGTCCAGAACATGAATGAAGCAGTGCGAGGTCGCCGTTGAACTGACCTGAAACAGCCCGGCCACCGGATCGCCGTTGAAGGTGAGCATGCGGACCTCAGCCGTTTCGCCACGTCCGCTCTGTTCGAGCAGCGAGATATCTGTGGGAAAGTCTTTCAGGCCCAGCGCATCCAGCGTCAGAAAATAACCGTAGCGACTGATCTGCCCACGAGCGTATTGCCGCGCCAGCGTGTCGAGAAAGCCAAGTCTGGACAGTGTCCGGTAGCTTTGCCTGTGCCGCGCCCAGAATGTCTCCAGCAGAATGCCGTAGTCTCGGGTCCAGGGCACATTGGCGATCAGTTTCAAAACGTCGGACGCGCTCGGTGATGGCGCATCATCCAGCAGTGTTGTGTCTGCGAGCGTGCTTCGGTAAAACGCCATGTAGCGGGGCGGATCGAAGCTGGCGAGTGCAAGCTCGGTGAGCGACAGGCGCAGGCTGTCGTGCTCGTGCCCGTCATCATGGACGGCTGGATGCGTTTCGTTGGTGAAGGTGACGTGCAGTTGATCGGGGTCGAGTTTCTGGCCGGTTTTCTGTTTCAGGTACAGGGCCAGTTGCGCACGCAGGTACTGGCGTCTGGAGGGCGGTGCGTCCATGTCCAGCTGGCAGGCCTTGAGCAGCAAGGACGAATTGGCGATCAGCGCAAAGCCAGGACTGTTGCGCAGGGCCTTGAGTCTTTGCTCGATGGCAGCGTTCGAGTCACTCGTCGCGGGCGGTTGATCGGTGGCGGCGGGTGGCTCCGCTGACGGGGCTGAAGCGAGAAGCGGGGTGTCGTGGGTGAAGGGTGTATGAGGGACGGTCATGGCATCTGGTCAAAGGGAATGATCAGCCACTATGTCGCACCGCCCCGGCCGATCAGACACAACTATGTATCTGATCGACACGACGGTCGCAGATTTACAGCTGGCGCAGGTAGGCGCGCCAGCCGCCCAGTTCGCTGATGTTGCGCGCACCTTCAAGGCCATACGGCTCACAGATGAAACCGGTTTCCCATCGGCCGTCGGCGAGTTGCACCTTGCCCAGGCCCAGCGGTGCAGGGATGCCGGTCAGGAACGAACCCAGTTCGGCACTCGGCAACTCCCAGACCTCCACCTCGATCGCCACACCGCCTTCGGCCACGCGCACCATGCCCGGCCGAAAAGGCGAGCCGCCTGCCAGTGCATAAAGCTGATAGTCGGGTGAGCTTTGCGTTGCTTCCAGCAGGCGCGCGCCGCGCTGCTTCAGTTGTCCGTTGAGCGCCAGGCCGTCCAGATGCGCGCCGCAGACCACCAGCCGGGCCATGTCATTGCGCGCGACAGTGGTTGGTGCGGGCGGTGTGTTACCCGAGATCAATGGCAGGGCCGTGTGACGCTGGAAGGCATCGGCAAGACTGAGCAGGTATTGGTCGGTGAAGGCGCGCCCGAACAGCGTCACGCCCCACGGCAAACCGTTATCCATGAAGGTGCTGGGCACGGCGACGGCGGCGTAATCCAGCAGGTTGACGAAGTTGGTGTAGTAGCCCAGCTCGGAATTGCGCAGCACCGGTTCGGCGAGCAGCTCGGCCGAGGTCACCGGGCGACCGATGCTCGGCGTAACCACGCAGTCCAGACCTTCCAGCGCCTTGTCGCAAATGGCCTTCAGTGCCTGCAGACGGTATTGCGCGCGAAAGGTCTCGACGCCTGTGACGGCTGGCGCCTTGGCCAATACCGCACGGATAACCGGCAGCACCGCGGCAGGGTTTTCCTCCATCAGTTGCCCGGCGACGCTGTAGCGCTCGGCGACCCATGGGCCGTCGTACAGCAGGCTGGCGGCTTCGAGAAACGGTGACAGGTCAATGGTCACCGCTTCGCCGCCCAGCGCGGTCAGGTGATCGATGGCGTCACTGAACAACAGCGGCCCTTGAATGCAGCCGAAAAACTCAAGGTCTTCGGCACGCGGAACGCCGAAGCGAAACGGGCGTGGCGCGCCGAATGCGGTGGCGTCGTTCCACGCCGGGTTACGGCGGCTGTATTCATCGCGCGGGTCGAGTTTGGCGACCAGTGCCAGCAATTGGCTGGCTTCTCTGGCCGTGGCGGTGAACAGCGATACGCAATCCTGCGTGCGACAGGCCGGCACGACGCCTGCGGTCGAGATCAGGCCTTTGCTGGCTTTGGTGCCAACCAGATTGTTCAGCGCTGCAGGCACCCGGCCCGAGCCTGCGGTATCCGTGCCCAGGGAAAAGCTGCTGACGCCCAGCGCGACCGCCAGCGACGAACCCGAGCTGGAACCGCCGGAGGGATATTCCTTCAACACGCTGTTGGGGCACGGGCCGTAAGGTGAGCGGCTGCCATTGAGGCCGGTAGCGAACTGGTCGAGATTGGTCTTGCCCATGGGCACCGCACCCAGCGCGATCAGTTGCTCGACAATGGTTGCCGAGCGTTCCGGCGTGTAGGTGTAGTCGGGGCAGGCGGCGGTGGTGGGAATGCCCGCGAGATCAATGTTGTCCTTGATCGCGAACGGCACGCCATAAAGCGGCAAGTCCTTGAGTTCGCGGCTTTCCAGCGCGACCAGATAGGGTTCCAGTTCATCCGGGCTCAGCAGATGGATGAACAGGTGATAGCCGGGATTCAGCTCGGCGGCTTTTTCCTGAAGCGCCAGGATCAACTGACGGGGTGACAGGGTGCCGGACTGGTAAGCGGCGCGAACGGAATCCAGACGCAGATCAGTCAACAATGGGTTATCGGTCATGGGGATGTTCCCTCAAATTGAATGATTCGGTTCAGTCCGCGTCGAGCACGACGACGCGCTGGCCTGCGCGCACGGCCGAGCCGGGTTGCACCCGCACGTCCCGCACGATGCCGCCGACTGGCGCGAGTACCGGGATTTCCATCTTCATGGACTCCAGCACCACCAGCACGTCGCCAGCCTCGACCCGTTCGCCGGGCTTGACCTGCACCTGCCAGAGATTGCCGGCAATGTGGCTGTCGATACCTTGCTGGCCCGGCTCGAGAACCGTCTCGTCAGTGGTCGGGGCGATGCTTTCCTCGCTCTCGAAGTTGGCTTGTCCATTGGCAATCCAGCGCTCGCGTTCGGCGTTGAACGCTGACTGTTGCTGGGCCCGGAATGCGGCGATGCCTTCGGCTTCGTGACTCAGAAAGCTCTGGTAATCGGTCAGGTTCAGGGTGCTGTGTTCGATGTTCAGATCGAATCGGCCCAGCGGGAAATCACGGCGGATGCGCAGCAGTTCCTCGGCGCTGACCGGATAGAAGCGAATCTGATCGAAGAAGCGCAGCAGCCAGGGTTTGCCCTCGAATGCGGCAACGTCTCGATAGCGATTCCACATCTGCAACGTACGGCCCACGAACTGATAACCGCCAGGGCCTTCCATGCCGTACACGCACATGTAGGCGCCACCGATGCCCACCGAGTTTTCCGCCGTCCAGGTGCGGGCCGGGTTGTACTTGGTGGTGACCAGTCGATGGCGCGGGTCCAGGGGCGTTGCAACCGGCGCGCCGAGGTAGACATCGCCTAGGCCCATCACCAGATAGCTGGCGTCGAACACGGTGCGCTGTACTTCGTCGAGATCGGGCAGGTCGTTGATGCGCCGGATGAATTCCAGATTGCTCGGGCACCACGGAGCGTCCTTGCGCACAGTGGTCATGTATTTCTCGATGGCCAGCTGACAGGCCGGGTCGTCCCAGGACAATGGCAGGTGCACGATGCGCGAGGCCACTTGCAGGTCTTTCGCGGCGCACACGGCGTCCCATTCGCCAGCGACGATCTCCAGCAGTTGCCTGAGCGGGAGCTGGGCAGGGCAGTAATGCACTTGCAGCGAACGGATGCCCGGCGTCAGGTCGATCACGCCCGGCAGAGCCTTGGCTTCCAGCGCCAGCATCAGCGCATGTCCGCGAAGGCGCAGCACCAGGTCCAGCTCGGGTGCGCCTATTTCCAGCAGCAGGTGCGTGTCGCCGGACAGCCGCGCAACGAGACGTTTGTCGTCCTGGCCGATGTCCAGAATGATCGGGCTTTGCAGCTGGGTGATCAGCGAGGTGTGGCCTGGATTGCTTTCGCGGACAAGTCCGCTCCCAAGGGGGCTCACCGTTTCCAGTGGAAGTGAGCTTGCTTGTGAAGAGGCATGACACGCTTCGATCGTCACCGGATGAAACCGGACCTTGTCACCCGCCTTGAGCTGACCCAGTTGCCACAGGTCCGCCTCGATGATGGTCACCGGGCAGACGAAGCCACCCAGGCTCGGCCCGTCCGGCCCGAGGATCACCGGCATGTCGCCGGTAAAATCCACCGCGCCGATGGCATACGGGTTGTCATGAATGTTGGAGGGGTGCAGCCCGGCCTCGCCGCCGTCGGCGCGGACCCATTCGGGCTTGGGTCCGATCAGACGCACGCCGGTGCGGCTGGAATTGAAGTGCACTTCCCAATCCGTCGCGAAAAACGTCTCGATGTACGCTTCGGTGAAGTACTCGGGCGCAGCGTGCGGCCCGTAGATCACGCGCATGTCGCGAACCTCGCCGAGCACCTCGAGCGCGTCATCGGCGATGCACGCACCGACGCTGCGATCCGTCAGCGGCGCAAGGTGCAGCACATCACCGGCCCGCAACGCACGACCGCCATGGCCGCCGAACTGGCCGAGCGTAAAGGTGCTTTTGCTGCCCAGATAGTCCGGCACATCCAGCCCGCCCCGCACACACAGGTAACTGCGTGCACCGGCCCCGGCGGTGGTGCCCAATGCCAGTGTCGAACCGGCATTCACCAGCAGCGTTGTGTTCATCGGGCACGATTCGCCATCCAGGGTCAGCGGAATCGTTGCGCCGGTCACGGCCACCACCGCGTCCGTGTTGAAACGCAGCAGCGGCCCGCTCATGGTGATTTCCAGCGCCGCGCAGCCCTCGGCATTGCCCAGCAGCAGGTTGCCCTGACGCAAGGCGCGGCTGTCCATCGGACCGGACGGCGGAACACCGACAGCCCAGTAACCCAGACGTCCCGGATAATCCTGAACGCTGGTCTGGGTGCCGCCGCTGAGCACTTCGAAGGTGTCGGCGTGATACACCAGATCTTCCAGGCAGCGTGTCCACGGCTGCCCGCTGGCGAACGGTGTATCGGCGATGATTTGCCGCAAGTAATCGCGGTTGGTCTCCACGCCATACAGACGACTCTCCGCCAACGCTTCGGCCAGTGCAGCACTGGCTTCACCGCGGCTCGGTGCCCAACTGATGAGCTTGGCGATCATTGGATCGAAGAACGGCGGGATCTCACAGCCGGCTTCCACCCAGGTGTCGATGCGCAGCGCCTGACCGTCTGCAGGCGCAAAGCTTACGGCGGTCAACAGGCCGGGGCAGGGCTGGAAGTCGCGGCCCGGATCTTCGGCATAAAGACGCGCCTGAATGGCGTGCCCGTTCGGTTTCAAGGTGGCTTGCAGCTCCGCAAGCGGCGGCAGATCACCGGCCGCCAGTTGCACCATCCAGCCGACCAGATCCACGCCCCACACCTGTTCGGTCACGCCGTGCTCGACCTGCAGTCGGGTGTTCACTTCCAGAAAATAGAAGCGCTGATCCTGGCTGTCGAAAACGAATTCCACGGTCCCTGCGCTGCGATAATTGACGGCCTTGGCCAGCTTGATCGCCGCCGCACAGAGTTCATCTGCCATGCCTTCCGGCAGGTTGGGCGCAGGGGTTTCTTCCAGGACTTTCTGGTTGCGACGCTGCACCGAACAATCCCGCACGCCCAGCGCCAGCACTTCACCCTGACCGTCGCCGAACACCTGGACTTCCAGATGACGGGCGCGCTGGATGTACTTCTCGATGAACACACCGGCATCGCTGAAGTTGTTCTGGCCCAGACGCTTCACCGCCTCGAACGAGTCGGCCAGCTCATTGGCGCTGCGGCACACCCGCATGCCGATACCGCCGCCGCCCGCCGTGCTCTTGAGCATGACCGGATAGCCAATAACCTCGGCGGCGGTGAGGGCCGCGTCGACGCTGTCCAGCAGTTCGGTGCCTTCCAGCATTGGCACGCCATGCTGTTTGGCCAGGGCGCGAGCAGTGTGCTTGAGGCCGAACACCCTGAGTTGCTCCGGCGTCGGGCCGACGAAAGCAATGCCCGCGTCCTCACAGGCCTGGGCGAACGCAGCGTTTTCAGAGAGAAATCCGTAACCCGGATGAATCGCCCCCGCGCCGCTGGCTTTGGCGATGGCGAGGATCTTGTCCACCGCCAGATAGGTGCCGGCCGCGCCACCTTCACCCAGGCTGTGAGCCTCGTCGGCCTGCATCAGGTGCAGGCTGGCAACGTCGGCTTCGGAGTACACAGCCACGCCCTTGACCTTCAAGGTGCGTAGGGTTCGCAGAATGCGGCAGGCAATGGCGCCACGGTTGGCGATCAGCAGTTTGTCGAACATGGCATGACCCCGGAAACCGGACTGAATCGGTTTCGTGATGGGAAGCGGGCCGTCCCGCTAATAAACGTTTCAACGCAACGGTCGTCCGTTGCCGCCCGGATTCGGGGCTTGAAGCATCAACTAGTCGCGAACGATCAACTGCGCAGGCGTCGGGTTGTAGCCGTTGCAGGGGTTGTTCAGTTGCGGGCAGTTGGAGATCAGCACGATCACATCCATCTCGGCACGCAGTTCGACGTATTTGCCGGGCGCCGAGATGCCGTCCTCGAAGGTCAGGCCGCCGTCCGCCGTGACAGGCACGTTCATGAAGAAGTTGATGTTCGGCCCGATGTCGTTCTTGCTCAGACGACCGTCGTGCAGGCAGGCGCGCAGGTAGTTGTCGCGGCAGCTGTGCATGTGGCGTTTTTCCAGGGCATAGCGCACGGTGTTGCTCTCCTGCGCGCAGGCGCCGCCCAGCGTGTCATGGCGACCGCAGGTGTCGTCGACGATGGTCAGCATCGGTCGGCCGAGGTTGGAAAACAGCACGCTGCCGGTGGTCAGGTACACGCTGTTCTGGCGGCGCAGGGTGCGTTGCACGTCATAGCGCTCACGCGGGTTGGCAAGGCTGAAGAACAGCGTATCGACGGCCTGATTGCCCTCCAGGTCGAGGATACGCACGGTTTGTCCGGCTTTCACTTCGGCCAGAAACGGTTCGCCGGCCGGGATGGTTGCGTCGCAGTGTTGATGGTCGTGGGCATGCAGATTCATGACGGGGTCTCCTCAGGCGAACAGGCGGTCGGTGTTGATGAAGCCGCGCTCGTTTTCCGGGCGTGACGTGCGGCAGTGCTCGGCAACGCTGGCGTCGGCTTTCATCCAGCTCAGCTTGAGCGGCTGCGGCGCATAGGCCGGGTTCGGGTCCATCGGATGTTGCAGCGCGGTCAGTACCACCAGCGTGTCCATCGGTGCATACAGCTCGATGTAATCGCCTGCCTTCGAGTTGTCCGGCACGAAGTGCAGCACGCCGGTTTCGTCGACGTTGACCCGGCTGAACAGATTGAGGGTCATCAGCAGGTCTGACAGACCCAACCCCCACTTGCCCAGCTCGACCAGCAGGTTGTCGACGCCGTTGCGAAAGAAGCCGTTGCGCAGTTCCTGATAACGGCCCTGGCCGTACTTTTCAGCTACTTCCTGAGCATTGAGCACACCGCCAATGCTATCGCTCCAGCCGCAGGTGTCGGTAACGATGGCGGCCAGCACGCGGCCCATGTCCGAGTACAGGCAGTGACCGGCGCTCAGTCGTGCGGTGTGTTGGCATTTGAGGCTGTCAGGCAGGTTCAGGCGCTCGGTCTTTTCGTGAGCGTTGAGCAGCGTCAGGCTGACATTGGCATTGCCGTGCAGGTCGGTCAGGCGCAGCAGTTCGCCGCGCTTGAGGATGAACGAGCGATGGCCGCCGCCGGGCAGCATTTCTTCGGCGAAGACGGGGTAAAGCGTGGTCGAGTCAGTCATGGAGTGGGTTCCTCTAAAGCAGGTTTCAGCAGATCGAGTGCCGCACGCTCGGCGCGGCGTTCACTGTTGAGGGGAATGTCGTAGGTGATGCGCGCACCGTAGGCACCGGGGGAATGCGGGTCGTGGCGGACCTTGTCGAACACCAGCAGCCGAGTGCCGAGGTTGAAGCCTTCGGACAGGTCGTGAGTGACCATGAACACGGTCAGTTGCGTCTCGCGCCACAGCTCCAGCAACAGGTGGTGCATGTCCTTGCGGATACCGGGGTCCAGGGCGCCGAACGGTTCGTCGAGCAGCAGCACGCGGGGTTTCATGATCAACGCCTGGGCGATGGCCAGCCGTTGCTGCATGCCGCCGGATAATTGCGAGGGATACTTGTCGAGCGCATGGCCCAGGCCGACCTTGTGCAGCAGCTGCGCCGCCTGCTCCCGAGCGTCCCGCTTGGCCTGGCCGAACAGTCGGCCGATCCAGCGTGAGCGGGGCAGCTCAAGGCCCAGCGCGACGTTGTCCAGCACGCTCAGGTGCGGAAACACCGAGTAGCGTTGAAAGACCACACCACGGCTGGCGTCCGGTTCGTTGGAAAGGGGCTGGCCGTCTAGGGTGATCGAACCACGGCTGGAGGTTTCCTGGCCCAGCAGCAGGCGAAGGAAGGTCGATTTGCCGCAGCCCGACGCGCCGACCAGCGTGCAGAACTCGCCTTCGGCAACGTCCAGATTCAAACCTTCCAGCACCACCTGATCGTCGTATTGCTGCCAGACGTTGCGCACGCAGATAAAGCTCATGCTCGCGCTCCTTCGTACCAGGGAAATGCACGACGGGTCAGGGCTTTCAGGCCCCAATCCATCAGCCAGGCGAGCAGGGTGATCCACACCACGTAAGGCAGAATCACGTCCATCGCCAGATAACGGCGGACCAGAAAAATCCGGTAGCCCAGACCGTCGGTGGAGGCAATGGCTTCCGCCGCGATCAGGAACAGCCACGCCGACCCCAGCACCAGCCGCAAAGCGATCAGCAGACGCGGCAGCAATTGCGGCAGGATCACCCGTAGGATCAGCGTCCAGGTCGAGGCGCCGAGGGTCTGTGCCTTGATCAGCAGTTCGACCGGAATTTCACGCGCCCGCTGCTCCAGATCCCGCGCCAGAATGGGCGTGATGCCGATGACGATCAGCATCACTTTCGACAGCTCGCCCAGACCGAACACGATGAACAGAATCGGCAGGATCGCCAGCGGCGGCACCATCGATAACACCGTCAGCAGGGGCGACAGCGGCGCGCCGAACATCGGCAGAATGCCCGCTGCAATGCCCAGGCATAGCCCGAGCAAGGCACTGATGCCCAGACCGATGGCCAGCCGTTGCAGGCTGGACGCGGTGTCCTGCCACAACAGGTATTCGCCAGTGCGGACGTCGGCCTTGAACGCCATGCGATTGACCGCATCGGCCATCTGCACCGCGCTGGGCAGCAGTTTGTCGTTGGGGTTTTCCGCAAGCCGGCTGGCCGAGCCCAGAAAGTAGGCGAACAGCAGCAGGGCGAACGGCAGGATCACCAGAATCAGGCGACCGGCGCGATCCGGATGGCGGTTTATCAAGCGCATGGCAAAGACCTTTGTGCGAAACGTGAATTACAGCTTGCCGTCGGCGGCCATCTGCACGTAGCTGGGGTCGAAATGCAGCTTGAGATTGCCCTTGTCGCCGGTGGTCACGCCGTTGGCGAAGGTCATGCCCACGGCCTTGTCATCCTTGGCACCTTCGCCGAGCAAATCGTGCGCGAACGAGAAACCGGCGACCTTGCCCATGGTTTCCGGCAGCTGTTTGCTGGTGGCGAAATCAAGCGCTTCCTTGGGCGTGGTGAACAGTTTGGTGGTGTCCAGTTGCGACTGGAATCCCGCCAGATCGGTACCCGAGGCCTTCGCCATGTGTTCCAGCGCAGCCTTGCTCTGGGCGTTTTTGGCGTTCATCAGCGCGACCACTTCAAACCATGCGCCGGTCAGGGCCTTGCCCAGCGCCGGGTTGTCTTTCAGGGTCTGGGTGTTGACCACCATCATGTCCATGATCTCGCCGGGAATCTGGCTGGAGTTGAACACTTCGGTCACGCCCGGTTTGGCCTTGATTTCCGAGAGCATCGGGTTCCAGGTGGTGACGGCTTGAACATCATCGGTGTTGAAGGCGGCGGCGATATCGGCATCCGAGGTGTTGACCACTTTCAGGTCTTTCTCGCTCAGCTTGGCGCTGTCCAGGGCACGGGCCAGCAGGTAGTGGGAAACCGACAGTTCGACCAGATTGACGTTCATGCCCTTGAGGTCGGCGATTTTCTTGCCTTCGCCCTTGAGCACGACGCCGTCGTTACCGTTGGAGAAGTCGCTGACGATCAGCGCCGTGCTTTCCACGCCACCGGCGGCCGGAATGGTCAGGGCGTCCATGTTGGTCATGGTGCAGCCATCGAACTGGCCGGCGGTGTACTGGTTGATTGACTCGACGTAGTCGTTGAGCTGGGTGACATCGATCTTGATGCCGTATTTCTTGGCCCATTTGTCGACGATGCCCTGAGTGCCTGCGTATTCCCACGGCATCCAGCCTGCGTAGATCGTCCAGCAGACGTTGAAGCGATCCTTGGGAGCGGCGTTCGCCGAGAAGCTCAATGCAGCGAGAAGACCGGCGCAGAGCAGGCCCGAGAGACGTGACGTTGACTTGAGCATCGAGAGATCTCCAGTAGTGAAAAGGGCGGCCAGGAGCAACGTGACACCACTGGTGTCCTGTCTCCCGGGCTTTTGTCCCGCCGTGTAACCTCTACTGGAGGTCGCCAACTCTCGGACCAGCCACTTGCCTCTGGCAAGCCGGAACCCTAGTCAGCTATTGCAAATTGTGGTGCCGCGAACCGTGTGTTGACTCCTGCACAGGATGGACTAAGCGAGAGTTGTGCCAACTCGCCGAAAGGCCCGGTTGGCAAGGGTTGCCATATTTCCAGGTGCAGTGAAGTGCAGGAATCTGCCTTGTGCTGGTGCATGACTGCACCTTGATGAGGCGCTGGTTGAAATGTTTTGTAGCATCTTTGTAAGAAAGCGCTACAGGTCTGGAAGCCTTGATTTCAGGCCTTTTCAGGCTTTTTGAGACGATTTTAAGCGGACGGACGGAGCGCCCCGTTACGCACTGGATCGCGTTTTCAGTGTCTTAACCTTCGTCCGCCAACCGCTTTGGCTGACGCCGACCAGCGTCGCTGGTTTGTGCCCTATCGCGGTCCAGGAGGCCGCCATGTATCGAAGACCCTCGCTTATCGTTTTGCTGACCCTCTTCCTTGCTGGCTGTTATGGAGGCCCTGGTTACTACGAATCCGATGTGTACACGCAGCCGACCACGGTGGTCGCTGGCGGGTACGGTTTTGACAATGGCTACCGCTCCACCTATTACCAGGAGCGGCGCATCTACGTGGCGCCTCAACCGCGCTATTACGAACAACCCCGTTACTACGCCCCGGCTCCGCGTTATTACGGTCCACCACCTGGACCGCGCTACTACCAGCCTGGCCGCCCGCCGGGCTACGGCTGGCGCAATGACCGCTTCCGTGACAACGGTGGCTATCGCGGTGACTACCGCAGCAATCGTGGCTGGGACCACGGTGGCGGCCGCGATCACGGAGGAAGAGGCGACGGCCGTGGTCGTGGAGACGGGCGCGGCGGGCATCGCTGATACTCAAGTCCGCCCACCACTGATCGTGCCCATCGCTCCGCGTGGGCATGCCTCCCGTGACGCTCCGCGTCACAAATGGCACAGATTGCGGCCTCAGTGAGCCGAGCGCATGACGTGGAAAACGCTGGAGTTTGGGCACACATCTGCGCCACATTCGAGAGCGGACGCTCCGCGTCCGCTCTCGATCAGTGTCGAGAGATCACTCACGCCGGCTCAATACTCCGGCAAATCCGCCAGCGGATGCCGTCCTTCCCAGGCTTTCTCAAAGTGCGCGTCGATCACTGCGGGCGGTATTTTGCTGACATCCGGCCAGTGCCAGTGCGGCGCGTGGTCCTTATCGATCAGTCTGGCCCGCACGCCTTCGCTGAATTCCGGATGACGACAGCAATTCAAGCTCATGGCGTATTCCATCTGAAACACCTGCGCCAATGACAGGTGACGCGCACGCTTGATCTGTTCCCAGATCAGATGCGCAGTGACCGGGCAACCCTCCACCAGATTCTTCGCACCTTTGGCCAGCAACGCGTCATCCTGCTGCTGCAAATGGCTGATGGCCTGCCAGGCACAGACCAGATTGCCCACGTCCAGCAGCGCATCAATCTGCGCCCGGCGCGGTAGCCACTGCGCTTCGGGCAACTGGCTGTTGGCCTCGTGTTGCAGCGCCTTGAGCAGGCTGTTCAGCTGCACATCGGTCTGTTCCTGCCAGTTGAGTTGCAGCAGACCTTCGATCAGATCCGGCTGCTGTTCATCGAGCAGGCAGCGATCCGCCAGATCGAGATCCAGCGCGTCACGCCCGTTGATGTGCGAACCGGTCAAGCCCAGAAACAACCCCAGTTTTCCCGGCAAGCGGGACAGGAACCAGCTTGCGCCAACATCGGGGTAAAGCCCGATGCTGATCTCAGGCATGGCCAATCGACTGCTCTGGGTAACGATCCGGATATTGGCGCCCTGCAACAAGCCCATGCCGCCGCCCAGCACATAACCATGCGCCCAGCAGATCAACGGCTTGGGGTACGTGTGCAGGCTGTAATCCAGGCGGTATTCAGCGCCAAAGAAGTGCGCTGCCAAAGGCGGTACGGTGCCGGGATCCTTGAGGCAGGTTTCGACCAGCGTGCGCACATCGCCCCCGGCACAAAAGGCTTTCGCGCCATTGCCGCGCAGCAGTACACAAACAATCTGCGGATTGCCCGCCCAGGCGTCGAGCTGATCCTGAAGCGCCAGAATCATCGGCAGCGACAGTGCGTTCAGCGACTTCTCGGCGTCCAGCGTAGCGACTCCGATACGTGCGCCGCCCTGAGCGTGAAGTTCTTCGAATTGCAGGTTCATCGTGACCCTCTCTGAAAAGACGCGACCTCATTGTTGGTCTTCGTGCAGCGTCATTAAGTTGCAGGGGGAAATTTGCAGTGTAGGAAACCGACGGAATCGATGGGGGACATTTGACATTGGCAGTCAGCTTTCCTAGTGTCCGCGCAATGTTTTTACCGGATGTGACCATGACTAGCGACGACCGCATCAAGCTTGAGCCCAGCTGGAAAGAAGCGCTGCGTGACGAGTTCGAAAAACCCTACATGCAACAGTTGCGCGAGTTTCTGCGTCAGGAGCACGCCGCAAACAAGGAAATTTATCCACCGGGGCCGCTGATCTTCAACGCGCTGAACTCCACGCCACTGGATAATGTGAAAGTCGTGATCCTCGGTCAGGACCCTTACCACGGCCCCAACCAGGCCCACGGCCTGTGCTTCTCAGTGCAGCCCGGTGTGCCGACACCGCCTTCGCTGGTCAATATTTATAAAGAACTGAAACGCGACCTGAACATTGATATCCCCAACCATGGCTGCCTGCAAAGCTGGGCGGATCAGGGCGTGCTGCTGCTTAATACCACCCTTACGGTCGAGCGGGCGAATGCCGCTTCCCACGCAGGCAAGGGTTGGCAGCATTTCACGGACAGGATCATTCAGGTGGTCAGCGAGCATCAGCCACATCTGGTGTTTCTGCTGTGGGGCGCTCATGCGCAGAGCAAGCAGAAGCTGGTCGACGCGACCAAACATCTGGTGCTGACCTCGGTCCACCCGTCACCGCTGTCGGCCTACAAAGGCTTTCTCGGCAACGGACATTTCGGACGGACCAACAAGTATCTGGAGCAGAACGGCATTAAGCCGATTGACTGGCGCTTGCCGAATATCTGAGGCGTCAGTCAGCGAGTCGTCTGTTCCAGCGCCGGAACAGCGGCTCGGCCAGAAACAGCACGAACAACAGACGCATCACCTGCATCGCCGTGACCAGCGGCACGGACAGTTGCAGCACCTCGGCGGTCAGGCTCATCTCGGCAATACCGCCCGGCATCATGCCCAGTGTCAGCGAACGCAGATCCAGATGCGTCAGCGCACTGAGGCCGAAGGCGGCGAGGGCGGCGATCAGCATCGTCAGCGCCGTTCCCAACAGCGTGCGCCCCAGAAACGACGGTGCACGACGAAAGAACTCCCGATTGAAGTGGCAACCCAGTCCGCTGCCAATCAGCAGCTGGCCCAGTTGGCTGGCGCCATTGGGCAGGCCGATTTTCAGATCCCAGACCACACTGACCACTGCGCTCAAAAGCAGCGGACCGAACAGCCACGGATTTGGCTGTTTGAGGCGTTGCCATAGCCAGGCCAGCAGCGCGCCGAATGGCAGCAGAAACGCCAGCCAGCGCCAGTCGACACTGGTGGCGTGCAGCACGGGCGCGCCATCGCCCAGCAAGTATTTGAAGATCGCCGGGACGCACAGCACCACCGCCAGCACGCGCAGACTTTGCGCAGCAGCGACGCTGCTCAGGGTCGCGCCATTGCGTGCGCCGAGGTTGACCATTTCGCCGGAACCGCCCGGCATGCTGGAGAAGAAAGCCGTAGGCCGGTCCTCGCCGGTGCGCAGCATCAGCCACACACCGACCAGACAGGACAGGCTGGTGATCAGCGCACCAAAGAAAATCAACCCGAAGTGCGCCAGCACCTGTTCGATCACTACTGGGGTGAAGTGCAGGCCGATACCGATGCCGATGACCAGTTGGCCGCATTTGCGGCCGCCGGGAATCTGGGTGATCTGCCAGGGTGTCAGGCAGCGCACGAGGATGATCGCCAGCAACGAGCCGACCATCCAGGGTAGAGGCCAGCCGACCTGGCTGGCGAGGTAGCCGCCCAGCAGACCGACCAGCGGGGTCGGCCACCAGTTACGCAGTGACGAATCAGACATTGGTCATCGCGGCACGCTGGCTGGCACGCTTGCGCCAGATACGGATCAGCGGGAACAGCAGCATGAACACGGTCAGTACCCAGACACCGAGGGTGATCGGGCTGGCCCAGAGAATCCCCAGTTCGCCGTTGGAGATCGACAGCGCACGACGCAGGTTCTGCTCCATCAGACCACCGAGGATGAACCCGAGCAGGATTGGCGACAACGGGAAGTCCAGCTTGCGCAGGATGTAGCCGAAGATGCCGATGCCGACCATCAGGAACAGGTCGAAGGTGGTGGCGTGTACGGCGTAGACACCGATCCCGGTGATGATCGCGATGACCGGCACCAGCGCCCAGTTCGGTACGGACAGAACGCGGGTGAAAATGCGGATCATCGGGATGTTCAGGATCACCAGCATGACGTTGGCGATGAACAGCGACGCAATCAGACCCCAGACCAGATCCGGTTGCTGTTGGAACAGCATCGGGCCGGGCGTGATGTTGTACAGCGACAGCGCGCCGATCATCACCGCCGTGGTGCCCGAACCCGGAACGCCCAGAGTCAGCATCGGCACCAGTGCGCCGCAGGCGGTCGCGCCGATGGCGGTTTCCGGCGCAGCCAGGCCGCGCATATCACCTTTGCCGAAATTGCCCGTAGGTCCGGCAATACGCTTTTCAGTCATGTAGGCCACGGCGCTGGCGAGTGTGGCGCCCGCGCCCGGCAATACGCCTAGAATGAACCCCATGAAGCCGCAACGAATATTCACCATGAATACCGCCGCCGCTTCCTTGAGATTGAACATCATGCGCCCGGTGGCCTTGACCGCTTCCTGGCCACGGTGGGTTTTTTCCAGCAGCAACAGGATCTCGCTGATGGAAAACAGGCCCAGCACCAGCACGACAAACTGGATGCCGTCAGCCAGGTGGATGTTGTCGCCGGTAAACCGATACACGCCGCTGTTGGCGTCGATCCCGATGGCAGACAGGAACAGGCCGATCAGCGCTGCGATGAAGGTCTTGAGCGGTTTGTCTCCGGCCATCCCGCCCAGGCAGACGATGGCGAACACCATCAGCACGAAGTATTCCGCAGGACCAAAGGCAATCGCCCATTTCGCCAGCAATGGCGCGAACAGCACCATGCCGCAGGTGGCGATAAAAGCGCCGATGAACGAGCTCCAGGCTGACAGCGACAGTGCAACACCGGCCATACCGTTACGGGCCATAGGGTAGCCGTCCAGGGTGGTCATCACGGTGGATGCTTCGCCCGGAATGTTCAGCAGGATGGAGCTGATACGGCCGCCGTATTCACAGCCCAGATACACGGCCGCCAGCAGGATCAAGGCCGATTCTGGCGGCAGGCCCAGTGCGAAGGCGATGGGAATCAGCAACGCCACACCGTTGATCGGACCCAGCCCCGGCAGCAGGCCGACGATGGTGCCGATCAAGGTGCCGGACAATGCGGTGATGAGGTTGTAAGGCGTCAGGGCAACGCCGAAGCCCTGGCCCAGGTAGCTGAAAGTATCCACGTTTAATTCTCCAGAACGCTGAGCAGGCCCAAAGGCAGGGGAACGTCCATGGCTTTATCGAACAGCAGGTAAAGACCGACGCTCATCAGAATCACTACCAGTACGCTCGGCACCCAGCGACCGCCATACAGGCGCGCCATCGGTATGCCGATCAGGATGCTGCTGAGAATGAAGCCCAGCGGTTCGAACAGGCCGGCGAACACCAGCAGCAGGGCGATGCAGATGCCGATCTTGACCAGCGTCTCGCGGTCCAGCGGCGGTTCGTCTTCGCTGTGCACGATGGGCGTCGGACGAATCAGCATGTACAGCAGGGCGGCGCCCATCAGGCCGAGCATCAGCAGGGGAAAGGCCCGAGGGCCGACCGGTTCATAGGAAAAGGGCGCCTGGTACGGCCAGGCCATGAGGGCCAGTCCGATGCAGACCAGCAGCAGGACACCTGCAAAAACGCGTTGTATGACCATGAAAAGCTCCTGAGTCGCGCCCGTCAGGCAGGCGCAACCGAAAGTCAGTCAATTGGGTGCAATTACTGAATCAGGCCGAATTCCTTGGCCATCAGCTTGTAGTCGGCCACCTGTTTCTTCACGTAGGTGTCCAGCTCCTGGCCGGTCATGGCAAACGGGAACAGCTCGCGCTGGTCACGCAGTTTGGCGAAGTCTTCCGAGGCCAGCACCTTGTCGAACGAGGCTTTCCACCAGTTGTAATCTTCGTCGCTCACCTTTGGCCCGAGGTAGAAGCCACGCACCACCGGCCAGACGATGTCGTAACCCTGTTCCTTGGCCGTAGGGATGTCTTTCATTTCCGGCTCGTCGATACGCTTTTCGGCAAAGACCGCCAGCAGGCGCATGTTGCCGCTGAGGATGTGCGGCATGGAGTCGGAGATGTCGGTACTGCCGACCTGAATATGACCGCCGAGCAAGGCGGTGGCGATTTCGCCGCCACCTTCGAGCGCCACATAGCGCAGCTCGCGCGGATTGATACCGGCTGCCTTGGCGATCAGTGCGGTCTGCATCCAGTCCTGGCTGCCCACAGTGCCGCCGGAACCGATGACGACTTTGCTCGGATCGGCCTTGAGTGCCTTGACCAGATCGTCGAGGTTTTTGTAAGGCGAATCGCTCTTCACCGCGATGGCGCCGTAGCTGGTGCCGACTGCGGCCAGCCAGCGCACGGCGTTCTCGTCGAAGCGCCCGAACTTGCCCTGGGCCAGGTTGAGCAGCGAGCCGCTGGACCAGGCCACCAGTGTTCCGGCATCGGCTGGACGTTGAGCGACCACCGCGTTGTAGGCCACCGCGCCGACACCGCCGGGCATGTAGGTCACGCGCATCGGGGTGCTGAGGATCTTCTCGTTGATCAGCGCGCTCTGGATCAGCTTGCAGGTCAGGTCGAAGCCACCGCCCGGCGAGGCCGGTGCGATGCATTCAGGGCGCTTGGGCTCGGCAAGCAGTTGGGTGGCAACCAGCATGCAACTGGCGGTCATGGCTAGCTGACGCAAGGAAAATTTCATGTTCAGTCTCCTGAGATGTTTTTGTTTTTGGATGTGGAAAGCTGTTCAGTGCGTTCGATTGCCGGAGAATTCCCGTAACGGCGGATTTGGACGGGCAGGACTATGGCTGCAGATGACTGCATCGACGTGCTGGATAAACGCTGGAAGGGCGCCAAATGTCAGCGTAGTGCCGTGACAAGGCGGGCATGAAGCAGGCTGACCGGAAGCGGTCGGGAATTGAGTGCGATGCACTGACTGTCGAGCCGGGGAAGGCGTTGACATGATGTGACTCCATTTACCGTTTTATTGTTTTTATTTTCAGACGCATCCGGGCGCCTTGTTCACGTACCCTTTGGCGGGTCGTATCGCGATGCTAAATCACGAACCTTTCAGTTACCTTTCATTGCGTCGCTGTATACCTTCGAGTCGTTTCCGTGCTTCACAGGGGGCGAAGCGTCTGTAAACTCCGCAACCACTATTCCCAATAACAACACCCATAACAGGAGAGGGCGATGCGTGTTCTTCTCGTTGAAGATCATCTGCAACTGGCTGAGAGTGTCGCTCAGGCGCTCAAGAGCGCGGGTCTGACCGTCGATGTCCTGCACGATGGCGTGGCGGCCGACCTGGCCCTGACCAGTGAGGAATACGCCGTCGCGATTCTCGACGTGGGCCTGCCGCGTATGGATGGTTTCGAAGTACTGGCCCGTTTGCGGGCGCGCAGCAAGAATCTGCCGGTGTTGATGCTGACCGCGCGCAGTGACGTGAAGGATCGGGTGCATGGCCTCAATCTGGGTGCAGATGACTACCTCGCCAAGCCATTTGAGCTGTCCGAACTGGAAGCCAGGGTCAAGGCACTGCTGCGGCGCAGCGTGCTGGGTGGCGAGCGTCAGCAGCGGTGCGGCGTGCTGGCCTACGACCTGGACACGCGTCGCTTTACACTGGGCGACGAACTCCTGACCCTGACCTCTCGCGAGCAGGCGGTGCTGGAAGCGTTGATCGCGAGGCCCGGCCGGGTGATGAGCAAGGAGCAGCTCGCGGCTCAGGTGTTCGGTCTCGACGAAGAAGCCAGCCCCGACGCCATCGAAATCTACGTGCATCGCCTGCGCAAGAAACTCGACGGGCATTCGGTGGCCATCGTGACGTTCCGTGGCCTGGGTTACCTGTTGGAAAGCCGCGATGATTAACGACAGCCTGCGCTGGCGACTGCTGTGGAATCTGGCGTTGCTGTTGGTCGTTCTGATGCTGGCCAGCGGCATGAGCGCCTACTGGAACGGACGCGAAGTGGCCGACACGGCCTACGACCGCACGCTGCTGGCTTCGGCGCGCACCATCGCCGCCGGTCTGACCCAGCGCGACGGAACGCTGAGTGCCGACATTCCCTATGTGGCACTGGATACCTTCGCCTACGACAGCGAGGGTCGTATCTACTACCAGGTCAACGACATCAACCAGAAGCTGATTTCCGGTTACGAAAACCTGCCGTCACCGCCGCCGGGAACGTTGCGAACCGATGATTATCCGGCACTCGCCAAGTTCTATAACGGGATGTATCAGGGTCAGGATGTCCGCGTGGTCAGTCTGCTCAAGCCGGTGACCGACCCGGGCATGAATGGCACGGCGGAAATCCGCGTGGCTGAAACCCAGGAGGCGCGCAAGGGCATGGCTCGCAGTTTGATGGCTGATACCTTGCTGCGGCTGGGCATGCTGGGCGGCGGTGCGTTGTTGCTGGTGTGGTTTACAGTCAGTGCTGCGCTGCGTCCACTGGAGCGCCTGCGCACGGCGGTCGAGGAGCGCCAGCCTGACGATTTGCGCTCGCTGCCCATGGTTGAGGTGCAGCATGAACTGCGACCGCTGGTCGGCGCGTTGAACCACTTCACCGAGCGTTTGCGCCTGCAGTTCGAACGTCAGGCGCAATTCATCGCCGATGCCGCCCACGAATTGCGTACGCCATTGGCTGCGCTCAAGGCGCGTGTGGAGCTGGGATTGCGTGAGCGTGACCCGCAGCAGTGGCGCACCACGCTGGAGTCTGCTGCGCTGGGCACCGACCGCCTGACCCACCTGGCCAATCAGTTGCTGTCGCTGGCGCGTATCGAAAACGGCGCCCGGGCGATTGCCGAGGGCGGTGCGCAGCAACTCGACCTCAGTCAGCTGGCACGTGAGCTGGGCATGGCCATGGCACCTCTGGCGCACTCGCACGGCGTGGCGCTGGCACTGGAAGCCGAAGAGCCTGTCTGGCTGCGCGGCGAACCGACCCTGCTCAACGAATTGCTGAGCAACCTGATCGACAATGCACTGGCCCACACACCGTCGGGCGGCAACGTTGTGCTGAGGGTGTACGCGCCGGGCGTTCTGGAGGTCGAAGATGATGGTCCCGGGATCCCGCAGGCGGAGCGCGAGCGGGTGTTCGAGCGGTTCTATCGTCGCAGCCAGCAAGGCAGCGGCGCCGGGCTGGGACTGGCCATCGTCGGGGAAATCTGTCGCGCCCATCTGGCCCGCATTTCGTTACACGATGGGGCCGAGCGCGGTCTGAAAGTCAGGGTCAGTTTCAACGCGACTCAGGCTCAGTAGAGCATGTCCTTGGCGTCGTCCATTTCCGCGCCGAGCATGTCGTTGGCTCGGTTCAGGCGCAGTTGGCTGTAGGCGGGCAGGTCTGGGATTTCGATCAGGCTGAAAGGATGGTCGGTGTTCTTGTGAATGTGCACCGTCGCGACCTGTACCAGATCGATGTAGTCCGGGCTTTTCGACACGCGGGTAAAGTCCTGAAACTTGCCGGGCACCGAAGCCAGCGGTTCCGGAAAATCCCACGAGCGCAGCAGGCGTTCGCCGATGACCGGGTGAATATTGTCGATCACATGATTGAGACTGACCGGATCGGCCAGCAGATCGAAATGGTCTTCGGCGTAGGTCAGGATCGGCAGAATGCCGATCAGGTGAATCAGCCCCGCCAGCGTGGCCTGATCCGGCTTCAGACTGGTGTACTGATGACACAGGTAATAGCTGATCCCGGCCACCTGCAGGCTCTGCTTCCAGATGTCGCGCATCTTCTGCTCGATGACTTCCGACTTGGCGTGGAACATCTGCTCCACGACCAGGCCGATGGCCAGGTTACAGGTGTAGTTGACGCCGAGGCGGCGAATCGCCGTGTTCACGTCGCTGACCTCGAAATTGGGTCGCAGCAACGGGCTGTTCGCCACCTTGATCAGGCGAGCGGACAGTGCGGTATCGCTGCCGATGACCTTGCTCAGCGCGGCGATGCTGATTTCGGTATCTTCGGCGGCAAGGCGAATCTTCAGTGCTACTTCCGGCAGGGTAGGGAGAAACAAGGCATCTCTGTCGATGGCCTTGATCAAGTTTCTCTGCACCTCGTCAGCCATCTTGCTCATGTTGCGTCTCGCAGCCTTTAGGGGTGTCCAGAGTGTTCCGGGCGCCCTGTGGGCGCCGGAATGCCGGGTGCTGTACTGACCATGGAAAAGCGGGAGCGTTCGCTCGCGCTATCGCTGCGTTTCGAGCTTGCTGTCCAGCGTGTAGGGCAGCTCACACAGTTGCAGGGAAGGACCGTGTGCGGCGCCGAGGTGCACGTCGCCACTTTCTGCGGCATCGGCCTGAAGCACTGCCAGCAACTCGATCCCCTGCTCTGACCGCGCGGCGATCACAACGTTGCCTGACGAGCTGGTGTGCACCGATGAAAACAGCGCGGCACCGGGAGCAGGCATCTCGTCGCCCTGCATCGACAGTCGATAAAGCCTGCGCTTGAGCTTGCCCAGGTACTGCATGCGCGCCACGATTTCCTGTCCGGTGTAGCAGCCCTTCTTGAAGCTGACGCCACCCACTGCCTGCAGGTTGATCATCTGCGGGATGAACTCTTCGCGGGTCTCGATGAACACCTGACCGATACCGGCCTGGATCTGACCCAGCAGCCAGTCATTGAGCGAGCCTGCGTCGAGCTGCGAAGCAAGTCGCGACTGAATGCTGTCGGCCTGTTCGGCACGCACCCAGAGTTCGGCACGCGCGGGCGACACACGAATCGCGATCAGATCGTTGGCGCGGGATACCGAATCGGTCTCCTGCGCGAGATCGAGGCCCAGGCTGACCAGTGCGCCGTCGCCATCCTGAAGGCCGAAGCGCACCCAGGCTGCGCTTTCGTCAGTCAGTTTGGACTTGGAAAACACGGCATATTTGCGCAGGTCCAGCAGTTGCGGTTCGATCAGTTCACGAGCCATCGCCAGCAGGCAGCCGTCACCTTCGAACACCACGCGGAAGCTGGACTGCATCCGCCCTTTCTGGGTGCAGCGCGCACCGAGGCTTGAGCGGTCTTCGCTCAGGTAATTGAAGTTGCAGGTCAATTGTCCCTGCAGAAACTTGCTGGCATCCACGCCGCGAACGGCAAGAACGCCCTCATGGGATAGCGTGCAGAAGAAAGCTGAGTGGGCCATGGTCATCGCAAATGGGAAAAAGTCTGGGGCACATCATAGTGCCCAGTCGTGAATCTGAATACGGGTACATGAAAACTGCTGCGACCATTGCGCGATTCGCGCTGCCGCCTCACGGCTGTATACTCGCCGCCTACTTTGAGGAGCGCTCCATGGTCGAAGACGTTGAACTCAACCGCCTTTACTGGCACAGCCGCCGCGGCATGCTCGAACTGGACGTGCTGCTGGTGCCGTTTGTCCGTGAGGTCTATCCGCATTTGAATGACGTGGACCGCGATCTGTATCGCCGCCTGCTGACCTGCGAGGATCAGGACATGTTCGGCTGGTTCATGCAGCGTGCCGAGTCCGAAGATCCTGAATTGCAGCGCATGGTTCGCATGATTCTGGACCGTGTTCAGCCCAAATGATCGCTTCGAGTGTCACTGGCAGGCTTCGCGCCTGCTGCTGACGGCTTATGGTCTTGTTCAGGTGCTGGCATTGTCTGCGCTGTGCTGGCTGGACGTTCCGGCCCAGATGGCGTTGGTCGGCGCTGCGTTGTGTATCGCTCACGCGGCCTGGGTCCTGCCGGGGTCGATACTGCTGAAACGCCCGGGCTCGTTCACCGGATTGCAGCGTGATTCACAGGGCTGGCGTGTCTGGAGCGAGCAGGGGGGCTGGCAACCTGTGCAGTTATGCAAGGACAGTCTGGCGCTTCCGCTGGTCGTGATTCTGCGCTTTCGTCTGGTGAATGGCGGGCGGCCCGCGCGGCAAGTCCACAGCTGCTGCATTCCCTTTGATGCGCAGACGCCGGATATTCACCGGCGCTTGCGCGTACGGCTGAAGTTCAGCCGACGTAGGTGGGTGGTATCAGAATAGTGTCCAGCGCTTCAGGCAGCAGGTCCGGATAATCCAGCGTGTAATGCAGCCCGCGGCTTTCCTTGCGCTCCATGGCCGAGCGGATCATCAGCTCAGCTACTTGCGCCAGGTTGCGCAACTCGATCAGGTCACGGCTGACCTTGTAGTTACTGTAAAACTCGTCGATCTCATCCAGTAACAGTCGCACACGGTGCTGGGCGCGTTGCAGTCGCTTGTTGGTGCGCACGATGCCGACGTAGTCCCACATGAATCTGCGTAATTCATCCCAGTTGTGCGCAATGATCACGTCTTCGTCCGAATCGGTCACCTGACTGGCGTCCCACGCCGGAAGATCGGCTGGCATCTGAATGTCGCCCAGTTGTTTCTCGATGTCCTGCGCCGCAGAGCGTGCATAGACAAAGCATTCCAGCAACGAATTGCTGGCCATCCGGTTGGCGCCGTGCAGGCCGGTGAAACTGGTTTCGCCAATCGCATAAAGCCCCGGCACGTCTGTGTGTCCCCGGCTGTCGACCATCACGCCGCCGCAGGTGTAGTGCGCGGCAGGGACGACCGGGATCGGCTGACGGGTAATGTCGATTGAAAACTCGAGGCAGCGCTCGTACACCGTAGGAAAGTGCGTCTTGATGAACGCCTCGGGTTTATGGCTGATGTCCAGATAGACGCAGTCGATACCCAGGCGCTTCATCTCGTGGTCAATGGCGCGGGCCACAATGTCGCGGGGCGCCAGTTCTGCCCGTTCGTCGAAACGTGGCATGAAACGCTCGCCGTTCGGCAGTTTCAGATAAGCGCCTTCGCCACGCAGTGCTTCAGTGATCAGAAAGCTCTTGGCTTGCGGGTGATACAGGCAGGTTGGATGGAATTGGTTGAACTCCAGATTCGCGACCCGACAGCCGGCACGCCAGGCCATTGCGATGCCATCACCGCATGCGCCGTCAGGGTTGCTGGTGTAGAGATAGACTTTCGCCGCGCCACCGGACGCCAGGATCGTGAAGCGTGCGCCATAAGTGTCGACCTCGCCGCTTTTGCGGTTCAGCACGTAGGCGCCCAGGCAGCGCTGGCCTTCCAGACCCAGTCGGCGTTCGGTGATCAGGTCGATGGCGGCGCGCTGTTCGAGCAGTTCGATGTTGGGCCGTTTGCTGGCCTGCTCGAGCAATGTCCGGAAAATCGCCGCGCCGGTGGCATCGGCGGCGTGAATGATCCGGCGATGGCTGTGACCGCCTTCACGGGTCAGGTGGAACTGGAAGCCGCTTTCCTCAGCGTCCGCATGGTCGCCGCGGGTAAACGGCACGCCCTGATCGATCAGCCATTGAATGGCTTCACGGCTGTGTTCGACCGTGAAGCGCACGGCCTCTTCGTCGCAAAGACCGCCGCCAGCGTTGAGCGTGTCTTCGACGTGCGACTGCACTGTATCGGTGTCATCAAGCACTGCCGCGACACCGCCCTGGGCCCAGAAAGTGGAGCCGTTTGACAGGTCACCCTTGCTCAGAACCGCGATGCGCAGATGGGCTGGAAGCGTCAGTGCAAGGCTCAAGCCTGCCGCTCCGCTGCCGATGATCAGTACGTCGTGCTGAAAATGTTGGCTCATCTGTGAATTCTGCTCTCGGCGGCCACTAGTATAAGTAAAGGGGGATCGGCACAATAGCCGCGCCTCATGGCAATGTGAAACCACGGCGGGTGACGATTGTGCTCCAGTCCCCGGCGTGATGCACTCCGTTTTGCGCTGCTTCAATCCTTGAAATACATTCAATGATCAAGAGCAGCGAGGCAGTTTGCGTTCACACCTGTCTTTGGGTCGATGGAACTTTTCACCGGGATCCAGGCTCAATAGCAGGTTGCCTATAAAGGAACAGCGTCGGCATGTGCAGGTTTAGATAAGTGATCATCGACTGTGCATCTGACGACAAGACTATTCACGCAGCCGATCCGGTCGAGCTGCGTTTTTCTTGCAGGCTTTATGATTGCCTGCAGGAAACTTGCTTGAAGGGGGAGAACTTTTGCGAAAAGCCCGAGTCTATGTTTGCGAGCCTGAACAATATCAGTTGCAACGCTCCTTTAAGCTCAATGAGGAGTGTTCATGCTAACCCAGGAAGAGGATCAGCAGCTTGTCGAGCGCGTACAGCGCGGTGATACGCGGGCATTTGATCTGTTGGTGCTGAAGTATCAGCACAAGATTCTAGGGTTGATCGTGCGTTTCGTGCACGACACCCATGAGGCTCAGGATGTTGCGCAGGAAGCTTTTATCAAGGCTTACCGCGCACTCGGAAATTTCCGCGGTGACAGTGCGTTTTACACGTGGCTGTATCGCATCGCCATCAACACGGCGAAAAACTATCTGGTGTCGCGAGGTCGGCGACCGCCTGATAGCGATGTAAGGTCTGAGGACGCGGAGTTCTACGATGGCGATCATGGCCTCAAGGACATCGAGTCGCCGGAGCGTGCATTGTTGAGGGATGAGATCGAGGGCACTGTCCATCGGACCATCCAGCTTCTCCCGGAGGATTTGCGTACTGCACTAACTTTACGTGAATTCGATGGTCTGAGTTACGAAGACATTGCGAGCGTCATGCAATGTCCTGTTGGTACCGTGCGCTCTCGCATCTTTCGCGCTCGGGAAGCCATCGATAAAGCCCTGCAGCCGTTGTTGCAGGAATCCTGAGACAGCGGCGATAGCCCAAGAGAGGAACCCGCCATGAGTCGTGAAGCCCTGCAGGAATCGCTGTCCGCAGTGATGGATAATGAAGCGGACGAGTTGGAATTGCGTCGGGTATTGAATGCCATTGACGATGCAGATACACGTGCCACATGGTCGCGTTATCAGATTGCCCGTGCAGCGATGCACAAGGAACTGTTGATGCCTCATCTGGATATTTCGGCGGCTGTGTCCGCTGCGATTGCCGATGAAGTCAGCCCCCTGAAAGCAGCCCGCGGTCCGTGGCGCTCGCTGGGTCGTCTGGCCGTGGCCGCTTCGGTAACCGTCGCTGTTCTGGCTGGTGTTCGCCTGTACAACCAGGATGAAATCACCGGTACGCAGCTGGCACAGCAGACCCAGCAGCCTGCCAACCTGACCGTTCCACAGGTCAAGGGCCCGGCGGTACTGGCGGGTTATACCGAGAGCGCCGAACAGGCACCAGGCCCGATGGCCAACGGTGTGTTGCAAGGTCAGGCCGGTGAAGGCGACAAGCGTCTGCCAGGCTACCTGCGCCAGCACGCTCAGGAAGCTGCGCTGAAGGGTACTGAAAGCGCGCTGCCTTACGCTCGTGCCGCCAGCCTGGAAAACCGTTAAGGAGGAACATGCGAGTCGTCCCTCTACTGCCGTTGTTGCTTGGTGGATGGCTTGCCCTCCCAGTGCATGCCGATGATGCCCAGGACATGCTCAAGCGTCTTGGGCAGGTTGATCAGCAGCAAAGCTATCAAGGTACTTTTGTTTACGAGCGCAACGGTAGTTTCTCTACCCACCGGATCTGGCACCGCGTAGCGGACGGCAAGGTCAGTGAGCGCTTGTTGCAGCTTGATGGTTCTGCTCTTGAAGTGTCACGTATCGACGGGCTTACCCAGTGCGTCAGTGGCACTCTGGAAGCAGGCGTCACCAGCGCCGGCTCCTCCTCTCGAAATTTCGACGTCAAGAAACTCTCCGACTGGTACGACATGAAAGTCGTCGGCAAGTCGCGAGTGGCTGGGCGTGCGACTACTATTGTGGCAGTGACGCCGAAGGATCAGCATCGTTACGGTATGGAGTTGCATATCGATAACGAGACTGGCCTTGCGCTGAAGTCGTTGTTGTTAAGCGACAAAGGGCAGCTGCTCGAGCGTTTCCAGTTCACCGACCTGGAAACCGCCACCGTACCGACTGATCAGATGCTTCAGGTCAGTGCCGATTGCAAGCCGGTAGTGGCTACGAAGGCCAAGTCCAAGGCGCAGGTCACTCCGGTCGCCTGGCGTTCGGACTGGCTGCCGCCGGGTTTCGAGCTCAGCAGCAGTGGTGTACGCAAGGAGCACGATTCGCACTCGCCAGTGACCAGCCTGATGTATGGCGATGGTCTGGCACGGTTTTCGGTGTTTATCGAGCCCGTGAGCGGTAATGCATCGTCCGACATTCGTACTCAGCTGGGTCCTACCGTTGCAGTATCCCGACGCCTGACCACGCCTCAGGGCGACACCATGGTTACAGTGGTCGGAGAGATACCGTTGGGCACTGCGGAGCGCGTTGCGCTGTCCATTCGTGGTACCGAAACCCAGGCGAAAAAGTAGTTCGATACTGTGGCGAGCGCCCAAGATGTAAATTATTTCATCTTGGGTCCAACGAACTGCCAGACTGCAGTCAACCTGGCCCTGTGCTGAGACGCTGAAATGTTTGGTGAGGTTTGCAGGTTGCAAAACATCTCGTTTTTTTCTATAGGTCACAGCCTCGCAGCTCTGGCCTTTGTCGTTTGTGGGCCGTAAAAAAGTATCAGGGGAGGGCACCGCACGGTGTCGGGTCTCTGAGTCAGCTGACCTTGTACTGCTTAACTTTGCTCGTTGTGAATGGGAGCCGTATGTCGATACCACGCATGAAATCTTATCTATCCCTAATTGCCGCCGTGCTGATGCTCGGGCAGGTCGCTGCCGTACAGGCCGAGAACCTGCCGGACTTCACCGGGCTGGTGGAGCAGGCATCGCCGGCGGTGGTGAATATCAGTACCCGGCAGAAGCTGCCTGACCGGGCCATCGCCAATCAGCAAGTGCCGGACCTCGAAGGTCTGCCACCGATGCTGCGCGAATTTCTCGAGCGCAGCATGCCGCCGGGAACCCGTCCGCCAGGCAAGGGTGATCGCCAGCGCGAGGCCCAGTCGCTGGGCTCGGGCTTCATCATCTCGCCCGATGGCTATGTGCTGACCAACAACCATGTGATCGACGGCGCGGACGAAATTCTCGTGCGCCTCTCCGACCGCAGCGAACTGAAAGCCAAGCTGGTCGGTACCGATCCGCGCACTGACGTGGCTGTTCTGAAAATCGAAGGCAAGGACCTGCCAACCGCCAAGCTGGGTAACTCCAACAAGCTCAAGGTCGGTGAGTGGGTACTGGCGATCGGTTCGCCGTTCGGCTTCGATCATTCGGTGACCAAGGGTATTGTCAGCGCCAAGGGCCGCAGCCTGCCGAATGACACCTACGTGCCGTTCATCCAGACGGACGTGGCGATCAACCCGGGCAACTCCGGTGGTCCGCTGTTCAACATGGCCGGTGAAGTCGTGGGTATCAACTCGCAGATTTTCACTCGCTCGGGCGGCTTCATGGGCCTGTCGTTCGCGATTCCGATCGACGTTGCCATGGATGTCGCCAATCAGCTCAAGGCCAGCGGCAAGGTCAGCCGCGGCTGGCTGGGTGTCGTGATTCAGGAAGTGAACAAGGATCTGGCTGAGTCCTTCGGTCTGGACAAGCCTGCCGGTGCACTGGTTGCGCAGGTGCTTGAAGACGGTCCGGCTGCCAAGGGCGGTCTGCAGGTGGGTGACGTGATTCTGAGCGCCAACGGCCAGCCGATCATCATGTCGGCCGACCTGCCGCACCTGATCGGCAACCTCAAGGACGGCAGCAAGGCCGAGCTTGAAGTGATTCGCGACGGCAAGCGTCAGAACGTCACGGTCACCGTCGGCGCACTGCCGGACGAAGGCCAGGAAATGGGCGGCGTACCGGGTGCCGGTGCCGAGCGCAGCAGCAATCGTCTGGGTGTTTCGGTGATCGAACTGACCGCCGAGCAGAAGAAAAGCCTGGACCTGAAAGGCGGCGTGGCGATCAAGGAAGTGACCGGTGGTCCGGCTTCGCTGATCGGTCTGCAGGCCGGTGATGTGATCACCCACCTGAACAATCAGGCGATCACCTCGGCCAAGCAGTTCACCGACGTGGCGAAAAGCCTGCCGAAGGATCGATCTGTCTCGATGCGTGTCCTGCGTCAGGGCCGCGCGACGTTCATTACGTTCAAGCTGGACGAATAACAGTCAGGTCTGATGAGGAAGGGCGGCCACGGTCGCCCTTTTTCATGTCTGTGATTAGGCCTGAAACCGATCGGTCTACCTGCAAGCGTGACGCCTCGGGCATCCATCAGGTACAATTCCCGGCTATTTTTCGGCGGGCAATCTGCCTGCAACCTTTTTGAGTGTTGATCCGTGAGTGATTTGAGTCATATCCGCAATTTCTCCATCATCGCCCACATTGACCATGGCAAGTCGACGCTGGCCGACCGCTTCATTCAAATGTGCGGTGGCCTGTCCGAGCGCGAAATGGAAGCGCAGGTGCTCGACTCCATGGATCTTGAGCGCGAGCGCGGGATCACCATCAAGGCCCACAGCGTCACCCTGTACTACAAGGCCAAAGACGGTATTACCTACCAGCTGAACTTCATTGACACGCCCGGTCACGTGGACTTCACCTATGAGGTCAGCCGTTCGCTGGCGGCCTGTGAAGGCGCGTTGCTGGTCGTCGATGCGGGTCAGGGCGTCGAGGCACAGTCGGTTGCCAACTGCTACACCGCTATCGAGCAGGGCCTTGAGGTCATGCCGGTACTGAACAAGATGGACTTGCCGCAGGCCGATCCGGACCGCGTCAAGGAAGAGATCGAGAAGATCATCGGCATCGATGCCACCGACGCCGTGGGCTGCAGTGCCAAGAGCGGCATGGGCGTTGATGAAGTGCTCGAGCGCCTGGTCACGACCATTCCGGCACCGACCGGCAATATCGAAGACCCGCTGCAAGCGTTGATCATCGACTCCTGGTTCGACAACTACCTGGGCGTCGTGTCCCTGGTGCGTGTACGCCATGGCCGGGTCAGGAAAGGCGACAAGATTCTCGTCAAATCCACCGGCAAGATGCACCTGGTCGACAGCGTCGGGGTATTCAACCCCAAGCACACCGCAACGGTCGATCTGAAAGCGGGCGAAGTGGGCTTCATCATCGCCGGCATCAAGGATATTCATGGTGCGCCGGTCGGTGACACCCTGACACTCAGCACCACGCCCGATGTGGACGTATTGCCGGGCTTCAAACGTATCCAGCCGCAGGTGTACGCCGGTCTGTTCCCGGTCAGCTCCGATGATTTCGAAGACTTCCGCGAAGCGTTGCAGAAACTGACGCTCAACGATTCTTCGCTGCAGTACCTGCCGGAAAGCTCGGACGCGCTGGGCTTCGGCTTCCGTTGCGGCTTCCTGGGCATGCTCCACATGGAGATCATCCAGGAGCGTCTGGAACGCGAATACAATCTGGACCTGATCACCACGGCGCCAACCGTTATCTTCGAGCTGCTGCTGAAGACCGGTGAAACGATTTACGTCGACAACCCGTCCAAATTGCCAGACCTGTCAGCCATCGAAGATATGCGCGAACCTATCGTTCGGGCAAATATTCTTGTGCCTCAGGAGCACCTGGGCAACGTCATCACGCTGTGCATCGAAAAACGTGGCGTGCAGCACGACATGCTGTTCCTCGGAACGCAGGTTCAGGTCAGCTACGATCTGCCGATGAACGAAGTGGTTCTGGACTTCTTCGATCGTTTGAAGTCAGTCAGCCGCGGTTATGCTTCGCTGGATTATCATTTCGACCGTTATCAGTCGGCCAATCTGGTCAAGCTCGATGTACTGATCAACGGCGAGAAGGTCGATGCCCTGGCGCTGATCGTTCACCGTGACAACGCGCACTACAAAGGGCGCGCGTTGACCGAGAAGATGAAAGAACTGATCCCGCGGCAGATGTTCGACGTGGCAATTCAGGCCGCCATTGGCGGTCAGATCGTGGCCCGGACAACCGTCAAGGCGCTCAGAAAGAACGTACTGGCCAAGTGTTATGGCGGCGACGTGAGCCGTAAACGCAAATTGCTCGAGAAGCAGAAGGCCGGTAAGAAACGCATGAAGCAGGTCGGCAACGTGGAGATTCCACAGGAAGCTTTCCTTGCAGTGCTCAGGTTGGAATAGTCAGGTCCTATGTCACTAAATTTCCCGCTGTTGTTGGTCATCGCTGTCTTCGTCTGTGGCGTGCTTGCACTGATTGACCTGGTGTTCCTGGCGCCTCGTCGCCGGGTGGCCATCGCCAATTATCAGGGCAGCGTCGCAGAGCCTGACATTGCTGTCGTCGAGCGACTGGACAAGGAACCCTTGCTGGTTGAATACGGCAAGTCGTTCTTTCCGGTCCTGTTCATCGTCCTGGTCCTGCGCTCGTTTCTGGTCGAACCCTTCCAGATTCCGTCGGGCTCCATGAAGCCGACACTGGACGTGGGTGATTTCATTCTGGTCAACAAGTTCTCCTACGGCATTCGTTTGCCCGTACTGGACCAGAAGGTGATTCAGATCGGTGATCCGCAGCGTGGCGATGTTATGGTGTTTCGCTACCCGAGCGACCCGAGCGTCAACTACATCAAGCGTGTCATCGGCTTGCCGGGCGACCGCATTCGTTACACCAGTGACAAGCGCCTGTTCGTGAACGGCGAACTGGTTGCCAAGAAACTGATCGGCACCGAGCCCGGAACACTGGGCAGTGCCGAACTGTACGAAGAGCAACTGGGCACTGTCGAGCACCAGATCCGTCAGGAGATGAGCCGCTACCGTGCGCCGCCCGACACCGAGTGGACCGTGCCTGCCGCGCACTACTTCATGATGGGCGACAACCGGGACAACTCCAACGACAGCCGTTACTGGGATGACCCCAACATTCCCAAGGACGAGCTGGGCATGGTTCCGGACAAGAACATCGTCGGCAAGGCGTTTGCTGTCTGGATGAGCTGGCCCGAGCCGAAACTGAGTCACTTCCCCAATTTTTCACGGGTAGGTCTGATCAAATAATCCATGCGGCGCTGCCTGAGCAGCGCCGTATGTCATTTGGGAACGTTTTGGCCTGCCGCTGGCAGCGCACCCAGGAGGGTCAACAGTGAACATGACGTTCCCTGCTTCTCAAAAAGGTATGTCGTGGGTCGGATGGTTGCTGACGCTGGCGCTCGTCGCATTTGCGGTGAGCACGGCGATGAAGATCGTTCCCCATTATCTCGACTACATGTCGATGACGAAAATCATCGAAGCGGTCGAGACCAACAAAGGCCTGGATATCACCACGGTCAGCGAATTTTACAGTTATGTCGAAAAGAGCATGCAGCTCAACAGCATCCGGGATATAGATTTGAACAAGGCTTTAAAAGTAACGGTGGAGAACAATACGTTCAACGCCCATTTGAACTATGAACAGCGTGAGCCATTGATCCAGAACATCGACGTGGTCATCAAGTTCGACAAGCAACTGAGCGTGGGCAGACCGTGAGCGTATCCTTGAGCCGCCTTGAGCGTCAGCTCGGCTACACCTTCAAGGATCAGGAACTGATGGTCCTGGCCCTGACCCACCGCAGTTTTGCCGGTCGTAACAACGAGCGTCTGGAATTCCTCGGTGATGCCATTCTCAACTTTGTGGCCGGCGAGGCGCTGTTCGAGCGCTTTCCTCAGGCCCGTGAAGGTCAGCTGTCGCGTCTGCGTGCACGGTTGGTGAAAGGCGAGACGCTGGCGTTGCTGGCACGCGGTTTTGATCTGGGTGAATACCTGCGATTGGGATCCGGTGAATTGAAGAGCGGCGGATTCCGTCGTGAATCGATTCTGGCCGATGCTCTCGAAGCGTTGATCGGTGCCATCTATCTCGATGCAGGCATGGACGCTGCGCGTGAGCGCGTACTGGCGTGGTTGACGACCGAGTTCGACAGCCTGACGCTGGTAGACACCAACAAGGACCCGAAAACCCGTCTGCAGGAATTTCTGCAGTCACGGGCCTGTGATCTGCCACGTTACGAAGTGGTGGACATCCAGGGTGAGCCGCATTGCCGGACGTTCTTCGTCGAATGCGAAATCACCTTATTGAATGAAAAGAGTCGAGGTCAGGGTGTCAGCCGCCGGATTGCCGAACAGGTAGCCGCAGCTGCAGCACTCATTGCCCTTGGCGTGGAGAACGGTCATGACTGATACAACTGCAACACGCTGTGGCTATGTTGCCATCGTCGGCCGCCCTAACGTAGGCAAGTCCACGCTGCTCAATCACATTCTCGGTCAGAAGCTGGCGATCACTTCGCGCAAGCCGCAGACCACCCGTCACAACATGCTGGGCATCAAGACCGAGGGTGCCGTGCAGGCGATCTACGTCGATACCCCGGGCATGCACAAGAACGGCGAGAAAGCGCTGAACCGCTACATGAACAAGACCGCTTCGGCTGCGTTGAAAGACGTCGATGTGGTGATCTTCGTTGTCGACCGCACGCGCTGGACCGACGAAGACCAGATGGTGCTGGAGCGTGTTCAATACGTTCAGGGTCCAGTCATTCTGGCGATCAACAAGACCGACCGCATCGAAGACAAGAGCGATCTGATGCCGCATCTGGAATGGCTGCAAGGCCAGCTGCCGAATGCGTCCATTGTGCCGATCTCTGCGCAGCACGGTCACAACCTTGAAGCACTGGAAGGCCTGATCGCCTCCCACCTGCCGGAAAATGATCACTTCTTCCCGGAAGACCAGATCACCGACCGCAGCAGTCGCTTCCTGGCCGCCGAACTGGTTCGCGAGAAGATCATGCGCCAGCTGGGTGCCGAGCTTCCGTACCAGATCACCGTCGAAATCGAAGAGTTCAAGCAGCAGGGTCGCACCCTGCACATCCATGCGCTGATCCTCGTCGAACGCGACGGTCAGAAGAAGATCATCATTGGCGACAAGGGCGAGCGTATCAAACGCATCGGCAGTGATGCCCGTCGCGACATGGAGCTGCTGTTCGACTCCAAGGTGATGCTCAACCTCTGGGTGAAGGTCAAGGGTGGCTGGTCCGACGATGAGCGCGCACTGCGCTCGCTGGGCTACGGCGACCTCTAGGTTGTCTTTTCACCCGGCCACCGGCCGGGTGAACATTTTCCTTTTCGAGCCCGCCCGATGAGCACGCCAACCGGCCAACCTGCTTTTGTGCTGCACAGCCGTGCGTACCGTGAAAACAGCGCGTTGGTCGATTTCCTCACGCCTCAGGGCCGCTTGCGTGCCGTACTGCGCAGCGCCAAGGGCAAGGCCGGTTCGCTGGCACGCCCCTTCGTGCCGCTTGAAGTCGAGTTTCGCGGGCGCGGCGAGCTGAAGAACGTGGGTCGTATGGAAAGCGCCGGTGTCGCGACCTGGATGACGGGCGAGGCGCTGTTCAGTGGCATGTACCTCAATGAATTGCTGATTCGTCTGCTGCCTGCCGAAGATCCGCATCCTGCCGTGTTCGAACACTATGCCGCCACGCTGATCGCCCTTGCCGAAGGACGGGCGCTCGAGCCCTTGCTTCGCTCATTCGAATGGCGTCTGCTGGACGATCTCGGCTACGGTTTTGCGCTGGATACCGATATCAACGGTGAGCCTCTGGCCGCAGACGGCATGTACCGCCTGCAGGTCGACGCCGGGCTGGAACGGGTCTGGCTGTTGCAGCCCGGTCTATTTCAAGGCGTCGAGCTGCTGGCCATGGCCGAAGCCGACTGGAGCGCGCCGGGTGCGTTGTCTGCCGCCAAGCGTCTGATGCGTCAGGCACTGGCCGTTCACTTGGGCGGTCGTCCATTAGTCAGCCGTGAACTGTTTCGCAAGCCGTAATCAGGCTTTATGCTCTGCGGCCTGCTTCGATCAACTTTCAGGAGACCTCCCGTGACTCAAAGCACCCGCATCCTTCTCGGCGTGAACATCGATCACGTGGCTACTTTGCGCCAGGCACGCGGCACGCGTTACCCGGATCCGGTCAAGGCCGCGCTGGACGCGGAAGAGGCGGGTGCCGATGGCATCACGGTTCACTTGCGCGAAGACCGTCGCCACATCCAGGAGCGCGACGTGCTGCTGCTCAAGGACGTGTTGCAGACTCGCATGAACTTTGAAATGGGCGTGACCGAAGAGATGCTCGCGTTTGCCGAGCGCATTCGTCCGGCGCATGTGTGTCTGGTGCCGGAAACGCGTCAGGAATTGACCACCGAGGGTGGTCTGGACGTGGCGGGTCAGGAAGCGCGCATCAAGGCAGCGGTCGAGCGGCTGTCGAAGATCGGCTGTGAAGTATCGTTGTTCATTGATGCTGACGAGCGCCAGATTGCGGCTTCAGCGCGTGTCGGTGCGCCCGCCATCGAACTGCACACCGGTCGCTACGCCGACGCGCAAACTCCTGTCGAAGTGGCTGAAGAGCTGCAACGGGTCGCCGATGGCGTGACCTTTGGTCTGGCTCAGGGTTTGATCGTCAACGCCGGTCACGGCCTGCACTATCACAACGTCGAACCGATTGCCGCGATCAAGGGTATCAACGAACTGAACATCGGCCATGCACTGGTGGCGCATGCACTGTTCGTGGGCTTCAAGGCGGCGGTGGCAGAGATGAAAGCGCTGATCGTCGCGGCTGCGCGATAGGCAGCGCCAATCTCCATACGGGCTGTGGGAGGCCCCACCAGATCTTCGATGTAGCGCTGTCGCGCAACAAGCCGCCTCTTATCAAACAACCTGTAAGCCACTGAAGAAACTGGATCTTGTGGGAGCGGACTTGTCCGCGAATACTGTATTTCGGGCGATGAATATTCGTCGGATGTACTGGCCTTTTCGCGGACAAGCGGAACGCCGCCCGGTCCGCTCCCACGAAGTTTGCTGCGCGACAGCGCTACGTCGAAGACGTGGTGGCGCCTCCCACAAGGGTGTTTCTTCAGCAACTGCGGGTTACAGATGTGTGATCCGGTGCTGAAAGCCTAAGGCTTGCGCCCCACGATCACGGCCCGCATCGGTGCGGGCAGGCCTTCGACGGTTCTGGTCGGATCGCTCGGGTCGAGGAAGTCGCCCAGCGACTGAAAACGCATCCACTCAGTGCTGCGTTGTTCCTCGACCGTTGTATGACTGACGTCCACACAGCGTACATCGGTAAAACCTGCGCGGCGCATCCACAGTTCCAGCGCGGGCACGGACGGCAGGAACCAGACGTTGCGCATCTGTGCATAGCGATCCTCGGGCACCAGCACCTGATGCACGTCGCCCGGTATCACCAGCGTCTCCATGACCAGTTCGCCGCCTTTCACCAGACAGTCTTTCAACGCCAGCAAGTGATCAATGGGCGATTTGCGGTGGTACAGCACGCCCATGGAAAACACAGTATCGAATCCTTCCAGATTGGCCGGCAGGTCTTCCAGCGCGAAAGGCAGGTGCCAGGCGGGCAGGTCGGGCAGGTAGCGTTGCATGGCCTGGAACTGGCAGAAGAACAGCCAGTTGGGATCAACGCCAATCACGCAGTCAGCCCCGGCACCGAGCATCCGCCACTGGTAATAGCCGTTGCCGCAGCCGACATCCAGCACGCGTTTGCCTTTCAGGTCCAGATGCGGCGCTACCCGCGACCACTTCCAGTCGGAGCGCCATTCGGTATCGATGTGCACGCCGAACACGTTGAATGGCCCCTTGCGCCACGGCGAAAGCCCCATCAAGGCTTTGCGCAGCACAGTGCGGGTTTCGCCGTCGCATTCGGTTTCCAGCGTGAAGCTGTCGGTCAGTTCGACACGGCTCGGCGTCAGTGCTGGCAGGGCGTCCAGCGCACTCTGCCAGCGCTGCAGGTCGCCGTGCCCTTTGGTCATCTTGGTATCGAGCTGGGCCTGCAGGCCGTTGGCCCATTCGGCCAGTGGAGTACGTGCCAGACGGCGGACAAGTGAAGCGAGATCAATCATGGCAGGGCAATCAACGAGGCAAAGTTAAGGCATTGGAACCACGGCACCACCTTGGAAAAACCGGCGGCGAGCAGACGTTGGCGATGTTCTTCGAGGCTGTCGGGTTTCATGACGTTCTCGATGGCGCTGCGCTTCTGGGCAATCTCCAGATCGCTGTAGCCGTTGGCGCGCTTGAAGGCGATGTGCAGATCGGTCAGCAGCGCGTGCTCCTGCCCGTCATCGAAGCGCAGCTTTTCCGAGAGGATCAAGGCACCGCCCGGCACCAGCGAATGGCGGATACGGCTCAACAACTCCAGACGCTGTTCGGGCGCGATGAATTGCAGCGTGAAGTTCAGTGCCACCACCGAGGCGGGCTGGAACGTCAGCCCCAGAATGTCACCCTCGATGACCTCGACTGGCAACAGCTCCTGAAACATCGAATTCTGGGCATTCAGGTATTCGCGGCAGCGTTCGACCATGGCGGCCGAGTTGTCGATGGCGATGACCCGGCACCCTTCGTTGCGCACATGGCGGCGCAGGGCCTGAGTGACGGCTCCCAGCGAACTGCCCAAGTCGTAAAGAACGGTATCAGGCTGGGCGAACTGCGCCGCAAGCACGCCAAGGTTCTCGACAATGGTCGGGTAACCGGGCACCGAGCGCTTGATCATGTCCGGGAACACCCGCACCACGTCTTCGTTGAAGGCGAAGTCAGGCACTTGGGCCAGGGGCTGGGCGAATAGGCGGTCGGGTTCTTTGCTCACGGCGATTCCGGCGAAGGCTTTGAAAGGCGGGCATTCTAGCCAAGTTGTCGTCGTGATGCATGGTCTGGCGCAGCTTCCCGGATGAGCCGCCGCGCGGACTGTTGAAAAGGCCTCAGTTCACCTTGATCGAACAATCGAAGGTCTGCTCGGCTGGTACTTCCGGTGCCCAGGGTTGCTGATAGACCATCAGCAGGCGTCCGCTGCCCGCCTGAGCGGCTTTGAACCGCCAGACCGACTCGCCGCCGCTGCCGATCATCTCCTTGTTACCGCCGTTGGCATACACCTCAGGCCCCAGGCTGCGCAGGATGTCCTGTGCCGGGTTCTGAGTCAGCCAGCGAAAGCCTGTCGTGGGATTGCTGGGCAGGGTCAGAATCAGCGTTTGTCCGGCCTTGAGGCTCAATGGACAGTCACTTTGGCTGTCGATGGAGACGATGTTTTTCGGGGTTTGTGCGCAGGCACTCAACAGAGCAAGGCTCAAGGGCGCAATGAGACGGGCAGGGGTCATGGCAAGGTCCGGTTTTGCAAGACGATGCAGGAGGATAACCGATCAGGGTTTTGGAGGGGAGCCGGAGGTGTCGATGCGCGCAAGAGCCATGCGCCATGTCATATACAGTCCGATTGTTCCCACTCCGCGCTCATCGTTATACACAGGTCCGCCTCAACACTGATCGTGCCCATCGCTCCGCGTGGGCATGCCTCCCGTGAC
>NZ_JARVSO010000006.1:0-208014 GCF_030209155.1 Pseudomonas sp. fls2-241-TYG-175 | reverse complement strand
CAGTTTCTTCAGTGGTTTACAGGTTGTTTGATAAGAGGCGGCTTGCCGGCGATGACGCGATTTTTCTGACATACCGCGTCGACTGCATCGCCGGCAAGCCGCCTCCCACGGTCCTGTTTTGCTGCAAGACAGCGCTGTGTCAGAGACACAGGCGGCGTCTCTCACAGTCCGGCGCTTGCTGCGCGACAGCGCCAGACCTGCCACAAACAAACGCGTCTGCTGCAGGTCAGGCGTGCTCGCCAGACTACAAAACCGCGATCAGATCACGCCACAGGCAGCCCGTTCACCACCACCGCCCAGAGGCTTTGGATGGTCGGAATGGTTGTCGCCACCGGCATGCACCATCAGCGCATGGCCTTTGATTTCGGAAATTTTCTTCAGGCGCGGTGCCAGAACCGGGTAGTTCGCAGTGCCATCGGCATTGACGTACAGAGCAGGCAGGTCGCCCAGATGACCGTCGGCGTATGGCCCCAGATGCTTGCCGGTCTTGGCCGGGTCGAAGTGCCCGCCAGCGGCCAGCGCGGCGACCTTAACGCCATCTTTGGTGCCCGCATCGCAGCTACCATTTTCATGAACATGAAAACCATGAACGCCTGCCGGCAGGTCCTTGAGGTTGGGAGTGAACACCAGCCCGTACTCTGTTTCACTGACCGACACGGTGCCAATCGGCTTCGGTGCGCCATCAGCGCTGACCAGATTGATCGGAACATCCAGCGATGCGGCCTGTACGCCGACGGAAAACATGCCCAGCAGGCCCAGCCAAAGATAAGGTTTCATAAAGTCAGTACGTCCTTGATGGAGGAATCGAGGTTAAACGTGATGAGCGTGAAACGGCACCGATCAAGCGGCCTTCTTCGCTGTGCTCATCAACGTGTTCGGATACGACAACACGTGTGACCACAGTCGGTGCGGTTTTGATGCAAAAACTTCGACCTGCGTCGCGTGCCCCTCGACGCTGCAAACCTTCGCAGCCTCGGCTAACCTGACACAAACTCTTCGATCATTTACGGATGAGGCCGTAACACCCCATGAAAGACCCCTACGCTTTCGGGTTCTACAGTGCCTGTTTTGCGCTGGTGGTCGTTGTAGCAGCAGTTTTTTACAGCGCAGCCTTCAGCACATCGCCGGGCAGTGCCGCCAATGCCTATTACATTGTCGAGGCGGCGTCTTCGCTGAGCGAAGCGCTGGCGGTGATCGGTATCGCCGGTGTGGTGTTCAAGGCCTACGGCTCGTGGAAGCGCGAGACCCGCCAGCAAAAAGCCTTGAGCATCATCTGGGACGCCAATGTCGCGTTCCGGGAGATAGAAATCGGTTTCAACGAATGGTTTTTCGGCCCGACGGCCAATCAGAAGTCCGGCCACGATGTCGGCAAGATCAATACACTGCTGGCGGCAAGCGCTCTGGGATCTGCACTCAGGGCCTTCAAGAAGCAATGCATTCTGCTCGACAAGGTGGTGATCAAGGACCACTGGCACTGGCTGAACCATGCCGCCCAACTGGATATGCTGGCCCGGGCGCTGAGCGCCGAGGCGTTCGGCGCGGTAGGCAAAGGCAAGGTTACTCACACCATCGTCGACTTCCTCTACGCCCATGAAGGCGAAACCTGGAAAAGAACCCAGGCCGACTGGGAATCGCAAATGACCCTTATCGAAGAACAGCTGATGTCACTGGAAGAGTTGTATACCTGACAACCTGCTGTGTCCTGAGCGCGCTTCTTTTGCACGCAAGGCCTTGTTCCTGCTTCACATCCGGCCTGCAAATGAAGCACTCTGTCGCTACCAATAAAAACCGACGACACACGCGAGCCCCCACTCTCATGATGAAACTGAACTACAGCGTATCGGCTGCCCTTCTGTTGGGCCTGACAGGCATGGCGCAGGCAGAGGAATCGTCTTCGCACCTGGACAAGGTGATGCAGGCTGGCCAGTTGTCGGTATGCACCACGGGCGACTACAAGCCCTACACCTTTCATCGCGAAGACGGTGAGTACGAAGGTATCGACATCACCATGGCCCGCTCGCTGGCCAAGAGCCTGGGCGTAAACGTGCAATGGGTGCCGACTACCTGGAAAACCCTGATGCCGGACATGATTGCCGGCAAGTGCGACATTGCGATGGGCGGCATCTCCGTTTCGCTGGAGCGTCAGAAGAAAGCGTTTTTCAGCAACACGCTGGACATCGACGGCAAGATCCCGCTGGTGCGCTGTGAAGACCAGGCGCTGTACCAGACCATCGAGCAGATCAACAAACCGTCGGTTCGCCTGATCGAGCCCGCAGGCGGCACCAATGAAGCGTTCGCTCGTGCCTACCTGCCTCAGGCACCCATCGCGTTCCACGACAACAAGACCATCTTTCAGGAACTGCTCGACAAGAAAGCCGACGTGATGATCACCGACGCCTCGGAAGCGCTCTATCAGCAGAAGCGTATGCCGGGGCTGTGTGCGGTCAATCCGACGCAGTACATGCAATACGGCGAGAAGGCCTACCTGCTGCCACGTGACGATGTGACCTGGAAAGCCTACGTCGATCAGTGGCTGCACCTGAGTAAAGCCACAGGCGCCTATCAGCAGGCCCTGAGTGAATGGCTGGCCGTACCCGCCCAGTAACCGACACGAAGGCCCGAGCCCGCCAGGCACTTGTTGCATGGCGGGACCGGCTGAAATAGCGTGTTGCAGGATCAACCGTCTGGAAGGCAACTGCGAGCATGAAGCCCACAAAACCCATCACCCGCGCGTTCTGTGTCGAACTGCAGCAGGAAATGTCCATTGCAGGCGCTCGTCGCGAATATTTCTCTCACGAGCCGCCCCGCAAGCGCTTCGAGTTTCTGTGCTCGAACGAAGCCTGCCGGACAATGGGCGCGAAGGTGACCGGGGTTCGCTACGACGTCAAGCCTCAGGACAACCCGACCTTTGTCGCCGCGCACTTTCGCGCCAACCCGCATTACGACCATCACCCGGACTGTGAGTGGGTGGATGCGGATGCAGACGACCCCGTTGAAGAGCAGGTCGACACCAATGATCCTCAAGCGGCGCTGCGCAAGGCCAAGCGCAAGCTGGACGACTATATCGACGTGTTCGACCCGACGATAAAGGAGCCCGCCAAGGAAAAGTCCGGCGTGGAAAAAGCAGGCAGTCCCGCCCCGCCAGCGGCTGTCAGCACTGCACCTGTCCCGCCTGCCGAACCAAAAGCACCACGTTACAGCGAAACCCGCACCAACAACCTCGAACGCCTGGTGGACAGTTATCGCCAGGCAAGGGCCGAGCTCTCACCCGAGGAGTTCAAGCTGCTGAAACTGCGCATTCCGGGTCAGGGCGAGCTGTCACTGCGTTCGTACTTTCGCCACATCAAATACGCACAGTTGGGCGACAACGGACGTGTGCTGTACGGCGGCGGGCTGGTGGAACAGCGCTACGGGCAGGGTTTCAAGTTCAAGTTCTTTGACAGGCTGGAGGGCAAGCTGGTGACGCTCTACGTGTCGCCCGCGCAAATGCAGGCCTATCGCTCCAGCCGCTACATCATCGAACTGCTGAGCCATGCCGATGAAGTGAAGTTTTTCACGGTCTACGCGCTGGGCACGCTGACGAAGAGCCCATCGGGAAAGAGCTTCAGCGTTGAGGTGGATGACTTGCGACACCTGGCGATTGTGCTGGGTCCGGAGAAGGAGCCTGCGGCCTGACCGCTTCAAACCGCGCTCACGTGATACGCACAGTCGGGAAGACGCACAAAATGGGGCTAAAACGAAAGTATCTGACTGAATACGTACCCGTGGTTTCAGTAAGACTCGGGTATAACGCTGAGCACAAGCATGGGCATGATCGGCGTGCTTGAGATCACGCTGATCGTTCCTACGCTCCGCGTGGGAATGCCGCTCAGGACGCTCCGCGTCCGCTCTCGAATCTGGCGCAGATGTGCGCCCAAGCTCCAGCGTTATCCACGTCATGCGCTCGGCTCACTGAGTCCGCAATCTGCGCCATGTGTGACGCGGAGCGTCACGGGACGCATGCCCACGCGGAGCGATGGGCACGATCAGTGTCGAGGCAGACTTGTGCATAACGCCGAGCGCGCAGCGGTGCGCACGATCAAGGCCAGAATCAGACCTTGACGATCCAGCCCGCTGGCGGCTCTATATCACCGGACTGCACACCGGTCAGTTCCTTGTACAGACGCTGGGTAACCGGACCCACTTCGGTTTCACTGTAGAACACATGCAGCTTGTCCTTGTATGAGATCCCGCCAATCGGCGTGATCACCGCAGCGGTACCGCACGCGCCGGCTTCCTTGAATTCACCGATTTTGTCGATGAACACATCGCCCTCTTCGACCGTCAGGCCCAGGCGGGATTTGGCCAGCTCGATCAGCGACAGACGGGTGATGCCCGGCAGCACGGACGGCGACTTCGGTGTCAGGAACACATCGTCATTGGTGATGGCGAAGAAGTTGGCCGAACCCACTTCTTCGATCTTGGAATGAGTCTGCGGGTCCAGGTAGATGCAATCGGCGAAGCTGTGTTTCTTGGCTTCGGAACCCGGCATCAGGCTGGCGGCGTAGTTGCCACCGACCTTGGCCGCACCGGTGCCATTCGGTGCTGCTCGGTCGTAGCCGGAGATCACGAAGTTATTCGGCTTCAGGCCGCCCTTGAAATAGGCGCCCACCGGAATGCAGAAGATCGAGAAGATGAATTCAGGTGCAGTGCGCACGCCGATGTTGTCACCCACGCCGATCACGAACGGGCGCAGGTACAGCGCGCCACCGGAACCGTAGGGCGGGATGAAACGCTCGTTGGCTTTCACCACCTGCTTGCAGGCTTCGATGAACACATCGGTAGGCACGTGGGGCATCAACAGACGGGAACAGCTGCGCTGCATGCGCTGGGCGTTCTGGTCGGGACGGAACAGGTTGATCGAACCGTCCTTGCAACGATAGGCCTTGAGCCCCTCGAAGCACTGCTGACCATAATGCAGTGCAGTGGAGCCTTCGCTGATGTGCAGCGTGTTGTCTTCCGTGAGCGAGCCCGCATCCCAGGCACCATCGCGCCAGTGAGACAGGTAGCGTTTGTCGGTCTTGATGTAATCGAAACCCAGAGTGTCCCAGTTGATGCTTTCGTGACTCATAACGCCCTCTATCATTTAGCGACTGCCTGGACGAGTCAGGCCATGCCCTATTCTGCCAGATCATTCGAAACCTGAGGCTTGAAATAAATACAAACCGGTCTGGCGTTTTTGCATCCGTTCAAACAGCCAGCCTATCCGTTCGTCACGGCGTCCGAAGCGCCCTGACGTTGCCGGACGTAAGCCAGAAACGCCTCCATGTCCGAGCTGCACAAGGTGCGCGCAACCTGCTTGACCTCCTCCATGGGCCAGTCCCACCACGCGGCCTGAAGCAGCAGTTCGCGAACGTCTTCCTCGAAACGCCAGCGAATGAATTTGCACGGATTGCCGCCGACCACGGAAAAGGGAGCGACATCGCGTACGACCATGGCTCCGGCCCCTACAATGGCGCCATGTCCGATCGTCACGCCGGAAAGAATCACAGCGTCTGCACAAATCCAGCAATCACTGCCAATCGTCACGTTGCCCTTGCTCGGCGCATAGTCCTTGATGTCGCTGACCTGATCGACCATCGCCGGAAACGGGTACGTGGTGATCCAGTCGGTTCGGTGCTCACCGCCCAGCAGAATCCTGACGCCTTCGGCGATGGACGTGTAGGACCCTACTCGCAGAACCGTCTCATCGCCGAACTCGATAACGTCCGGGATGCCGTAGGTACCGACTCCGACTTCGTAGCGCGGGTAGCGCAACCTGATTTTCTCGGCAGCCCTTTCCAGCTTGTCCAGCTGGCGAAGCTGCTTGCGTACTTTTCTGGCTTTGAGCCGTTCGATGAATCTCATGAGCACTCTGGATCAATGGGTTCGAAAGGTGTTGGCTACCTACCGGTAGCTCAACAGCAGGCGCTTGCAGCGACGCCAGGTGGTGCGGTCCACGTGCCTCAACGGGATCGAGCAAAGCAGTTTCCAGGCGTATCGCTTGTCTGAAACCGAGGCGTATTTGAGGGCCTTGTTGACGATGAAGGTTCGGCCTTTCTGATAACCGGGATGATCGCGGTAAGGCTCGATGGTCTTGAGATCAGCCTCGAGCAACACCTTGTATTTTCGCGACAGGTTGTTGGGGTGACGGCGGTAACGCGTCACCACTACCGGGATGACGTGAATTTCGTAGCCCTGAAACGCGATTCTCAGGGTCATCTGAAAATCCTGAACCCTGATCTCGGGGTCATAACCGTTCGCGTCACGAATGGCCTGCATGCGGTACAGCGCGACCGGAGCCCCTACGACCACGGCGCCGCGCAGCACGTCGTCAAATCCAAGACGTTCGATGTAATTGCGGGACTGGCACTTGGTTTCATTGCCGTCGCAATCCATGTAGCTGATGAGCGCGCCGACACAGCCCACTTTCGGGTGCTGATCAAGGTACCGGGCACGAACACTGACGGAGGACGGCAGCATGATGTCGTCCAGATCCGGCGTGGATACGTAGACACCCTTGGCGTACTTGAGCCCGTGATTGAGGGCAGCACTCACGCCCTGGTTCGGCTGGCGATAGAGCTGGAACGGATACTGGCTCTGCAGCGCCTCCAGCATCGCAATACTGTTATCAGTCGAACCGTCGTCGACAATGATGACTTCGAAGTTCTCGTAATCCTGAGCAAAAATGCTCTGAATGGCAGCGTCCAGAAATCGCTCGGCGTTGTAGCAAGGGGCGATGATCGACACGAGCGGTTTAGGGGCAGTGTCCTGAACAGTTGAGGACGTCATAGGGGTAACAGCCATAATTATTATCTAGCCTTGGGCTTTGAAATACAGGGCGTTGCGTAACAGTTTGAATACAAGGCGCACATGATGCGACAAGTGAACTCGCTTTTCCAAGGCCAGCCCATGAGCATTTGTTCACTCGCAAAGACGCTGAACCGCCTGACTGCGTGATCCATATCATGGCGATACGTCTAAATCGCAGCTCAGAGCCCTTTAGCGCATCAGGCGCCCCGAAACCCTGGCGAAAAAAAACCCCATTCGGATGGAATGGGGTTTTTCGTAAAACAGGCTATCGGTCAGAACGCGTAGGTGACCAAAAGCTCTTTGGTGACCTGAAAGTCTACCGACATCATCACGCTCAGTGCAGTGATGGTGAAGATGGAGAACACGAAAAGCTTGCGGGCCCAGACAGTATCGTCAACGGCCTTGTAGCCCTTCCATGCCATGTACAACCAGTACATGCCCATGCCCGCCGCGACGGCGAGGTAGTTCAGACCTGCGTAGCCGCCTACCGTCAACATCAGGGTCGCCACGAGGAACGCCAGGATGTAGAGCAGGATGTGGCGCTTGGTGACCAGAATGCCGCGCTTGACCGGCAGAACCGGAATCTTCGCCGCACGATAGTCATTGAAACGGAAGATCGCGATCGCATACGAGTGCGGCATTTGCCACAGGCTGAACATCACCAGGAGCGTGAGTGCCGCGAAATCGAAGCTGTTGCTCACTGCGCAGTAGCCGATGACCGGAGGCATCGCCCCGGAAAGGCTGCCGACCAGCGTGCCGTGAACGGATTTGCGTTTCAGGTACAGGCTGTAGAAGCCGACGTAGATAACAAAACCGATCACCGCGAACAGTGCAGCCAGCGGATTGGCCTTGGTATACAGCAGGCTTACGCCGGCAATACCGAGTACGGTCGCGTAGAGCAGGGCCAGTTTCAACGAAACCAAACCCTGCACCAGGACCCGGTTACGGGTCCGTTCCATGCGCTGATCGATGTCACGATCAATGCAGTTGTTGAACACGCAACCGGACGCAACGACCAGGGAAGTACCGATGACTGCAGCCAGAAACACGCTGAAGTCGATATTCCCCTTGGAAGCCAGAAAAAAGCCACCTGCCACCGAAAGCACGTTACCGAAAATGATCCCCGGCTTGGTGATTTGGATAAAGTGCTTCAGTGACATCTGGTATTCCTCAATGCGCCATCATTTCGCGGTGGATGCTGAAGATGATCCACAACGACAGGCCAACCAGCAGAACGATAACCATCGTGGTAAAGGCGAAGGCCATCACGTTGTTGCGTTGCACACTCGTGAAGTCCAGGTGCAGGAAGTAATGCAGGTGCACCAGGATCTGAATGATTGCGAACGCCAGGATGATCGCGATCGTCATGTCCTTCGGCAGCGAAGGAGACATGACCAGGGCGAACGGGATGGCCGTCAGGATGATCGACAGTACGAAACCGATGATGTAGGACTTCACGGAGCCGTGGCTATTGTCTTCAGCCGGGTGATGTGAATTCGACATTACAAAGCCCCCATCAGGTAGACAACAGTGAACACGCCGATCCAGACAACGTCCAGGAAGTGCCAGAACAGACTCAGGCAGCTCAGGCGCGTCTTGTTGGTGTTGGTCAGGCCCTTTCTCTGGACCTGAATCATCATGATCGTCATCCAGATCAGACCGCTGGTGACGTGCACGCCGTGCAGGCCTACCAGCGCGAAGAACGCTGACAGGAAGCCGCTGCGGCTAGGACCGTAACCTTCGTGGATCAGGTGATGGAACTCGTAGATTTCCATGCCGATGAACGCAGCACCACACAGGAAGGTCAGCGCCAGCCAGCCCAGTACCTGGCTTTTCTTGCCCTTGTACAGGGCCAGCATGGCGAAACCGTAAGTGATACTACTGACCAGCAGGAACGCGGTTTCCACGGCCACGAATGGCAGCAGGAAGATGTCCTGGCCCGACGGGCCGCCCGCGACACTGTTGACCATCACGGCATAGACCGCGAAGAACGAGGCGAACAACACACAGTCGGTCATCAGGTACAGCCAGAAGCCGTAAACCGTCATGCCACCGCTGTCGTGGTGATCGTCATGCCCGTGATCATGATCGTGACCGTGATCGTGGGCTCCAGGGTTGATTGCAATATTCGACATGTTTAAACCTGTTCCAGCGAGGACTTGACAGGAGTGTATGCACCGTTGGCCGCCAGGACCTTGTGATGCTCACCTTCAATACGCGCTACTTCTTCGGCCGGCACCATGTAGCCCTGGTCGTCACGTGCAGCGTGAGCAACGAAGACCGCGATGGTCGCGACCAGGCTTGCGCCGACCAGCCACCAGATGTGCCAGATGAATGCGAAACCGAATACGGTCAGCAGCATGCCCATGTACAGGCCGGTAGGCGTGTTGTTAGGCATGTGAATCGCCGAGTACTTGGCCGGAACGCTGTAGGCAGTGCCTGCACGCTTGGCGTCAGTGAACGCGTCGATGTCGTCTGCCTTCGGCAGTTCGGCAAAGTTGTAGAACGGTGGCGGGGAAGAAGTCGACCATTCCAGCGTGTGGCCATTCCACGGGTCACCGGTCAGATCAGGGTTCTTGGCACGATCACGGATACTGACGAACAGCTGGATCAGTTGCGAAGCGATACCGCAAGCGATCAGCACGGCGCCGAACAGCGCGACGTCCAGGTAGATGTTCCACTCTGGCATGTCGGTAGCGTTCAGACGACGGGTCATGCCCAGGAAGCCCAGCGCGTAAAGCGGCATGAATGCGACGAAGAAGCCGACGATCCAGAACCAGAACGCTGCCTTGCCCCACTTCTCGTTCAGGGTGAAACCGAACGCTTTAGGGAACCAGAACGCGAAGCCGGCGATGTAACCGAATACCGCACCGCCGATGATGACGTTGTGGAAGTGAGCGATCACGAACAGGCTGTTGTGCAGTACGAAGTCAGCACCTGGAATCGCCAACAGAACGCCGGTCATGCCGCCGATCGAGAAGGTGACCATGAAGCCCAGGGTCCAGAGTACCGGCGCAGTGAAGCGCAGACGGCCTTGGTACATGGTGAACAGCCAGTTGAATAGCTTCACCCCCGTCGGGATCGCAATGAGCATCGTCGCCAGCCCGAAGAAGGCGTTGACGTTGGCCCCCGCACCCATCGTGAAGAAGTGGTGCAGCCAGACCATGAAGCCCAGGACGCAGATCGCACCGGAGGCGAAGATCATCGACTTGTGGCCGAACAGACGCTTGCCGGAGAACGTGGAGATGACTTCCGAGAACACACCGAAGGCCGGCAGGATCAGGATGTACACCTCAGGGTGACCCCACGCCCAGAACAGGTTCACGTACATCATGGGGTTACCGCCCATTTCGTTCGTGAAGATGTGGAAGTCCAGGTAGCGGTCAAGCGTCAGGAACGCGAGGGTAGCGGTCAGGATCGGGAACGAAGCCACGATCAGGATGTTTGCCCAGGTGCAGGTCCAGGTGAAGATCGGCATGTCCAGCAGTTTCATGCCAGGGGTACGCATCTTCAGTACGGTCACGAGGAAGTTGACCCCCGTCAGCGTCGTACCTAACCCGGATAACTGTAGCGCCCAGATGTAGTAGTCAACACCCACGCCAGGACTGTATTGCAGCCCCGACAGCGGCGGATACGCGACCCAGCCGGTCTTGGCGAACTCACCGACACCCAGAGACAGGTTGATCAGCAGCATGCCGGCAACCAGCAGCCAGAAGCTCAGGGAGTTCAGGAACGGGAAGGCAACGTCGCGAGCGCCGATCTGCAGAGGCAGAACGATGTTCATCAGACCGGTGAAGAACGGCATCGCCATGAAGATGATCATGATCACACCGTGAGCGGTGAAGATCTGGTCATAGTGTTCCGGCGGCAGGAAGCCTTCGGCACCGTTCTGGGCCATTGCCAGTTGGGTACGCATCATGATTGCGTCGGCAAAGCCGCGCAGCAGCATGACCATGGCAACGATGATGTACATCACGCCGATTTTCTTGTGGTCGACGGATGTCAGCCATTCAGACCACAAGTAGGTCCACTTGCGGAAATAGGTGATCAACCCGACAACCGCGAGGCCGCCGAGCGCGATCATGGCAAGTGTCACCATAACTATCGGCTCGTGGAACGGCACCGCTTCCAGACTTAATTTGCCAAACATCGTTTACTCCTCTGCCCCAGCAGCTGAATTTTTGCTCTTTTCCGCGCCTTCGTTACTGGCGGTTTCTTTCTCACCTGCAACAAGCTTCTTGCCTGGATTCATACCTTCATACTTGTCGATGATGATCTGGAACAGGTTCGGAGTGACCGCAGAAAACAGTTCAACAGGATTACGCTCGCTCGGCTTGAGCAGTTCAGCGTATTCGGTCTGGCCAAGCTTCTTCGGCGAGTTCCTGACTTCTGTGATCCAGTTGTCGAAATCGGCCTGGCTCACGGAGTTGGCCTTGAACTTCATGCCGGTAAAGCCTGCGCCACTGTAGTTGGCGGAGATACCGTTGAATTCGTGAACTTCGTTGGCGATCAGGTGCAGCTTGGTGTGCATGCCCGCCATTGCGTAGATCTGGCCGCCCAGACCCGGAATGAACAACGAGTTCATCACGCTATCGGAGGTGACCTGGAAATTGATCGGCGTGTTGGCCGGGAACACGATCTTGTTGACCGTCGCGATGTTGTATTCCGGGTAGATGAAAATCCACTTCCAGTCTACGGAGACCGCCTGAATGGTGACCGGCTTGACGTCGGACTCAAGCGGACGGTAAGGGTCCAGCTCGTGCGTCGAGACGTAAGTGTAGTAGCCCAGGAACACCAGCAGCAGCATGGGAACGCCCCAGACCGCGATTTCGATCTTGGTGGAGTGCGACCAGTCCGGCGTGTACTTGGCGGCCTTGTTCGTGGCGCGATACTTCCAGGCGAAGATCAGGGTCATGAGAATGACCGGGATCACGACGATCAGCATCAGCAGTGTGGCGATAACGATCAGGTTACGCTGCTCGATACCCACCTGCCCTTTTGGATCGAGCAGAGGTACGCCGTCGCATCCACTGAGCAAAAGCATACAGAAAAGGGCCAAGAAGCCAAAAAACCTGGGGTACCTTTTTTTACTCATTTCACGACCTCTAAAAGCAGCTTGCGCGGTGCAGTTGGGTTTCGACCGCCAACACTTCACCCTGCCAGTGCCGGCAATTTTTTTTGAATTGAACAAGGGCCTGCCAGCACGCCAACGTGACGTATCGACAAATCCGGGTTTAGCTATGGATTCTTATTTTGAGCTGCTGGAACTGCCCGATGTGCAGGGCAGACGCCTTCAGCGGCCATTGTACGCCCTCGGAGGCAAGCATTGCGCTGCCTGTTCAGGGTACACAGGTGGCGCTAAAAGGCCTCAAAATTGCTGATCGTCAAGTGAAGCCTGACGACAAGTGACGGGGATTGTAGATACGTAAATTTTTAATGACTATGCCTAATTTTGCAACAGTTATTCTCCATATTGGTAACAATAACCGCTGATTGGCTTTCACGGTGCAAAAAAAAGCCCCGATTTCACGAGGCCATTTTCATGAAAGCCCTTGTATTCAGTAAGGTTTACGCCGATTGCGAAACACACAGACCGGGACCAGTACCGCGGTCAGAACGAAGGCTGCCAGTGCCCACTGCGCCAGCGACAGTCCCAGTACTGGCGGATAAGGCGTCGAGCAGAACCCGCCGACCTGGAAAACCGTGGGAAACAGATCCGCCAGCGGCAGACCATCAACGATTGGCTGCAGGGTATCGATTCCGCAGCTGACCTCAGGGTTGGCCAGCACCCAGGCGTGGCGGCCGGCAGCGACAATACCGCCCAGCGCAGCCAGGGTCACCAGCACTTCGAACAGGGTCACGCTGCGGCGGCCAGGCATGGCGGCACCGATGAAGGCGAAGATCGCGATGAACAACAGTGCGTAGCGCTGGAGGATGCACAGCGGGCATGGCGCTTCGCCCAGCACGATCTGCATGTACAGGGCACCGCCGATCAGGGACAGGCAGATAATCCCCAGCAGGACCAGAAAGCGTTTCTCGCGTCGCAGGTACATCAGGTTGTCGCTCATTCACACACCTTACTGAACTGATGAAGTGGCTGAAGGGCCAGAACGCCCGACATGCTCAGCCACCTGAGGATGGGACGCGCAGTGTAGAATCGCCCGCCCCGGATCGCACGCGATAATCATCTTCCGGCCCCGACAACTCAAGGGCGCAACGGCCGTACGGGCGAATCTGCCTGCCGGATGGTTGTGCACCTGCGAGGCAGCGTTGCCGCCGCGCCGTGCGGACGGTTTCTGCGCAGCGATCGAATCTCTTCCTTATATATAGAAGCGTGCGTCAGTTTGTCGCACCCCTTCTATATATAGAAGGGCGCGGTATTTTGTCGCACCTCGGGTTTTGACCCTGCAAAGCGCTATCCTTTAAAAATCCTAAAGCCACACCGACGCGGGTCGATAACCTCTCAGAGAAAGATGTTTGTCGCCTCCAGGCGACGAAACACCTATAGCCAGAAGGTTCATATGTCCAAGAACGTCCGAGCAGATTCACTTTCGCTGCTCCTCTTCACGTTGCGCAGCGGCAAGCTGATGGCGATCAATCTGCTCAAGGTCAGCGAAATCATCCCCTGCCCTGCCCTGACTCATCTGCCGGAATCGCACCCGCACGTCAAAGGCATCGCAACACTGCGCGGCTCATCGCTGTCGGTCATCGACCTGAGCCGAGCCATCGGCGAGCGGCCGCTTGCCGACCCGGATGGCGGCTGCCTGATCGTCACCGACGTCAGCCGTTCCAAGCAAGGTCTGCATGTGCAGGCGGTCAGCAAGATCGTGCACTGCCTGACCACCGATATCCGCCCGCCGCCCTACGGCTCGAGCAGCAAGTCGTTCATCACTGGCGTCACCCAGGTCGACGGCGTGCTGGTGCAGGTGCTGGACATCGAAAAAGTGATCCACGGCATCGCCCCGGCACAGATTGTCGTGCAATCGGCCGAACTGGCCAGGGAAGACGCCGAAGTGCTGGCTAAAGCGCGCATTCTGGTGGTCGATGACAGCCAGGTCGCCCTGCAGCAGTCGATCATCACGCTGCGCAATCTGGGCATCAACTGCCACACGGCCCGCAGCGCGAAGGAAGCCATCGATGTCCTGCTGGAGCTGCAAGGCACGGCAGCGCAGATCAATGTCGTGGTGTCCGATATCGAAATGTCGGAGATGGACGGTTACGCCCTGACCCGTACCCTGCGCGATACACCGGACTTCAACGACCTGTACATCCTGCTGCACACGTCACTGGACAGTGCGATGAACAGTGAGAAGGCCAGGATCGCCGGTGCCAACGCCGTGTTGACCAAGTTCTCTTCACCCGAGCTGACCAAATGCCTGATCGAGGCCGCCCGCACGGTCGTGGCTCAGGGCATCTGATCCACAGACCGCTCGCCACGGCGCCGGATCCCGACGATGCCTCGCCAGACCATTGCTGGCTGATGCGTCGGGATCTGACCGCAGCGATACCGCTCGCGCCCTGGCCGCCGGGCGTCACTTGCGTCAGCTTGACGCCCCGACACAGTCTTCAGGCTCACAGCCTTCTGACGCAGAGTCATCTGTTGGAGGACGGGCAGTGGCTGCACCACCCGGACTGGCTCGACGCTTTCGAGCACAACCCGGAGTTCGACCGGTCACGCTGTTTTGTGGCAATCGACAGCGATCGAGTGGTGGGAGTGATTACCTGCTGGACCAGCGCCTTCATCAAGGATCTGGCCGTGTACCCGGATTACCGGAACAGAGGGATCGGCGCGGCGTTGCTCCACCATCTGTTCGTCCATCTGAAGCGTTGTGGCGAGGCGGCAGTCGATCTGAAAGTGATGGAAAACAATCAGGTCGCAAGGCGTCTTTATGAAAAATCAGACTTGTCCTACGTCGCTCGTCTGGCAGTTATGCGGAACTGATCTGGCATAATTTGCGCCCGAAACATTTCACGTGGAAACCGAGATGAAAGCATCCCTTCTGTTGCTGGCAGGTCTGGCCGTAGTCGCCACCCACGCCAGTGCCTCGACACCACAAGCCTGGAGCGCGTTGGACAAGGCGATGCTCGACAGTTGCCTGAAAGCCAGCCAGCTCAAGAACGTTTCAGCCGTCGGCAACAGCGCCCAGTTTGATGACCGGGTCGGCTACAGCGCGCTGCTGTTGAAAGGTCGCTATCCACAAAAACACATGAACAACCGCCCCGGCACCGAGCTGTGTCTGTACAACCGTAAAAGCAGACAGGCCAGCGTGACCGAGTGGGACAGCATCACCCCGTCGCCTGCCCGCTAGACCTGTGGCGCGCAACTTGCTTCATGGCCTGCATCAGTCGGAACGATGACAGCCTTGTCGTCACCCCGGCGCCCGTCATGCACAGGTTACCGACCCAATGAACACCCAGTTTTCCTGCACAGGTTGCGGCGGCTGCTGCACCGATCATCACGTACCGCTGACACTCACCGAAGCCACGCAGTGGGCGGCGGACGGCGGTACGGTGATCGTGCTGACCGAAGCCTTTCTCGGTAACGGTTATGGCGTTCCCGAAGCGCAATTGACACACGCCACCCGACGCTCGACCGAAGTGAACAGTGGCCTGACCACCGCCTACGTCGCCATCACCTTCGCCGCCTACAACGTGGGTCGCTGCCGGAATCTTGACGACCAGAACCTCTGCGGCATCTACGAGCGTCGCCCGCTGGTGTGCCGGATCTATCCGATGGAAATCAATCCGCACATCCCGCTGCGTCCTGAAACCAAGGGCTGCCCGCCGGAGGCCTGGGAACAGGGTCCCGATCTGATCGTTGGCAACACGCTGGTGGACACGCAACTGATGGCGCTGATCGAGCAGTCACGCCAGGCAGACCGGGATGAAATCGAGGCCAAGCAGGCAATCTGTCAGACGCTGGGAATTCGCACCACGGCCCTCAAGGGCAACGGTTTCGTGGCGTACCTGCCGGACATGGTCGCCTTCGCGGCAGCCATCGAGCAGGTTGCCAGCCACGAGAGCAAATTATCGGCAAAAGCCGACTGGGAATTTCATGTCGCAGGCCAGACGGTCATCGACACGCTGCAGGCGGCAGGTGCCGACGTGACCCTGAGGGAACCGGTTTCCTACCTGTTCATCCCGCTGCAGGCAGCCTGACTCAGCGCTTGCCCATGGAACGACGGGTTCCGGACGGCGCGGCACCTGGCGTTTTGTGATGGCCGGATTTGTTCGATTTCTGATACCAGGCCTGATCCTTGTCTTTTTTGGCCTGTGCGAACTCCGACGGCTTGAACGGAAAGCTGAACGGGGCAATCGCAGCCTTCTTGTCGGCAGCGTCTACGGAGTCGATTGCGGCTTCTTGAACAGAGGGTTGTTCAGGAGTGGTCATGGTGTCACCAGAAAGTCGAAATGGCCGGGCGAACGCCCGCGGTCGCGCAGCATACAGCAAACCTCGAACGCCCGCCCGAGCCTCCTGTCGCCCTCACCGATAGAACAGATCCACCATGATTTGCGCATCAAAGGGCCCGACCTGCGGCCGACCGCTGTTCCAGACCAGTTCGGCATTGAAATCCGCTCTGGAAGCCTGGGTATCGTCCAGCAATTCGGCCATGTGGAACGGTTCGTTGTAGCGCAGGGCCTTGCCTCCCAACGCACCGCTGATGCGGATGCCCAGCGACTGATTGCCGGCTGGCAGCAACAGATCGCCCGCGCCCGAAATCATGCCGCTCACCGGACGAAAACGCGCATTGATGCTGAAAGGTGAATCGCAGTTGCGACGGGTCAGCAGTGAAAATGGCTGAGTGGCGAAAACCTTGCCAACGGCGACGTTCTTGATGGGTAACGCACCGAACTCCACGGTCTGTGGCATCACTTGCAGATCGGCGTCGCAGGCCACGAAGCGAAGACCGGTGAGGCTGTCGATCACATAACTGAGACTGCGCCCCGGCAACGGTTGCAGACCGGCACCGCTGTCGAGCTGGAAGAAACGGTAATCGAGCAGAGTGCTCGCGACGCCCGATGGCGGGGTTGCGCCGAACTTCTGGATGAACACCGAAAACGGCAGATTGAAACGGATTTTGGGGCAATCGTCGATGTTCGCATCGCCTTCATGGCACGCAGGCAGGTACTGCCCGGTGGAAACCCGTCCGCTGCCTTGCACATAGTCAATTCCCCTGTAGGTCAGACCCGCACGAATGCCCTGTCCGATCATGATGTTGTCCGGGTTCAGGTACAGGGCAATCTCCTCCTGAAGTGCCTGTTGACCATCCTTGGCACACTCGACCTGGATGTTCATGGGCTCGGAGCGCCAGACCACTTCGCCGTTCGGGACCGTGGCAGGAATGGCCACCGTACTGCTCAACTGAGCATGAACGAGGGTTTCGCCCGCACCCTGTGTCTTGCAGACCAGCGCAAACGCGGGCGCAGGGCTCAGTAGCATCAGCAATGCGACAGCGCTGAACCGGCGGCGCACAAAGAAAGATTTCATATCAGCAGGATTCCTGATGAGAGTGGTTTTCCAGAAGACGGGCGCGCGACGATGCCTGGCCGTTCAAATGCACGCAGTAGCCACGCAGGCCGCCATAGTCGGTCAGCGCCTTGAAAGCGAGACGGCGCAGGCCGGGCCGTTGCGTGCTCGCCGGGACCGGCAATTCGATCCGCGCACCGGGGGCCAGCAACAGGTGGTCGCTGACCTGAACACCCTCCAGGCTCAGGGATTCAAGGGAGACGTGGTAAGCCGTAGGGTTGCTGACCTGCAGCTGCGTCGTGCCCGTTCCGTCATGCGTCACCGCCCAGTCCAGCCGCTCGGTGGACTCGGCCGGATCGCCCGGCAGCCCGACGGGTCGGTAAAACACGTTGATGCGCTGACGTACGGCGATCGTGAGCTGGCGCCTGCCGGGCTCATGCCGAGGGATTTCAAGCACCGACAGGTGCAGCAGGGACTCCCGGTCCTCGGGCATTCCGGCCCCCTGGTACAACACACGCACGGCCTGTCTGCCGCCCGCACCGATACGCGAAAGGGGTGGCGTCACCACAAAGGGCAGAATCCGGGTCGATGCCGATGACGTTTCGTCATCCAGCGGATCACTGAGCCAGGCCTGAACAAGTACCTCGTCCTGCCCGGGGTTGCGCACCTCCAGGCTGACCTCCCGGTACCGGCCATCGAAGATCAGCCGCGTTCCGGTCAGCGACAGCGCTCCCTGTGCGCAGACACTGGTCAGCGACAGCACCGCCAGAAGCATGAGTCGGTAAGCGCAGGTCATTGGCACGTCACCTTGAGCCGTTCATAGGCCCGTGCCGGGTCTCTGGGCGGCAGCACGAAAGGCGCTTCGCAACGCTGATCCGACCAGCGAACGTGCAAACGGCCGCTGTCCTGATCACTCAACACCAACGCCTGACTGCTCGGGTCCACCACCGCGAGCGCCCTGCCCTGCCCGTCCTCGACACTGGCCCCGAGCGGCACCTTGCTGCCATCGGCGCGCACCAGTTCAAACTGCACGCGGCGACCCACCGCCGCCTTGAAGCGCACCAGCGGTACGGCTCCGCGTCGAGGCACGATCTGGGTGATGGCGCTTTCCAGATCGATGTCGGCGCCCAGTTGCCGAGTGTCCAGGCTGACCCAGTTAGTGCGATACGGCTGCGCATAGGGCATCACCGCATAACTGTTGGCGGCGGTGGCCACGTTGTTGAACGACCTGAGCCGCGCCCCTTCGACATCCGGCACATGCACCAGCGCAAAGGTTTCACCCAATGGCTGGCCCAGATTGACGCCACCCGCGTGAGCGACGACAGAACCGGTAGCACTCAGGGTCAACGCGTCATAGTCCTGGCCCTGGCTGTAACCGGCCTCGAACCGACCGTAAGGCAGGGTGGTATTGACCTTGCCCGCGCCGTAACTCCCGGAACGGCTGTCACGTCCGGTCTGCACGGAGTAGAACGTGTCGCGATCATCCATTACCTGACCATTGAGGCCCGCCTGCACGCTGTAATCGCCAGCACTGCTGCGCACCCCATTGAACGACAGGCGTGACGAACCCGGACTCGTGCCCAGCGGCAGGGTCACACTGAAAGCGATCCGAGTGTCCGGGGTCGCATCACCCGAACGGCCGAAGTCCTGATTACGCTCCACGGACAGGCTGTAATTGAGACTGCGCCAGGCCGCGTTGTACGACAGATAAAGCTGCCGGGTCTTGCCGGGCAGGTTCCAGTAGCGCTGCTCGGAAGCCGTCAGGCTCAGGGAGGCATTTTGCGCAGGCAGCACCTGAGTGACGTTGAGCTCCAGCCGGTCCCTGGGCTGGCCGCCCGGGAGGCCGTTCACTGGGTCCCCCGTCTCGCTGACGTGCTGATTGAGCGTCCGGTATTGTTCGGTGGAATAGCGATACCCGGCGATGGCCAGGGTGGTGTCCGTCACATCCAGTGTATTGGCATAGCGAACCCGCAGGCTCTGGCCCGCAAGCGTCTGCGGCTTCTGCTGACTGACCGAATGGGTGATATCCAGAGAGACTGCGCCAACACCGGTGTTCACCCCGGTACCGATGTTCGCGGCGTGATAATCCTCGGCCAGTTGCAGCCCGCCGAAGCCGGTCATTCGTTCTGACAGACCGTAGATCAGCGCGGAGCTGGTGAAGGCCGGAGAATCCTGACCGTCGTTGTCGACCTGCCCGGCAGCCAGGCTGAAGCGCAACGCACCTGCTGGCACCATGATCGGCAGCGACGCATACGCCTGGGTGAATGAACGTCGGCGGCCATCGGCTTCAATGATCGTGACCTCAAGATCGCCGTTGGAACCGCTGGGGTAAATATCCGTGATTTCGAAGGGACCGGGTGAAACGTTGCCGCTGTACAGCAGGAATCCGTTCTGGCGAACCTCGACCGTGGCGTTGGTCTCGGCAGTGCCACGGATGACTGGCGCATAATTGCGCTCACTGTCAGGCAGCATGCCATCATCCGAGGCAATCGACGCACCTCTGAAGCGAACGCTGTCGAACACCTGCGAATCGCTGAATGTCTCACCCAACGTCAACTGGCTTTTCAGGGCGGTGATGTCGCGCTGAGCGAACGTGCGATTGCCCCGATAACGCCATGAACGATCGGCGCCATACAGCAGTGAAGACTCGTTGCGCAGCCGCCAGGCGCACAGGTTCACACCGTTGCGCAGTCCCATGTAGTACTGGTCGGAATCGAGGTTCTGATTGCGCCGTCTGACGGCATTGGCGTTGTAATTGACGAACGCCGCGGGCTCGCCCTCGTCCCACAACTGCGGTGAGACATAACCTCGGGCACTGCGCGCCATCACCGCCTGCGGAACGCTGATGTTCAGGCGCAAGGCACCGGGATGGTAGTCGACTCTTGCAAACTCGACCTGCGCGGGCAGGTCGAAGCACGCTTCGTCCGGCTCGCCGGTGACAGGCAAACGGGCCGGATCGAGTCCGAAACCCTGCAACATCTCAAGCGTCAGGCAAGGCTCGATCTGGCCGGAACGCCGGTTTTTCGAAAATGCCACATCACGCCGTCCGCTCAGCGTCCGGTTCACGTAGATGTCCACGCGGTAGATACCCGGCAGAACGCTGTTGGCGCGCAAAAATTCTTTCAGGTCCGGGGGCTGCTCGCTGCCCTGAATGAACGCGGTATTGAACTTGACCGGGGTCGTGATAGCCGGGCCATCCGGTCCGGCCGCGAAGGCGGTGCAAGAGCAGCTCAGCACCAGACTGATACAGACTCGACTGCGGCGCGATACCCACGTGGTACGGGGTCTCGAGCAATGTCCGGGATACAGGCGAACAGACTGTGCAATGACGCCCATGTCTTTTTTGTGCCATTCCATAGCGATCTTTACTCTACTTTGGATATATCGCACGCCGCGCAATCCTTCGCACAGACGCAGGGCGACAGGACCGGCCCGGCTAGCGCGCCGCAGCCTTGCTTGCGTAAATGACTCCGCCGTCGTCGAGTCGGGCCTGATAAGGGTCCTGTCCGCCGAAATCGTTGATGCTGATAAAGCTCAGATCCAGTGGCACCGCAGCGCTCTTGCCCCGCAACGGCAGGCTCAGGCTCTGATGAGGCGCAAGCATCTGGCGGTCAAGACTGGCCAGTTCGGTGCCGCGCTGACGAACCGAAACCCGCAACATCGACACGTGATAGGGCCCTGGGTTTTCAATGGACAGCACATCACCTCCGGCCCAGCGCCAGCGCAGTTTTTCGGGTGCCTGCAACGGATCACCGCCCAGCCCCTGGGGCCGAAAAAACACCTTGATGCGTTGCCGTATCGCGATTTGAAGCGTGTTTTCTGCAGCGGTCTGGGGTATTTCCTGAACATTGAGCCACAGCACCGACTCGCGGTCGGTCGGCAGGCCGGCGCCGGAATGGATGATGCGCAGCAACTGTTTGCTGCCACCGGCCATACGCGCCAGGGCTGGCGTGACAATGAAAGGCAGATCCGGAGTAGCCTGTGTACCGACCGCGCCAGGCGTCTCAAGCCAGGACTGCAGAAGGATTTCTCCACTGCCGCTGTTCTGAACTCCGAGGCTCGCTTCCTTGTCGCCCCCCTGATAAATGACCCGCGTCGTGTTCAGCACGATGCCGGCCTGAGCGAAAGACATGGTCAATCCCATCGCAAGCAGCACGATGTAACGAAAAAAGTCGAGAAGCATACTTGGCACCCGCCTCTGATGAGCATGAAACAGGGCGAGCGAAGCCCGCCCTGTCAGGCCGTTACTCGTAATCCATTACGAACGGCATGAAGCCATCGGCGTTACCAGGATTGGTCGGCGTGCCGTTGAGCACGTAGACCGCGCCAAAGTTGATCTCGGCAGTTGCGCCACCGACACCATCCTTGACCAGCGACGTGTCGATGGTTTCGCTGCCACTCAGGTCCATCAGCACGCTGGAAGCATTGAGAAGACCGATACCGACACCGTCCGCCGCACCGGTGGTGCGCAACAGTTTCGAATCGTTATTGTCCAGTCCACTGCCGTTGCGAGCGGTGAACCGCATCTTCACCATGTTGTACTGATCGGCACCTGCACTGCAGTTGACCAGTAATTGAATAGGTGTGGCGGTTTCATATTTGGTTTCGCTGGAGAGGCCGATATCGGAAAACGAAACGTTGCCCAGATCGACATTGATCTCACCCGGATTATTACCGGCGCTCACGCCGGTGCCCGGCGCCACATCGCAAGAGATATTGGTGAGTGTGCCATTGAAGATCAGTTTGCCGTTGTTTGCCGCATTGGCGGTGCCCGCCAGACCCAAACTTATAGCGCCCATGACTGCCAGTGTCAGAGAAAGCTTTCTCATGCTAACTACCTTCCTTGTGTTATTTCGTGTGTGCCCATGTTCGGACGGCGAGCACTATAGGTCTCGAACTTTTTGACCGCTGTCAGGGGGATTACTTTGAATGAGCGGACACGACCACACGCCACGCAGGATGCATCTGTAGGAATAACCAGAATAACCGTACAGGCCACGGTTTCAGAGCGTTACAGGTAATACCCAAGCACATACATCAACCAAATGATTGCCGCAGGCATACTGAATAACAAAAAAGGAAAGTACGCAGGAAAACTGCATTGTCGGACAATAACCTGTCGCCGCTGAAGAGGCGACAGGTTATTTGATAAGCGGCAGGGGAGTTTATTGATACGTCAGCGTTACCACGCCGGCACGAGCCGCCACCGTCGGCTGTCCGGCTGTCGATGAAACAGGCAAGGCCGGCAATTCCTGATAGACGGCAACAAAGGGAGCGCTGTTATCGGCGCACGCATCTTTCACTGTACTGATCTGTATCGTAATGCCCGGCGAAACTGTCAGTGAACGCAGGTCCTTATTTGCCGAGCCCGGTGCTGATGCCGATACTTCGCAACTCGAATTGACGACACTGCCATGAAAACTCAGGGTACCGTCACGGGCGAGCGAAAGACTGGAAGCCAGCAGCAACGGAATAAACACAGTTGTCGCCATACCGGAAGGCGTGGACAGGATTTGCAGAACGCTCCTGACGGCTGATGCCTTGCTGTTCATGCCACACCTCACGGATAAAATGCTTGATAACAGTTAAGTCGAAGAAAAATCAGAGAACAGAAGTTAGCGCATGAAAATGTAGGATTTATCTGAGGACTCACTCATGATCCGATACGTCATCCCCTCTATCGTTGTATCGCCCCGGAGCCGGATTTCTTGATCGGTGTTTCCTGACATTCCTGACAGCTGAAAGTCATTCTGCTGACCGTGTTTGCAGGCTATAAGTAACACTTGAAACTCGCTGCCTTTCACATTGACTCTTCCGGCGCCTTCCCCGCATGCGTAAACAGACCCTCACCGTCACAGCCTTCGTCATCCTCGCTGCCCTGGTCGCGATTGTCGGCTGGAACCTGCTACGCCCTGCCAAGGCCCACAAAAGCGCGCCAGCCGCCGTTCCGGTCAAAGTCGTGACCGTCGAGGTCGAAGACGTGCCGCGTTTCGTGACCGGCATCGGTTCAGTGCTGTCGCTGCAAAGCGTCGTGATTCGCCCGCAAGTGGACGGCATTCTGACCAGAGTGCTGGTCAAGGAAGGCCAGCAGGTCAAGGCCGGAGAGTTGTTGGCAACGCTGGACGACCGCTCGATCCGCGCGTCACTGGAGCAGGCCCGTGCGCAACTGGCGCAGAGCAAGGCACAACTCGACGTCGCCCAGCTTGATCTCAAGCGCTATCGCCAGCTCACTGAAGACAACGGTATTTCGAAGCAGACCTACGACCAGCAACAGGCGCTGGTCAGGCAGCTCAGCGCCACAGCGCAGGGTAACGAAGCAAGCATCAATGCCGCGCAGGTCCAGCTTTCTCACACACAGATCCGCTCGCCGGTCAGCGGCCGGGTCGGCATTCGCAATGTCGACGAAGGCAATTTCATGCGGGTCACGGATGCCGCCGGGCTGTTCTCCGTCACCCAGATCGATCCTATTTCCGTGGAGTTCTCACTGCCGCAGCAGATGCTGCCCACCCTGCAAGGGCTGATCGCCGACCGCACGAGCGCGGTGGTCAAGGCCTATCAGGGTGACAGCGCTGCCAACGGCCTGTTACTGGGCGAAGGCACACTGTCGCTGATCGACAATCAGGTGTCGGCCACCACCGGGACGATCCGCGCCAAAGCGCAGTTCAACAACCCCGGTGAGCGGTTGTGGCCGGGGCAACTGGTGACGGTAAAGATCCAGACCGGCATCGAACGCGATTCGCTGAAGGTAGCGCCTCAAGTCGTACAGCGCGGCATGGACCAGCATTTCGTGTACCGGGTCACAGCGGATAAAAAGGTCGAAGTGGTGCCCGTGAAAGTGCTGTATCAGGACAGTGAACAAACCCTGATCAGCGGCCCGCAGGCAGGAGACACACTGGTCAGTGACGGTCAGTCCCGACTCAAGCCCGGCACCACCATCGAAGTGGTGAAGGGCGCGGTAGAGGAAGACCGCACCGCACAAGTGGAGCGCGCGCAATGAAAGGCCGGGGTTCGGTGTCCGCATGGTGCATCGACCATCCGGTCGCCACTCTGCTGTTGACCTTTGCGCTGGTGTTGCTGGGTGTCATCGCCTTTCCGCGCTTGCCGGTTGCGCCATTGCCGGAAGCGGAATTCCCCACGATCCAGGTCAGCGCCCAGCTTCCCGGTGCCAGTCCTGAAACCATGGCCTCGTCGGTCGCCACGCCCCTTGAAGTGCAGTTCAGTGCGATACCAGGCATGACGCAAATGACGTCCAGCAGTGCGCTGGGGTCAACCAACCTGACGCTGCAATTCACCCTCAACAAGAGCATCGACACGGCCGCGCAGGAAGTGCAGGCGGCGATCAATACCGCCGCCGGACGCCTGCCCGCTGACATGCCCAACCTGCCGACCTGGCGCAAGGTCAACCCGGCCGACAGCCCGGTGCTGATCCTGAGTGTCAGCTCCAGCCTGATGCCGGGCACCGAACTGAGCGACGTGACCGAAACCATTCTGGCGCGACAGCTCAGCCAGGTCGAAGGTGTGGGTCAGGTGTTCATCACGGGTCAGCAGCGCCCGGCAATCCGCGTGCAGGCCGCGCCCGAGAAACTCGCCGCTTTGGGCCTGACCCTCGCCGACATTCGCCAGGCCGTGCAGCAGACCAGCCTGAACCTGGCCAAGGGCGCGCTGTACGGCAAGGACAGCATTTCGACCCTGTCCTCCAACGACCAACTGTTCAAGCCGCAGGACTACGCGCAACTGATCGTGTCGTACAAGGATGGCGCACCGGTGCACTTGAGTGACGTGGCGCGGGTGGTCAACGGTTCGGAAAACGCTTATGTAAAGGCGTGGTCCGGCAACCAGCAAGGCGTCAACATCGCTATCTTCCGCCAGCCCGGCGCCAACATCGTCGACACGGTGGACCGCATTCAGCGTGAATTGCCGCGCCTGCAGGAAATGCTCCCCGCCGCTGTCGATGTTTCAGTGCTCAACGACCGGACGCGCACCATCCGCGCCTCGCTGCATGAAGTGGAGCTGACCCTGCTGATTGCTGTGCTGCTAGTGGTTGCCGTGATGGCGCTGTTCCTGCGTCAGCTCTCCGCGACGCTGATCGTCAGCGCCGTGCTGGGGGTGTCGCTGATTGCCAGTTTCGCGATGATGTACCTGCTGGGGTTCAGCCTGAACAACCTGACGCTGGTGGCAATCGTGGTCTCCGTAGGATTCGTCGTGGACGACGCCATTGTGGTGGTGGAAAACATCCACCGGCACCTGGAAGCCGGACAAGGCATGCGCGAAGCGGCGATCAAAGGCTCGGGCGAAATCGGCTTTACGGTGGTCTCGATCAGCTTCTCGTTGATCGCAGCGTTCATTCCGCTGCTGTTCATGGGCGGCGTGGTCGGGCGTCTGTTCAAGGAGTTCGCCCTGACCGCCACGGCGACGATCCTGATTTCGGTAGTGGTTTCGCTGACCCTGGCGCCGACACTGGCTGCGTTGTTCATGCGTGCCCCGTCGCACGCCAAGCATTCACGACCGGGCTTCGGCGAGCGTTTGCTCGCCACTTACGAGCGAGGCCTGCGCAAGGCTCTGGCGCACCAGCGGATCATGCTGGGCATATTCGGCCTGACACTGGCCCTGGCCGTGGTCGGCTACATCGTCATTCCCAAGGGCTTCTTTCCGGTACAGGACACCGCCTTCGCGCTGGGCACCACTGAGGCGGCGGCCGACATTTCCTACCCGGACATGGTGGAAAAACACCTCGCGCTGGCGAAGATCGTCGGCGCCGATCCTGCGGTCCTGGCGTTTTCCCATTCGGTCGGCGTGTCAGGCAGCAACCAGACCATCGCCAACGGGCGTTTCTGGATCTCGCTCAAGCCCCGCTCGGAGCGCGATGTGTCGGTCAGCGAGTTCATTGATCGCCTGCGTCCCAGGCTGGCCAAGGTGCCGGGCATCGTCCTGTATCTGCGTGCCGGACAGGACATCAACCTCAGTTCCGGCCCGAGCCGCAGCCAATATCAGTACGTACTCAAGAGCAACGACGGGCCGCTGCTCAATACCTGGACCCAGCGCCTGACCGAAAAGCTGCGAGAAAACCCCGCGTTCCGCGACCTGTCCAACGACCTGCAACTGGGCGGCAGCGTGACGCACATCGACATCGATCGCAGCGCGGCGGCACGTTTCGGGCTGACCACCGCAGACGTGGATCAGGCGTTGTATGACGCGTTCGGCCAGCGGCAGATCAGCGAATATCAGACCGAGGTCAACCAGTACAAAGTGATCCTCGAACTCGATGCCCGACAACGTGGCAAGGCGGAGAGTCTGGCTTACTTCTACCTGCGCTCGCCGCTGACCAATGAGATGGTGCCGCTCTCGGCACTGGCCAAGGTCGGCGCGCCACAGATGGGACCGTTGTCGATCAGTCACGACGGCATGTTCCCTGCCGCAAACCTGTCCTTCAACCTCGCTTCCGGGGTCGCACTCGGCGATGCCGTGCGCATGCTGGACGAGGCCAAGGCCGAGATCGGCATGCCGGCGTCGATCATCGGCAGCTTCCAGGGGGCAGCGCAGGCGTTCCAGAGTTCGCTGGCCAATCAGCCCTGGCTGATCCTCGCGGCACTCGTGGCGGTTTACATCATTCTGGGTGTGCTGTACGAAAGCTTCGTGCATCCGCTGACCATCATTTCGACGCTGCCGTCGGCAGGCATCGGCGCGCTTCTGTTGCTGTGGATGATGGGGCAGGATTTCTCGATCATGGCGCTGATCGGCGTGGTGCTGCTGATCGGCATCGTCAAGAAGAACGGTATTCTGCTGGTGGATTTCGCCCTGCAGGCGCAGCGCGAGCAAGGGCTGACGCCACAGGAAGCGATTTACGAGGCCTGCATGACGCGCTTCCGGCCTATCATCATGACGACTCTGGCGGCATTGCTCGGCGCGCTGCCGCTGATGCTCGGCTTCGGCGTCGGTGCGGAGCTGCGCCAGCCTCTGGGTATCGCCGTAGTGGGCGGTCTGCTGGTGAGCCAGCTGTTGACGCTGTTCACCACCCCGGTCATTTATTTGCAACTGGAGCGGCTGTTCCACCGGCGTCATCCTGCGCCCGCGCCCGCACTGGCCATTCACGAGTGAGAGTCGCTTCATGCGCGTGCTGATCATCGAAGACGAAGAAAAAACTGCAGACTACCTGCGTCGAGGCCTGACCGAGCAAGGCTACGCCGTGGACGTGGCCCGTGATGGCATCGAGGGGCTGCACCTGGGGCTGGAAAACGATTACGCCGTCATGGTGCTCGACGTCATGCTGCCGGGGCTGGACGGGTTCGGCGTGCTGCGGGCGTTGCGGGCTCGCAAGCAGACACCGGTGATCATGCTCACTGCGCGCGAGCAGGTCGATGATCGCATCCGCGGGCTGCGTGAAGGCGCCGACGACTATCTGGGCAAGCCGTTCTCGTTTCTTGAACTGGTGGCGCGCCTGCAAGCGCTCACCCGGCGCAGCGGCGGTCATGAACCGGTGCAGATCAGCATCGCCGACCTGTGGATCGACCTGATCAGTCGCAAGGCAACCCGTGCCGGAGCGCGCCTGGAACTGACCGCCAAGGAGTTCTCCCTGCTGAGCGTGCTGGCCCGACGTCAAGGGGACATCCTGTCCAAGACCGCCATCGCCGAGATGGTCTGGGACATCAATTTCGACAGCGACACCAATGTCGTCGAGGTGGCGATCAAACGCCTGCGCGCCAAACTCGACGGTCCGCACGAGCAGAAGTTGCTGCACACCATTCGCGGCATGGGCTACGTGCTGGAGAGCCGAAGTGCGGATTGACTCGATTGCCCTGCGGTTGGGCGGTCTTTTTGCGCTCGTGGCGTTGGGCGTCTTCCTGTTGATCGGCTGGGCGCTGTACCTGCAGGTCGACAAGAGCCTGGATCTGCTGCCCCGCGCCGAAGTGGATGCGCGCTACAGCGTGCTGGAGTCGGCGGTCAATCGTTACGGCACGCAAGAACACTGGGCCAAGATCAAGACCAAGCTCAACCTGCTGAGTGAAGAGGACAAGCGCCTGCGGTTCTGGGTGGTCAGCGATGATCCGCGCTTCGAGTTCGGCGAGCCCGACGCGGCCATTCGCCGATTTGCCAGCGGGCCTCTGGGTATGCGCGACCTCAGGCTGGATGATCATCCCTTCGCGTTCAAAGTGCTGGTCAGCGAATTCGCCCCGAGGGATCAGCGCCCTGCCCTGCGTTTTCTCACCGCCATCGACACCGAGACGTTCTGGCATGCGCAGCACTCGCTACTGATCGCACTGGTCAGCTTCGCAGCGTTGGGCACTCTGTTGGCCTCGGCGCTGGGCTACTGGGTTGCGCGCATTGGCTTGCGTCCGCTGGCAACGCTGTCGCTTGAAGTGCAGAAACTTGCCCCGCCAAGGCTGTCAGGGCGTCTGCAACTGTCGCCATTGCCGCCCGAGCTCGAGCAGTTCGTGGCCTCGTTCAATTCAACCCTTGAGCGCGTCGAGCAGGCGTATTCGCGGCTGGAGTCGTTCAACGCCGATGTCGCCCATGAACTGCGCTCGCCGCTGACCAACCTGATCGGTCAGACTCAGGTCGCCCTGACCCGGGGCCGTTCGGCCGAGCATTATTTCGAAGTGCTGCAATCGAACCTCGAAGAACTCGAACGGCTGCGTTCGATCATCAACGACATGCTGTTTCTGGCCAGTGCCGATCAGGGCACCAGGGTTCAGGAGTTGACTCGGGCATCACTGGCCGGGGAAGTCGCCACCACGCTGGACTATCTGGATTTCATCCTCGAAGACGCACAGGTTCAGGTGCAGGTCGAAGGTGACGCCAGCGTACCGATTGAAAAGGCCCACCTGCGCCGGGCACTGATCAACCTGCTGCACAATGCCGTACAGCACACAGAGGCCGGGGAAAGGATCAGCGTGAATATCCAGGCGCAGGAGGATCACGTCAGCATCGGCGTGGCCAATCCGGGCGCACCGATCCCGGAAGAACATCTTCCCCGGCTGTTCGAACGGTTCTATCGGGTCGATGCATCGCGCAGCAACAGCGGTGCCAACCATGGTCTGGGACTTGCCATTGTCAAAGCCATCGCCCTGATGCACGGCGGCTCGGTGTTCGTGAACAGCGACCGGGGCATCAATACATTCGGCATCCGTCTTCCGCACTGATTATCCGTTTGCCGAACTTAATATTGACGCTCGGTATTTGACGGTCTTGAATGGTTTAAAAAAACAGTCTTTATTCTTCAGGCGCGCTTATTAGAGCTGCAACAGGCGTGCTATATATGCTGGCCTTTACAAGACTGCCAATAAAGTTAATGACCCACATCAATTATCAAGAATCATTCGTTTGCAGGTAGTACCCACCAATGCCGTTGTCTGCATCCACACAAGCCGCGTCTTACAAGTGGTCCCGGTCAGAGCTCATGCTCATTTTCGGCAGCTCGCTGTCGGTCCTCTCGATTCTGACCATCGTGGCGTCACTGTTGGTGCGCGAACGCAGTGATACCGCGCTATCCGCTGCACGTACCGCCTCCAACATGGTGCAGTTGATCGACGCTGACGTGATGCGCAACGCCGAACTGTATGACTCTTCCCTGCAAGGCATGATAAAGGCCTGGCAACGCCATGACCTGATGAGTCTCTCACCGGAATTGCGTCAGTTGGTACTGTTTGATCGTTCGACTGCCGCGCCTTACAAAGGTGATTTGGTCTTGCTCGACAACCGGGGAGAGATATTGGCAGACTCGTTATCGGTCATACCGCGCGACGATAACTTTTCGGACCGTTCCTATTTCAAGGAACATGCCACTGACCCGTCACTGGAGTTGCATGTCAGCCCGCCTTACAAGACCCGTTGGGGTTACAAGGATTGGTGCATCGGTTTCAGCCGAAGAATGTCAGGACCCCATGGCGAGTTCATGGGTATTGCCAGTGCTGCCATGCGTCTGGTGTATTTCAAACAGTTGTTCATGAGTCAGAAGCTGGGTAATGACAGCAGTATTAACCTGATCAATACCAAAGGTATTTTGATTGTTCGCCACCCTGACAGGGACGGGCAGGAATTGATCGGTAAGGACTTCAGCCAGACTGCCAACTTCCAGCGCATGCTCAAGGAGGGCGAAGGCAGCTTTTCTGCCTGGTCGACCCAGTTGAATGCACAGCGGTTCTACACCTTTTCGAGGGTCGGTAATCTGCCCTTGATTGTCGTGGTCGGCCAGTCCGAAGCAGAGGTGTACGCAGTCTGGCGGCGCAATGCCTGGCTGGTCGGCTCGGCCACCAGTGTGCTGTGTCTGGGGATACTGTGGCTGACAGGCCTGCTGTGCCGCGAATTACGCAGACGCCAGCGAGCCGAAGACCAACTGGCCTGCCTGGCGGCGACCGATGGCCTTACCGGGCTGGATAATCGACGCCAGCTCGACGCTGCGATGGAAACCGAATGGTCGCGTGCACACCGCTCGGGCAAGCCGCTGTCGATGCTGATGATCGACGTTGATCACTTCAAGGCATTCAACGAGCGCCATGGGCACCAGGGCGGCGATCAGGCGCTGCGCAAGGTGGCTCAGACCATTGCAGATAACATAAGGCGCCCGGGTGATATGGCGGCCCGCTACGGGGGCGAAGAGTTTGTCGTGGTGCTGCCGGAAACCGACAGCAACGGCGCGCTGATACTCGCTGAAAACGTACGCAAGGCCATCGAATCCATGCCGCCCTTCCCCGGCGATGAACAGCCAATCACGGTCAGCATTGGCGTTGCGTCGCAGATGGTTCATTCAGGTGACAAGCTGGCGGCGTTCTTCGGCATTGCCGACAAGGCGCTCTATCAGGCTAAGAACAATGGCCGTAACCGGGTCGAGCTGCGTGTGGCGGCGGCGAACATTGCAGGTCTGGCCTGAGAGATTGGAGGCATAAAAAAACGCCAGACTGGCTGGCGTTTTCTTAGTACCGCTGAGCTACCGGATTACGAGGCGGCGCGGGCTGCGTCACGAAGTGCTTTGACTTCGTCGTGGTTCTTCAGAACGCCCTGATATTGCTTTTCGATAACAGCGATCACTGCCGGGGAAACGCCCTTCTCGCGGGATTTCTCCAGAGCCTTGCTGTAAGCTTTTTTGGCGACATCTTCGCCACGCTCTACTTCTTCCAGCACAGCCTTGTCATCGCTGCTGGTGAATGCGGTTTTCAGCTTGACCCATGCCTGGTGCAGGTCGGCCGATACGCTGGACGAATCTTCTGGCTTGCCGCCCAGTTGTTGTACGTGCTGCTGAAGCTCTCGCACTGCAGCGCCGACTTCAGTCGAACGACGTGCAAGGAAGGATTTCACCTGTGGGCTTTTCGCATTCTCTGCACTGGTCTTGAAACCTTCTTCGCCGTCAATGCTGGTTTCGATCAGGTCATTGAGGATAGAGATCGTTTCTTTGTTGATATCAGTCATTTGATAATTTCCTAATGGCAGGTTGATACGAAAGTTGCTTCTGCATTGAATACTGCAGTCGTCATGCCAGCTTTTTTAAAAATTTTATTCGTTTAAAATCAATAGCTTACGAAATTTTCACAAAGTGATTATCGTGATTTCTGCATGAACCGCACCTTGCCTGCATGCAGAATGCACGTATCGTGTTGGTTCAAGCGAAACGACAGAAGGTCCCGTCCGTGAATCCTGAAAAACTCAAGCTGCTGGTCACCCAGGAAATGCCATTTGGCAAGTACAAGGGACGGCTGATCGCCGACCTGCCCGGCCATTACCTGAACTGGTTCGCCCGTGAGGGCTTTCCGAAGGGTGAACTGGGTGGCCTGCTGGCCCTGATGCAGGAGATCGATCACAACGGCCTCAGCGAGATACTGGACCCGATCCGCACTCGCCCGCGTCAGTCCTTCAAGGACCGCGGTGCTTGAGCGGAGGCAAAAAAAACGGTGCGCCGGACCAGGGCGCACCGCAAAGCCATACAACCAACAACAACTTCTTTGAACGGGGCCAGACGCCTGGCCTCGTATTGATGGTGCCCATCACGGGTGCGCATGCAGCACGTGAAGCTGCGTCATACCCGAGAGCGGACGCGGAGCGTCCTGGGCGGCATTCCCACGCGGAGCGTGGGAACGATCAGGGTGATATCGCGCTCGCCGATCATGCCCATGCTTGCGCTCAGCGTTATATCCAAGGCTTGCTGCAACCACGGACTACAGTGGGAGGCGGCTTGCCGGCGATGCGTTTTCCGAAGCGCCACGTCGGTGACTGAACTGACGCTATCGCCGGCAAGCCGCCTCCCACGGGGTATGTGTCGAGTCAGGCAGTTTCGTCTTGGCGCCGTTTTACGCGTCTTCCAGACTTACTCAGTCAAACAACGCCAACGCCTGCGCAGTCGCTTCCTGAATGCGGCCCCAGTCGCCATTCTTGACCCAGGCGTTGTCGATCATCCAGGTACCGCCAACGCACATGACGTTTGGCAGGGCCATGTAGTTCTTCAGGTTCTGTTCGTTGACGCCGCCGGTGGGGCAGAAGCGCACTTCGTTGAAAGGTCCGCCCAGGGCCTTGATCGCGGCCACACCGCCGCTGATTTCAGCCGGGAACAGCTTGAATCGGCGATAGCCCATGGCGTAGCCGATCATGATTTCCGAGGCACTGCTGACACCTGGCAGCAACGGCAGCGGGCTGTCGACGGCGGCCTGCAGCAGGTCCTGCGTGCTGCCAGGGGTGACGATGAACTGCGAACCTGCGGCTTCGGCATCGGCCAGCATCTTGCGATCCAGGATCGTGCCTGCGCCTACACACAGTTCCGGGCGCTGCTCACGCAGGATGCGGATGGCGCTCAGGCCGAACGCCGAGCGCAGGGTGATTTCCAGAGCGGTCATGCCGCCAGCGGCGAGGGCGTCGGCCAACGGCAGAACATCCTGATCACGGGCAATGGTGATGACCGGCAGAATCTTCGCTTTTGCGCAGAGTTCATCTATCTGGACAATCTTGTTCGCCATGCTGTTGAGCGGCTGATTATTTTCGTTCTGTGTCATGGCGACGTTTCCTTTGCTTATGGGCACCAGTAAATCTCAAGAGACGGTTCTAGAAAGGCACGGACCGGCATTTCGGCGAGATCATCGCCCGCCAGCGCCGCGCGCAGAGTGTCGAGTTTGGCCTGCCCGGACACCGACAGGATTGGTCGCTTCGCCGACGCCAACAGGCGGCGGGTCAGGGTCAGGCGCTGATGCGGCACGCTGGGAGCCAGCATCGGCAGGCAACGGCGCTCACTGTCCAGGCTCAAGGCCTCGGTCAGGTTCGGGCTATTGGGGAACAGCGAAGCGGTGTGACCGTCATCGCCCATGCCCAGAATCAGTACATCAATGGGCGGCAACTCGGCCAGCGCCTTGTCGGCCGTCAGTGCGGCCTCCTCAACGCTGCCCGCCACGTTGTACAGACCGAGGAATGTCGCCTTGGCCGCAGGGCCTTGCAGCAGATGACGCTGCAACAGACCCGCGTTGCTGTCGGCATGCTCGGTCGGCACAAAGCGCTCGTCAGCCAGGCTGACGACTACCTTGCTCCAGTCCAGCGGCTGTTGCGCCAGGCTCTGGAAAAACGCCACCGGACTGCGGCCGCCGGAGACCACTAGGGTCGCCAGGCCGTTCTCGCCGATGGCCGCGTTCAGTTGCCCGGCCACATTCGCAGCCAGCGCATCGGCCAACTGCTGCGGGTTGTCGAATTCACGCGCTACCAGCCCTGCTGGCAGCTCAAGGTCACATATCGCCATACCAGGATCTCCCGTCGCGAGTAATCAGAGCAATGGAGCTCATCGGCCCCCAGGATCCGGCCGCATAAGGCTTGGGCGCATCGCCCGCCTTCTTCCAGCCTGCGATCAACTGATCACACCATTGCCACGCGTACTCGATTTCATCTTTGCGGACAAACAGGTTCTGATTGCCACGCATGACTTCCAGCAATAACCGCTCATAGGCGTCGGGGACCCGAGCGCTGCGGTAAGTGTCGGAAAAATTCAGTTGCAGAGGGCCGCTGCGCAGCTGCATGCCTTTGTCCAGGCCCTGATCCTTGGTCATCACCTGCAAGGAAATGCCTTCATCCGGCTGCAGGCGGATGATCAGACGGTTGCTGATCTGCAAACGCTGCTCAGGGGCGAAGATGTAGTGCGGCGGCTCTTTGAAGTGGATCACGATCTGCGAAAGCTTCTGCGGCATGCGCTTGCCGGTACGCAGATAGAAGGGCGTGCCCGACCAGCGCCAGTTGCGGATGTCGGCCCGCAAGGCGACGAAGGTTTCGGTGTCGCTCTGGGTGTTGGAGTTTTCTTCTTCCAGGTAACCGGGCACCGCCTTGCCTTCGCTGTAGCCGCCGGTGTACTGACCGCGCACCACCTGGGTCGCCAGACGCTCGGGCGTGAACGGCGCCAGTGCCTTGAGCACCTTGACCTTCTCGTCACGAATACTGTCGGCCGACAGGTCGCTCGGCGGGTCCATCGCAATCAGGCAGAGCAGTTGCAGCAGGTGGTTCTGGATCATGTCGCGCAGCTGGCCGGCCTGATCGAAATAGCCCCAGCGGCCCTCGATACCGACCTTCTCGGCCACGGTGATTTCCACGTGGGAAATGTGATTCTGGTTCCACTGGGTTTCGAACAGGCTGTTGGCGAAACGCAAGGCAATGAGGTTCTGTACCGTGTCCTTGCCCAGATAGTGGTCGATGCGATAGACGCGGTTTTCCGGGAAGAACTGCGCGACGGCATCGTTGACGCGACGCGAAGACGCAAGGTCGTGGCCGATCGGCTTTTCCAGCACCGCGCGGGTGCGGTCTGCCAGATTGACCGAGGCCAGGTTCTCGCAGATCGCGCCATACACCGATGCGGGTGTGGCGAAGTAGGCGATCAAGGTTTCTGCGTCACCCACGCGCTCGGCCAGTGCAACGTAATCCTCGGCCTTGAGGAAATCGACGTGCAGGTAGCTCAGGCGCCCCAGGAAACGGGAAACGTGTTCGTCTTCAAGCTGCGCCTCGGAAATGAAGCGACGCATGGATTGTTCGATGTAGGCCAGATGCGACGGTGCGTCGCCCGGCTCTCGCGCCAGCGCAAGAATTTTTGTGTCTTCATGCAGGAGTCCAGCGCGATCAAGCTGATAAAGAGCCGGGAACAGCTTGCGAACTGCCAGGTCCCCCAGGGCACCAAACAGGGCAAATGTGCACGGTTCAACCGTAATCAAGGGCATAATGTTGGTTCTTTTATCAAGTTAGGCTACAAATACCTTTTTTAAAGGCGTTACTCAAGGCCATATGTAGTAATAACCACAACATTCTGCCTAAAAGCATATTCCAGTGGTGATCAACACAGGCCCTCAGTACGATAGGCCACCTTTGCTACAGGCTAAAGGGCTAATAAAAGCTCGAGCGAAAACCGTTGGTGAATCAGCCCCGACAAGGATTTTGAATGGACCGCATTAGAAACCTCCTGGAGCAAATCCAGGGCCGACTCGATGAGCTGAACAAGGCCGAACGCAAGGTGGCCGAAGTGATTCTGCTCAACCCGCAGATGGCGACGCGACTGAGCATCGCCGCGCTGGCCCAGGCTGCGAAAGTCAGCGAGCCGACCGTCAATCGTTTCTGCCGCTCGTTCAATGTCAGTGGTTACCCGGAGCTCAAGCTGCAACTGGCCCAGAGCCTGGCCAGCGGCGCGGCTTACGTCAGCCGTGCGGTCGAAGCCGATGACAATCCCGAGGCTTACACGCAGAAGATTTTCGGCAGCGCCATCGCGTCGCTGGACAGCGCCTGCCAGCAACTGGACCCGACGCTGATCAGCAAGTCGGTGGACATGCTGATCCAGGCGCGCCAGATTCACTTCTTCGGTCTGGGGGCTTCGGCACCTGTCGCGCTCGACGCGCAACACAAATTCTTCCGCTTCAATCTGGCGGTGACGGCACATGCCGATGTGCTGATGCAGCGCATGATTGCGTCGGTGGCGCACACGGGTGAGCTGTTCGTGATCATTTCCTACACCGGCCGCACCCGCGAGCTGGTGGAAGTTGCGCGCATCGCACGGGCCAACGGTGCTTCGGTACTGGGCCTGACCGCCGCAGGGTCGCCACTGGCCCAGGCCAGCACCGTCAGCCTGAACATTCCGTTGCCGGAAGACACGGATATCTACATGCCGATGACCTCAAGGATCATTCAGCTCACTGTTCTGGACGTGCTGGCGACCGGCATGACCCTGCGCCGTGGCGTGGACTTCCAGCCGCACCTGCGCAAGATCAAGGAAAGCCTCAACGACAGTCGTTACCCGGTCGAGGATCAGGGCTGAGCGTCAGCCCGAGAGCGGACGCGGAGCGTCCCGAGAGGCATTCCCACGCGGAGCGTGAGGAACGATCATCCATCACCGCGCACTGATCGTGCCCATCGCTCTGCGTGGGCATGCCGCCCGTGACGCTCTGCGTCACATTCGCAAGCGAACGCTCAATACGCCAACTGCGCCTGTAGCTTGAGCTGCGCGTGCTGCCCTGGCGCAAGGCTGAAGCTTTCGCCGCTGCCTGATGCCGCTTCCACGCGAACGAAGCCTGCGGTCTCGCTGCCACACACGCCCAGCAATGGACGGCTACCGGGGTGCCAGACGACGGTGTTGGTGCTGTCGCCGGTGTCGATGTTCAACTGTCGCGCCCAGGCCGGATCCTGAAGCTGTAACGCGCCCTCGTGCTCGAAGACTCGCTGGCAGCCGCCCGCCACCCGCAGCGCACCGTGTTGTTGGCACGCCTGACGACTCAGTTCGTCATAGCCCGGCGCACCGTCCAGACCTTGCAGCGCCACCTGGGCAACGTCGCTGATGCGCCAATAGGCGTGCAGTGCATGACTGAAATGACAGGGTTCGCTGTCTTCATGGCAGGTGCTCAGGCTCAGCTCCATGCCCTGCCCCAGCTCGGCATGCAGGTCGGCCTGCCAGTCGCAGAGCTGCAAGCGCCAATGCAGGCTCACGCCCGCCTCGCTTTCGCTGCTGTCGATCAGCTTCCAGTCCAGCAAACGGCCCCAGCCATGGGCCGGCCAGCCGTTTTCGCCCGGATGCCGCCCGTACCAGGGCCAGCAAACCGGCACTCCGCCCCGAATCGCCCCTACCTGCGGCCATTGCGCCGCGCACCAGAGCCAGGGCTTCTGGTCGCGGGGCTGAAAGTGCAACAACTGCGCGCCCTGCCGACTGAACACCGCCTGACACTGCGGATGGTCGATCACCAGCACATCGCGCAACTGGTGGCGCTCCCACTCGAACGTCGGACGGGCGCGGCGGGATCGGAAGAAGCGTTGCAGGGGATGCTCGGAAATCTGCGCGTCGTCGGAAGTCATCGCCAGTCGCGTCCTGAAAAAAAGGGGAATTCAAGCCAATAAAAAACGGGCAGCCAGGCTGCCCGCAAAGCACACACGACCCTTGATCGCTCTATGCGTCATTCATGATTCATGTAAGTCCCGAATCAGAACTTCGACTGAATCTTCAGACCTGCCACGATGGCATCGTCAACCTTGTCAACACCGCCTGGGTGCTTGACGTACTGCAGGTTGGGACGCACGGTCAGCCAGTTGGTGACGTGGAAGCCGTAGTAGATCTCGGAGTTGTATTCGGTCTGCTGCACTGGCAGGAAGCCCGGATTGTCGTAGTCGTTGATGTTGTTGATCTGGTTCTGCAGACGGCGGCGATCCTGAACATCATCGTTTACGTGGATACGGGCGAAGCCGATGCCGATGTCATCCTTCGGACGGGAATCGAACGGACCTTTATAGGTGAAACCGATCTGCTGGTAGTTGTCGACAAAGTTGGTTTCCTTGTCGTGCACGGTGGCGTTGGCGAAGATGCTCAGACCGCGCGAGGCATCGCCGTTGTGTGCAGTCAGCTGTTGCTGAGCGACGACCCACCAGCCTTTCTTGCTGTCATGCGACTTGAACGCAGCGCCGGTAACAGCCTGAGGCTGACCGTTGACGTCTTCATAGACATCGTCGGCATTCGGCGTGCTCTTGTAGAAGCCGACACGGTACTCACCCGGCAACGAATTGACGGTAGGTGTCCAGACCAGTTCCACCGGCAGGATCATGCCTTTGGTGCCGCTGCCGCTGAGCTTGAAGCCGTTGCCGGTTTCCAGGTTCGACGGGTTCTGCTCGTACACGCCGATCTGCGCATACACTTCAGGCGTGATGTTGTACTTCACGCGCAAGGCCCACTGGCTGATTGGCCAGTTGTACCAGGTGTTCACGTAGTTACCGACCTGCGAGCCGCAGAACGACAGGTTCTGGAAATCGCACGGGAAGCTGTTGAAGTCTTCGCCCGGTCCGAAACGACCGACCTTGACGTCCAGCGCGCCGTCGAAGTATTTCTGCTTGACCCACATTTGCGTCAGACGCCAGGTCTGACCACGACCCCAGACTTCCTGCGAGGAGCTGAGGGTGCCGGCGCGAGGATCGCCGATGCGGTCGTTGGAGATGTTGCGGCCACTACGCTCAGTGATCGCCAGCTTGAATTCAGCGTCGTTCCAGCCCAGCACCTTCTCCAGATCGACCTTCATGCCCAGCGCGAACTGATCGCTGTAACGGCCGGTCTTGTCATCGTTGTAGCCGCCCTTGATGTTGCTGGCCATCTCGGACACGTATTCCAGCGAGAAGTCGTAACCCTTGTCGAGCAGCTCGGTACGTTTTCCGCCCCAGTCACCGGTCATCCATGGTGAGTCGTAGGAAAACGCATCTGCCGCATGAGCGCTACCTGCCAGGCTCATTGCACCAATAACGGACAGCTTGCCTACCAACTGCAGCCGGAAATGCGATTTAGCCTTGTTGATCTTCTTCATCCCATCAATCCTCGTTTTATTGTTATTAGCTTTGGTTTACGTCTTACAACACTGCTTCGTGTTCGCTGGTGGGTCGCTTGCCTGAGCGAAAGGCGACCCGCCAGCTGTGCTCGGGTGGATCAAGCTATCACTTGCGGCTCAACTGGGAAACATTGTTGACACGCTCAGCCGAAGGCTGACTTCCCAGCACGCCCAGACGCTCACCGCTCTTGGCGTCGAACAGCAAAACCTTCGAAGGATCGAATTGCAGGGTCAGGCTTTCGCCGACCTGTGGCGCAACGTCCGGCGCCAGACGGCAGCAGACTTTACTCTGATTCAGCGTGACGAACACCAGCGTGTCCGGACCGGTCGGTTCGGTGACCTGGACTTCGGCGCGAATGGTCGGCAGCGCGGTAGGTTCGCCGCTCGCCAGGGTGATCTGCTCGGGGCGGATGCCCAGAATGATTTCCCGATCCTCAAGACCCGCGTCGCTGACGCCAACCGGCAGCTCGCAGCGCGCCTGACCGCTATCGAGCAGCGCAACCAGACGGCCGTCCTGACGTTGCAGGCGCAGCGGGATGAAGTTCATCGGCGGCGAGCCGATGAAGCTGGCCACGAACAGGTTGGCCGGGTCGTTGTAGATCTGCTTGGGCGTACCGAACTGCTGGACGATGCCATCCTTCATGACCGCGACCTTGTCACCCAGTGTCATGGCCTCGATCTGGTCGTGGGTCACGTACACAGTGGTGGTTTTCAGACGCTGGTGCATCAGTTTCATTTCGGTACGCATCTCGACGCGCAGCTTGGCGTCGAGGTTGGAAAGCGGTTCGTCGAACAGGTAGATCTTTGGACGGCGTGCCAGGGCACGGCCCATGGCCACACGCTGTTGCTGACCACCGGACAGCTGGCCCGGCTTGCGGTTGAGCAGGTGCTCGATCTGCAGCAGCTTGGCGACCCGTGCCACCTCTTCTTCAATGGCAGCAGGCGCCATCTTGCGAATTTTCAGGCCGAACGCGATGTTTTCTCTCACGCTCATGGTCGGGTACAGCGCGTAGGACTGGAACACCATCGCGATGTCGCGATCCTTCGGGCTGGTGCCGCTGACGTCTTCGCCGTCGATCAGGATCGCGCCGCCAGTGATGTTTTCCAGGCCCGCGATGCAGTTCATCAGGGTGGATTTGCCGCAACCGGACGGACCGACCAGGATCAGGAACTCGCCGTCCTTGATCGACAGTTCGATGTTCTTCAGCGTGTCCGGCAGGTTGGTGCCGTAGGTCTTGTTGACGTTGCGTAGCTCGAGAGTCGCCATGATTACCCCTTGACCGCGCCGGCTGTGAGCCCACGCAGGAAATACTTGCCAGCCAGTACGTACACCAGCAGTGTCGGCAGCCCGGCGATCATCGCCGCCGCCATGTCAACGTTGTATTCCTTGGCGCCGGTGCTGGTGTTGACCAGGTTGTTCAGCGCCACGGTAATGGGCTGCGATTCGCCACTGGAGAACACCACGCCGAACAGGAAGTCGTTCCAGATCTGGGTGAACTGCCAGATCAGGCACACCATCACGATCGGCGTCGACATCGGCAGGATGATGCGGCCAAAGATGGTGAAGAAACCTGCGCCATCCAGGCGTGCGGCGCGCACCAGCGCATCCGGCACGCTGACGTAGTAGTTACGGAAGAACAGCGTGGTGAATGCCAGACCGTAGACCACGTGAACGAACACCAGGCCCGTGGTGGTGTTGGCCAGGCCCATCTTGCCCAGCGTGAAGGACGCAGGCAGCAGAACGGTCTGGAACGGCAGGAAGCAGCCGAACAGCAACAGGCCGAAGAACAGTTGCGAGCCGCGGAATTTCCACATCGACAGCACGTAGCCGTTGAGTGCGCCAATGGCGGTGGAGATGATCACCGCCGGAACGGTGATGCGCAGCGAGTTCCAGAAATAGCCGTCGACGATGTCCCAGGCCTTGACCCAGCCGATGACGGTGACGACGCTCGGCCAGCTCAACAGGTTGCCGGTGCCAATGTCTTCCGGAGTCTTGAAGCTGGTGAACAGCATGACCACCAGCGGAACCAGATAAATCAAACAGGCCAGCAACAGCACGGCGTGAATCACCACGCGGCTGAGGCTGATGCCTGGCTTGCCTACAAGACTAGTCATTGCGCTTGGTCCTCAGCTCGGAGTACAGGTACGGCACCAGAATCGCCAGGATCGCGCCGAGCATCAGAATCGCACTCGCCGAACCCATGCCCATCTGGCCACGGCTGAAGGTGAAGGAATACATGAACATGGCGGGCAGGTCCGAGGAGTAACCGGGGCCACCGGCCGTCATCGCGGCCACCAGATCGAAGCTCTTGATCGCGATGTGCGCCAGGATCATCACCGCACTGAAGAACACTGGACGCAGGCTTGGCAGCACCACACGCCAGTAGATCATCGGCAGGCTCGCGCCATCCATTTGCGCAGCACGGATGATCGATTGATCGACACCGCGCAGGCCGGCCAGGAACAGCGCCATCACAAAGCCGGACGACTGCCAGACAGCGGCGATCACCAGGCAATACACCACACGGTCAGGATCGATCAGCCAGTCCAGGCGGAAGCCTTCCCAGCCCCAGTCGCGCAGCATCTTGTCCAGGCCCAGGCCCGGGTTGAGCAGCCACTTCCAGGCCGTACCGGTGACGATCATCGAGAGCGCCATCGGGTACAGATAAATAGTGCGGATCGCGCCTTCGCGACGGATGCGCTGGTCCAGCAAGATCGCCAGAAAGACACCGATCACCAGACTGATGCCGATGAACATGCCACCGAACACTGCAAGGTTCTTGCTCGCGACCCACCAGCGGTCGTTGTCCATCAGGCGCGCGTATTGCGCCAGACCGACCCACTTGTAGGACGGCAGGAACGTCGAGTTGGTGAACGAAAGGACGAACGTCCACAGGATGTAACCGTAGAAACCAACCAACACGATGAACATGCTTGGCGCCAGCACCAGTTTCGGTAGCCAGCGTTGCAATGTATCCAGTGGCGAGGCTTTGCTGAACACAGCGACAGAGCTCATCGGGAGTATCCCATTCGGTGTATCGAATTCAGGCCACAGGCACGGGTGGAATCGGGTTTCGATTCCACCCGCACCAACTGCGGCGGTACGTCAGGTTATGCGGATTACTGGGCTGACTTGACGGCGGTGGCCAATTGCTTGGCGGTCGCGGCCGGATCGGCTGACGGGTTGTTGATGTAATTGGTGATCACATCAAAGAACGCGCCCTGGACTGCCAGCGAGGTGGCCATGTTGTGCGCCATGCTCGGTTGCAGACCGCCGGTTTTCGAATCCGCCAGGAAGTCCTTGGCTGCGGTTTGCGCGCAGGAATCGAAGCCGTATTTGGCCATGTCATTGAGCATGTCTTCACGAACCGGAATCGAGCCCTTGTTGATGCTGAAGACTTTCTGGAAGTCCTCACCCATCGCAACCTTGGCCAGGTCCTGCTGGGCAGCGGTCGTGCCCTTGTCCTTCTGCTTGAACACTGCCAGCGAGTCGATGTTGTAGGTGAACGCCTTGTCGGTGCCCGGGAAGGCTACGCACTGGTAATCCTTGCCCGCGACTTTCTTGGCGGCGGTCCATTCACTCTTGGCCCAGTCACCCATGATCTGCATACCGGCCTTGCCGTTGATGACTTTGGCCGCTTCCAGGTTCCAGTCCTGACCCTTCCCGTCGGCGTCCATGTAGGTCGCGACTTTCTTGAGTTCGGTGAGCGACTTGACCATGCCTTCGCCGGTCAGTGCGTCCTTGTCGAGGTCGACCAAGGCTTTCTTGTAACCGTCTGCCCCCATGACCGACATCACGACCGCTTCGAACACGGTGCTGTCCTGCCACGGCTGACCGCCGTGAGCCAGCGCAATGAAACCGGCTTTCTTCAGCTTGTCGCCAGCGGCATAGAACTCTTCGAGGGTGGTCGGCGCTTTTTCGATGCCGGCTTTCTTGAAGACCTCAGGGTTGATCCACAGCCAGTTGACGCGGTGAATGTTCACCGGCACGGCAACGTAATCACCGTCGTACTTCACGGTATCGGAGACTTTCTTGTCCAGCAGCGAGTCCCATTTTTCTGCCTTGGCGACGTCTTTCAACGCGTCGGTGTCGAGCAGACCGGTGGACGCCCATTCCTGAATGTCCGGGCCTTTGATCTGGGCAACGCCAGGCGGGTTGCCGGCAACGGCGCGGCTTTTGAGCACGGTCATGGCAGTGGAACCACCACCACCGGCCACGGCGCCGTCTTTCCAAGTGAAGCCGTCTTTTTCAACTTGCGCTTTCAGGACATCAACCGCAGCTTTTTCGCCACCCGAGGTCCACCAGTGCACGACTTCTACAGTGCCTTTGGCATCAGCAGCATGGGAGCTCAGCGGGAACAGGGAGGCGAGGGAGATGACAACGGCGAGGCGTGACATTGAATTCATCGAATTGACCTTTCTTGTTGTTATGCATGAGCAAGTCTGGTGCTTGCGCTTCGTGGGAGTCTAACCAAGCGAATCGCGAGGACGGTAACGAAGGGATGCGCGAATGTCACCGGATGGTTACATTCGATATCACTCTGATGTACGCGGCAGGTACAGCGTGACGCGCAGCCCGCCTTCGCGAAGATTCTGCAGGCTCACCTCTCCGCCATGGCTATGAGCGATATTGCGCGCGATACCCAGCCCAAGCCCGTAACCCTGCTGATTGCCGCCTGCCAGACGGAAATGCGGCTCGAATACATGCTCCAGCCTCTGTTCAGGCACACCCGGCCCTTCGTCATCGACATGCAGCACAAAGGCCAGCGCGTTGTCCTCGACCTTGAGGTGCGCCCGGTCACCGTACTTGAGAGCGTTGTCGATCAGATTGCCGATGCAGCGCCTGAGGGCCAGCGGCTTGCCGGGATAGCAGGACAGGGCTGCGCCGGTCTGAGTGACACGCCCTTCTCCGTCGGGACGCAGATAGGGCTCGACTAGACAGTCGAGCAGCACGTTGAGGTCCACCTGCTCGATGTTTTCATGGATATCAGTGTCCTTGACGCACTGCAGCGCGCCCTTCACCAGCAGCTCCAGTTCGTCGAGATCGCGTCCGAACTTGTATTGCATCTGCTCGTCTTCAAGCAGCTCGACACGCAGGCGCAGGCGAGTAATCGGCGTACGCAGGTCATGGGAAATGGCGCTGAACAATTGGCCGCGCTCGGTCAGGTAGCGACTGATCCGGGTGCGCATGGCATTGAAGGCACGGCTCACTTCGACCACTTCACTGCCGCCGCCCTCCACCACCGGCTCGACATCCGCGCCCAGTGACATGTCCCGCGCAGCACGCGCCAGACGCTTGAGCGGCCGGCTTTGCCAGTGCACCAGCAGGCCAATGAACAGCAGCAGAAACGCGCTGGTCAGGCCGATGAACCAGACCTGTTGAATCGGCAGATCCTGCTCTTCGAGGGTGGTGTAAGGCTCGGGCAGCAACGAGGCGATGTAGAACCATTCGCCGGGCGCCATTTCGATCTGCGTAACCAACACCGGCGGGTTGACCGGCTCCAGGGTCAGTGCGTAATGCGCCCAGGAACGCGGCAACTCGTCGAGCTTGAGCCCGCTGTTGAAGATTCGCAGATCATCGGGTTTGACGAACCACACGGCAATGTCGGGATCGTTGCCCAAGTGCTGACGCAGCACCTGGCCGACCACATCGAGCACCGCCTGTTTGCGCGGCGTGGGTTGCAGGATCTGCATGTCCAGCGGGTGATCGTTGAGCGACACCACGAAGCGCGTGCCGCCCATGCTGCGCAACTGATCCAGCACCAGCGGGCGATAGGCGAGCGGCAGGGAACGGAAGTAACTGACGCTGGCCGCCATCGAGTACGCCAGGCTACGCGCACTGGTCACCAGCCCTTCCATCTGGGTGGCTCGCAGTTGCGACAACCAGATCACGCTAGACAGCGTCTGGGCGATCAACACCGCCAACAGGGTCAACAGCAGCATTCGCCCGAGCAGCGAACGCGGTAGCGGCAGGCTGCGTTTTTTAGGGCCTGCCACCGGCGTGTTAATAGCCGCTGCCTGCTTGTGCGTTGACGTTGGCGGCCAGCAGATATCCGCTGCCGCGCACGGTCCGGATCAGACGAGGCGACTTGCCTGTGTCACGCAGCCGCTGACGCAGACGGCTGACCGCCATGTCAACGATGCGCTCCAATGGCATCAGCTCGCGGCCACGGGTGGCGTTGCCAATGGTGTCGCGATCCAGAATCTGCTGAGGGTTATCCAGAAACAGCTTGAGCAAGGCGAAGTCGGCGCCCGACAGGATCACTTCTTCGCCGTCGTTGTGAAACAGCCGGTGGCTGACCATGTCCAGGCGCCACTCGTCGAACAGGATAACGTCGCCACCGGGACGCTCCTGACCGAACTGCGCGCGGCGCAGCAGCGCCTTGATGCGCGCCTGAAGCTCGCGCGGGCTGAACGGCTTGCCCAGGTAATCGTCGGCGCCCAGCTCCAGACCAATGACCCGGTCGGCCTCGTCGGAACTGGCGGTGAGCATGATGATCGGCACATGCGGCTGACGCGGATGCTGGCGCACCCAGCGGCACAGGCTGAAGCCGTCTTCGTCGGGCAGCATGACGTCGAGAATCAGCAGGTCGCTGGACGCCTCGTTGAACGCCTGACGAAAACCTGCGCCGTCGCCGACCGTGCGAACCTGAAAACCGGCACGGCTCAGGTAGGTGTCCAGCAACTCCCGAATCTCCTGGTCGTCATCCACCAGCAGGATCGATTTACTGACTGAACTCACGTGAAGGCGTCCTCGTTGGCTGTTGATTTTGTTGTTAGGGACGCGGTTCAGATGTCTGAACCGAAGGCCTGTTGCAGCGCAACCCCCGCGCCCATCAGGCCGGGATATTCAGCGGTGACCAGCCAGACTGGCAACCCCTTGAAATAATCGCTCATCACGCCCTTTTCGGCGAGCGCGCGCTTGAAGCCGCTGTTCATGAAGAAGTCGGTAAAGCGTGGCACCACGCCGCCAGCGATGTAGACACCGCCCAGGCCGCCCACCGTCAGCACCTGATTGCCGACCACGCGGCCCAGAAACACACAGAACTGGTCCAGCACAGCCGCAGCCACCGGATCGCCTGCAAGCGCTGCCGTGGTGATAGCCGCCGGTGACTTGAGCTCAGGCTCGATGTCATCCAGCGCGCAACTGACCTGATAGAGCAGCAACAGGCCTGCACCGCTGAGCACCACTTCCGCGCTGACATGCTCGTGCTCGGCCATCAGCCGCGTCCACAGCAGCGCTTCACGTGCGGTACCGATCGGCAGGTCGACATGCCCCCCCTCGCCCGGCAACGCCAGCCAGCGCGTGTCACTTTCCTTGATCAGCGTGCCGACCCCCAGCCCGGTGCCAGGTCCGACCACGGCGCGTGGGCGATCCGGCTTGCCGACACCGTGACAGACCGTCAGGTACTCGTCGTCCTTGAGCCGGGTCATGCCCAGCGCCATGGCGGTGAAATCATTGATCAGCAGCAGGTGGTCGACTTTCAGGTCTTCGCAAAACGCCTTGCGGCTCAGCTCCCAATGACTGTTGGTGAACTGGAAAAGATCGCCATCCACGGGTCCGGCAACCGCCAGACAGACGTAGCCGATGTCGCCACGCTTGAGCTCGAGGTCCTGCAGGTAGACCTCGATGGCTTTTTCCGGACCGATGTAGTCGATGGTCGGGAATACGCGGACAGAATGCAGCGTGTCGTCTTCCCAGATGGCAAAACGAGCATTGGTACCGCCTATATCACCGACCAGGGCCAACTTCACTTAAGCGTCTCCAGACTAGAGGTAAAGGCGCAAGCGCCCTGCTCTGCGGAGCTGAAGGCCATGCGCATGAATCCAAACAGCTCCCGACCGCAGCCGACGCTGTTGTCGATCTGGCAGGTGGCGGGTTCTCTGGCGGCCAATTCTGACGCTTCGACCAGAACTTGCAACGTTCCTTTCACGCCATCGACGCGAATCACGTCACCCTCTTGCACCAGCGCAAGAGGACCGCCCACGTAAGCTTCCGGGCAAACGTGAATGGCCGCCGGGATCTTGCCCGAAGCGCCGGACATCCGTCCATCGGTTACAAGAGCGACCTTGAAGCCACGGTCCTGCAGCACGCCGAGGAACGGCGTCATCTTGTGCAATTCCGGCATGCCGTTGGAGCGCGGCCCCTGGAAACGCATGACTGCAACGAAGTCACACTCCAGCTCACCGGCCTTGAAGGCGTCGGCCAGTTCCTGCTGATCCTGAAACACCTTGGCGGGCGCTTCGACAATCTGGTGTTCAAGGGCCACGGCGGACACTTTCATCACACCACGGCCGAGATTGCCTTCCATGACGCGCAGACCACCTTCCGCTGAGAATGGACGGGACACCGGACGCAGGATGTTCTCGTCCAGACTTTCCAGCGGGCCTTCGCGCCAGACCAGCTTGCCGTCTTCCAGAAACGGCTCCTTGGTGTAGCGGCTCAGGCCATAACCGGCCACGGTGTTGACATTTTCGTGCAACAGGCCGGCCGCCAGCAGTTCGCGGATCAGGAACGACATGCCGCCCGCTGCCTGGAAGTGGTTGATGTCGGCCTTGCCGTTCGGATAGACGTGGCTGAGGGTCGGCACGACTTCCGACAGGTCGGCCATGTCCTGCCAGGTCAGTTTGATACCGGCTGCCATGGCGATGGCGGGCATGTGCAGGGTGTGGTTGGTCGAGCCGCCGGTAGCGTGCAGGGCCACGATGGAGTTGACCAGCGAGCGCTCGTCGACGATTTCGCCGATCGGCATGAAGCTGCCGCTCTGCTTGGTCAGGCGCGTAACCTGATGCGCAGCCTCAGTGGTCAGCGCGTCACGCAGCGGGGTGTACGGGTTGACGAACGAAGCGCCAGGCAAGTGCATGCCCATCACTTCCATCACCAGCTGGTTGGTATTGGCAGTGCCGTAGAACGTGCAGGTGCCGGGGCTGTGGTAGGACTTCATCTCCGAGTCCAGCAGCTCCTCGCGGGTCGCCTTGCCTTCGGCATAGCGCTGGCGAACGTCGGCTTTCTGCTTGTTGGAAATGCCGGACACCATCGGCCCGCCCGGCACGAAAATGGTCGGCAGATGACCGAAACGCAGTGCGCCCATCATCAGGCCCGGCACGATCTTGTCGCAGATGCCCAGCATCAGCGCGCCATCGAACATGTTGTGCGACAGCGCCACGGCCGTGGACATCGCGATCACTTCACGGCTGGCAATCGCCAGCTCCATGCCCGGCTCGCCCTGGGTCACGCCATCGCACATCGCCGGCACACCACCGGCAAACTGACCGACCGAACCAATGTCACGTAAAGCCTGTTTGATCTGGTTAGGGAAGTGTTCGTAGGGCTGATGCGCGGAGAGCATTTCGTTGTAGGAGGAGACGATGGCGATGTTGGCGGCGTTCATCATCCGCAGGCTCTGCTTGTCTTCCGGACCGCACGCCGCGACACCGTGAGCAAAGTTGGCGCATTGGAGTTTGCCGCGCATCGGGCCTTCGCTGGCTGCGCCGCGAATCAATTGAAGATAGCGCTCGCGGGTATCACGACTGCGAGCGATCAGCCGCTCGGTTACCTCAAGAATGCGGGGATGCATGTGATGAACTCCAGGCTAACGTCTATGGTCACCCGTAAAGACGGTTCCGATGATCGGGTCCGAATGCTGTCGCGCAAAGGCCTGGTTTCGATCAACGGGGCATGCCTTTCAGGCTTGTAGTTGTAGATAAAACAAAATATTGCCACTAAAAAGGCTTGTTTTCTATTTCTATGAGAATAATCTTGTAATTCCAACAACAAATTTATGAAGGACGGCTGTATGACTCTTCGTATCGCAATCAACGGTTTTGGCCGCATCGGCCGCAACGTCCTACGCGCACTGTATACCCAAGGTTACCGACAGGACCTGCAGGTCGTCGCCATCAACGATCTGGGCGACAGCGAAATGAACGCGCACCTGCTGCGTTTCGACACTGTACACGGCCCGTTCAGCGGCACCGTGGAGTGTGACAAAGAGAGCCTGACGGTCAACGGCGACCGTATCGCCGTGAGCGCGATCCGCAACCCTGCGGAGCTGCCATGGAAGTCGCAGAACATCGATGTGGTATTCGAGTGCACCGGCCTGTTCACCAGCCGCGACAAAGCCTCCGCCCACCTGACTGCCGGTGCGCGCAAGGTCATCATCTCCGCTCCTGCCAGCGGCGCAGATGCGACCATCGTCTATGGCGTGAACCACGACACGCTGCGTCAGTCGCACCAGATCATCTCCAGCGCTTCCTGCACCACCAACTGCCTGGCGCCGGTTGCCCAGGTGCTGCACCGTGAACTGGGTATCGAAAGCGGCCTGATGACCACCATTCATGCCTACACCAACGACCAGAACCTGATCGACGTCTACCACACCGACCCGTACCGCGCGCGCTCGGCCACGCAGTCGATGATCCCGAGCAAGACCGGTGCCGCCGAAGCGGTCGGCCTGGTGCTGCCGGAGCTGGCGGGCAAGCTTACGGGTATGGCGGTGCGGGTTCCGGTGATCAACGTTTCGCTGGTGGATCTGACCGTCACCCTGAAACGCGAAACCACTGCTGAAGAAGTCAACGCGCTGATGAAAGAAGCCAGCCAGCACTCCAAGGTACTGGGTTACAACACCCTGCCGCTGGTCTCCCACGACTTCAACCACAACCCGCTGTCGTCGATCTTCGATGCCAACCACACCAAAGTGAGCGGCAAACTGCTCAAGGTGCTGTCCTGGTACGACAACGAATGGGCATTCTCCAACCGCATGCTGGACAACTGCCTGGCGCTGCATAACGCTGAGTAATTCATCCTGCCTGATCGTGCCGATGCTTTGCGTCGGCATGCAGTCCATGACGCTTCGTGTCTTCAAGAGCGGACGCGGAGCGTCCTGAGAGGCATTCCCACGCAGAGCGTGGGAACGATCATGATCTCCAGCACACTGATCGTGCCCATCGCTCCGCGTGGGCATGCAGCCCGTGACGCTCCGCGTCACAAATGGCACAGACGCGAATTCAATAAGCCGAGTGCTCTAGCCTGCTGAGCATGTGCAACTTCAACACTCAAAATAAACCTGAATCCTCACTTGACCGATCACAAAGATGATAAGCATTATCATTTGAATAATTTGCCGGTCGAGCCCTTCTGTGTCGCAGTCTCACTTCAACGATGTCTTTATCGCCCAGCGCGATGTGCTATTGCGCACGCTGCAGCGCATGGTGGGTAACCGCAGTGCTGCCGAAGATCTTTTGCAGGAAACTTGGCTGCGTGTCAGCCGGGCGCTGACCGAGCACCCTATCGATCACCTTGAGCCATTTGTTTTCCAGACCGCCCGCAACCTGGCGCTGGATCATCTGCGCGCGCGGCGGATTCGTGGCCGTACGCTGATCGAGGACGTTCCGCTCGCCCAACTGGAAAGCGTCGTCGCCCAACTCAGCACGCCGGAAGATGCCGCCCACGCCAAACGTTTGATCGACAGCCTCAGCGCCAGCCTGAGTACCTTGACCCCGCGCCAGCAGACAATCTTCACCCTCAGCCGGCTCAACGGGCAGAGTTACCTGCAGATCGCCGAGCAGTTGAATGTCTCGGCCAGCACCGTACAAAAAGAACTGAAACTGATCATGGCGATCTGTGTAGGGGTCGTCTCAAGGCTTGACCCGCCCTGAGTGCTGCCGCAGGCTGCAAATCCTTCGCCCTTGCCGATACCGAATAAGAACTGTCGAGGAACACCGTGACTCCGGAAACATCAGCGCAAGACGTGCTGAGCAACCACGCAATGGATCAGGCGCTGAACTGGCTTATCGAGCTGGAGGGCGTCGATGAACAACAGCACATCCTCTTTCAGGAATGGCTCGGTGCCGATCCTGAAAATGCCCGCGCGTTCGACAGGGCAAAGTCGATCTGGAACGGTGCCTCCGTGATGCAGGCAGCTGCGCAGCTTGCCGAGCCGCGCAAGCCGACGAGGATGCAACGCATCCGCCGCCACTGGAAACCCGTAGCTACAGCGGCCGTTCTGCTACTGGCCGTATTGAACTTCAGTAACCTGCCGTTGCGCCTGCAGGCCGACCACCTGACTGTCGTGGGTGAACGTCAGCGTCTGGAGCTGGCTGACGGGTCGCGGGTACTGCTCAACACCGATTCGGCGTTGTCCAGCAATGTTGGCGACACCCAGCGCTCGGCGCGGCTGTATCAGGGCGAGGCGTATTTCAGCGTACCCGCCCGTCCCGGCCTGCCGATGGAAATCGAGGCCGGTCCGGTGCGCATGCGAGCTGACAGCACCGACTTTTCAGTGCGTTATCTGGATGGCATCGCTCAGGTGCAAGTGCAGCGTGGCGCTGTGAACGTACAAGCCATTCGTGGAGATTCCAGCGTCAGCCTCGGTGCCGGAGAAAGCGTGCGCGTGGGCCCTGGCGGTTTCGGCAGTCGGGAAAAACTCGACGCCAATCGCGATCTGGCCTGGGTGCAAGGCCGCCTTGTTTTCGATAACTGCCCTTTGAACGAGGTGTTGGCCGAACTGCGCCGCTACTACCCCGGCTGGATCATCAACACCAATGCGCAACGAGGCCATGTGGCGGTGACCGGTAATTACCGCCTGGACAACCCGCTGGACGTGATTCGCTCGCTGGCGCACATCACTTCTGCAAGCGTGCACGAGATGCCCGCACTGGTGATCATCAACTGACAGAAAGTTTTTTTACTCGATAGCTGCAGGTCGTTCGTCTAGTCATTGCCAATACAAATGATTCTCATATGAGAATTCTGCGCAATACTAGAACGAGACCTCACAGGGAGCGCTATCGATGTCGTCCACCACCACACCCACTGCCCGCAATCGAGCACGGTTCACCCTCTCCCTTCTGACGCTGGCAGTGCTGGGCGCGGGCCTGCCGATGACTTCGGCAAGCGCTGCCAATACACACGCTCAGCCCACGCGCGCCGTCGGCACTTATACATTTGCCATCGAGCGCCAGCCGCTGGTGTCGGCACTGAACGAGTTCAGTCGCGTGACCGGCTGGCAGGTGGGTGTGTCATCGGACCTCACGCAGAATGTGACCTCATCGGGCACCAGCGGCAACCTTACGCCTGCCAGGGCACTGGAAAACCTGCTGGCAGGCAGTCAGTTGAGCTATCGATCGCTGGGCAATAACAACGTGGTGCTGGAAAAACGTATCGCAGGCGTGATGTCGCTCGAACAGATCACTGTCAGCGCCACGCGTCAGGCGCAGGACGTGACCACCGTGCCCAGCACCGTCAGCGTGCAGTCGCGTGAGGAACTGGACCGGCGCAACGTCAACACCATTCGTGATCTGGTGCGTAACGAGCCGGGCGTCTCGGTCGGCGGCGCAGGTCAGCAAGCAGGCACCACCGGCTACAACATTCGTGGCATCGATGGCGACCGGATCATGACCCAGGTCGACGGTGTCGAAGTGCCCGACAGTTTCTTTACCGGCCCTTACGCGCAGACCCACCGTAACTACGTGGATCCCGAAATCGTCAAACGCGTGGAAATCCTGCGCGGCCCGGCCTCGGCGCTGTATGGCAGCAGCGCCATTGGTGGCGTGGTGAGCTATTACACGCTGGACCCGGACGACGTTATCAAACCCGGCAAGGACGTTGGTGCCCGCTTGAAAACCGGCTACAGCTCAGCCGACGACAGCTGGCTGAACTCCGCGACGCTGGCCGGACGTCAGGGTGATTTCGATGGGCTGTTGCACCTGAGCCAGCGTAACGGTCATGAAACCGAATCCTACGGCAGCACGGGCGGCACGGGCCTGAATCGCACCGAAGCCAACCCCGAAGACGTGCGTAGCACCAACGTGCTGGCCAAGCTGGGCTGGAACTACGGCGACGGCTCGCGCCTGGGCCTGACCTATGAAAAGTACAAGGATGACCGCGACACCGATCAGAAAAGTGCGGTGGGCGGGCCTTTCGCCAATGGCACCGGGCTGGGCATGTATCAGTCGCGGGAAGGCAACGACACCATTACCCGCGAGCGCTTCGGCATCGAAAACAGCTTCGCCCTCGACAGCCTGCTGGTGGACAACGTCAAGTGGAGCCTCAACTACCAGACCGCCAAGACCGACCAGACCACGCAGGAACGCTACTTCCCATTTTCGCGGGACGTGAACCGCTACCGTGAGACGGTGTATCAGGAAAAGCAGTGGATTTTCGATGCACAGCTCGACAAGGCGTTTTCGGTCGCCAGCACTGATCACGTGCTGACTTACGGCACCACCCTCAAACAACAGAAAGTCACCGGCCTGCGCAGCGGCAGTGGCACCTGTGCCCGTGTCTTCGGCTCGTGTCGCGTACTGGGCGCCGACAGCCCGAGCGACCGTCTGGTGGCGACCAGCGACTTCCCGGACCCGACCATCAACAGCTACGCGCTGTTCGCCCAGGACCAGATCAGCTGGAACGACTGGACCTTCATGCCGGGCGTACGTTACGACTATACGAAGCTCGATCCGAAGATCACCCCGGCGTTTCTCAACTCGGTCAGCCTCACTGACGCCAGCCAGGCGAGTGACGAGAGCAAGGCCTGGCATCGCGTCTCGCCCAAATTCGGCGTGACCTACGCGCTGACCGACGCCTACACATGGTACGGCCAGTACGCCGAAGGTTTCCGTACCCCGTCGGCCAAGGCGCTGTATGGCCGCTTCGAAAATCTCAATGCCGGTTATGTGGTCGAGCCCAACCCGGACCTGGACCCGGAGAAGAGCAAAAGTTATGAAACCGGGCTGCGCGGCCGCTTCGAGTCGGGCTCGTTCGACGTCGCGGTGTTCTATAACAAGTACCGCGACTTCATCAACGAAGACGCGATCACCCCCGGTTACAGCCAGACCACGTTCCAGTCCAACAACATCAGACACGCCACCATCAAAGGTGCAGAGTTCAAGGGCCGCTTGAACCTGGACAGCTTCGGTGCCCCGCACGGCCTGTACAGCCAGGCCTCCATCGCCTACGCCCAGGGCCGTAACAACGACACCGGCGAGCCGATCAACAGCGTCAACCCGCTGACCGGCGTACTCGGCCTGGGTTATGACCAGAACCAGTACGGGGGTCTGTTGAGTTGGACGCTGGTCAAGCGCAAGACCGCCGTGGATGACAGCAACTTCCACACCCCGGACGGCACCTCCAGCCAGTTCAAGACGCCCGGCTTCGGCATCCTCGATTTGACCGGCTACTACAAGGTCACCAACGACGTGACAGTCAACGCGGGCCTCTACAACCTCACCGACAAGCAGTACTGGCTGTGGGACGACGTGCGCGGCTACGACGGGGTCGGCGAGGCAGGCGTGACCGCGCCCGCCAACCTCGACCGCCTGACCCAGCCGGGCCGCAACTTCAGCGTCAACGTGGTGTGGGACATCTGAACCGTGACCGAAGAGCGCGCTGTCGAGGCTGATGGCGTGCTTTTTTTACGCTCACGAGGATGACCATTCGTCTATTCAACATGCCCTATTGATCAGCAAGGAAGACTTCGATGACACTTGATCCCACCCGTCCGGTCCTGCGTTCACAACGCCTCAATCACATCACCCACGCCCCGCACGAACAGCTCGACAAGGCAGTCAAGGCGCACGCCCCTTTCGAAACCCTAGGCAGCTACGCACGCTTCGTGGTTGCGCAGTACCTGTTTCAGGCTGAGTTGCAGGGCCTGTATAACGACCCGGCACTTCAGGCGATCATCGCCGACCTGCCTGAGCGCTGCCGGGCTGCACAGGCCAGAGACGACCTTGCCGATCTGAGCCTTGAAACGCCCTCGCCGGTTGCCGGGGCCGTGCATCAGCCGTCCCTGGCGCAGGCGCTGGGCTGGTTGTTCGTTTCAGAAGGTTCCAAGCTGGGTGCCGCGTTCCTGATCAAACGCGCCGTGGCGCTGAACCTCAGTGACAGCTTCGGCGCACGGCATCTGGGTGAGCCCGCTGGCGGTCGAGCGGCAGGCTGGAAAACCTTTGTCAAAATCCTTGACGAGCTGCCCTTCACGGCCGAGCAGGAAGCCGAACTGGATCAAGGCGCGGTCGCTGCATTCGAGCGTTTCAACGTTCTGCTGCAGCACGCCTATGCCGATGCGCCGACAGCCGAAGTGGCACACGCATGAAAAAGCGCCCGGTGCTGTTAAGCTGGCCGGGCTTTTCGAACCTGCCTGTAGAGACCATGACGTACAAACCACCCGGTTCCAGACTTTCACGCTTTCTGTTTGGCATTCTCGCGTATGCCAGCCTGGGCATTGGTATTGCCGCGATTTTCATTCCCGGCCTGCCGACCACCGAGTTCATTCTCCTGGCCGCCTGGGCTGCAACACGCAGTTCGCCGCGCCTGAATGCCTGGCTGGAGAACCACCGCGTGTTCGGGCCGATCCTTTACAACTGGCGCAACGGCCGACTGGTCACCCGGCGCGCCAAGATCAGCGCCACGGTCAGCATGCTGTTCTGCGCGGTGATGATGCTGAGCCTGCTGACTCATGTCTGGTGGCTGTATTTGGCAATCGCCGGGATGGCGCTGGGCAATCTGTGGATATGGTCGCGCCCCGAGCCGGTCAAGGCCGAGCGCCCGCCTTCGCGCTGAAGAGCGGTCCGATATCCGGCTGAACCGCCCTGATGCGAACAGTGTCCTACGTGGACACTCAATTTCAATGGGGCAATCTCCATGTTCGAGCCAGGCCATCTGCACATGACTCACGCGGCGTTCCAGCCATCGGAGATCGCTTACGACGTTCATCTGCGTTACGAAGTGAGTCAGGATCCCAAGCAAGGAACCGGCATGCACTTCACGATGGAGGGCGAGATCGATGGCAAGAGCTTTTCCGAAGCGTTCGACCTGCCCCGCGACCTGGCTTTCAACTTCGCCCACGACGCCGGACGCATCGCCCTCAAGCATGGTCTGCCCCACAGCGATTCCCTGCCGATCGCCAAACATCCGGACTACGACCGCATGTTCGAAGACATCCGCGACAAGCTGGACGCCAAGTCCGGCGAGCCGGTGAAGCCTGAACATCTGGAGTAAGGCATCTACCGGACGCGGAGCGTCCTGAGCGGCGTTACCACGCAGAGCGTGGGAACGATCAGTGCAAGGTTGATGATCGTGCCTTCACTCCGCGTGGGCATGCCGCCCGTGACGCTCCGCGTCACATTCTCGTCATCACGCTGAATTTCACCAAACGCCGCGCCACAGGGCATACTTGCCAGCCTCTCGTTTGCGAACCCGCTCTGCCTCATGCGTATCCATGTCAGTTTCATCGACCGTGTCGGTATCACCCAGGAAGTGCTGGCGATTCTGGGTGGGCGCAATCTGAATCTGGATGCCGTGGAAATGGTGCCGCCGAACGTCTATATCGACGCGCCGACCCTGAGCCATCAGATGTTGGAAGAACTCAAGGACGCTCTGTTCAGGGTGCGGGGTGTCGAGGCGATCACGGTGGTGGACATCCTGCCCGGTCAGCGTCGTCACCTGCAGCTTGATGCGCTGCTGGCCGCGATGACCGATCCGGTGCTGGCGCTGGACAGTGCCGGGCATGTGTTGCTGGCCAACCCGGCACTGATCGCGCTGATCGGCCGCGAACCCGCAGGCGAGCCCATTGGTGAACTGTTCGCCGACACTAGCCTGCACACTGCGTTGCTGGATAACGGCTTTCGTCTGCCGCTGCGCGAAATCACCCTCAACGGCGAAGCACTGCTGCTCGATGCCACACCGATCACCGAGGCGGGCGCGCTGATCACGCTGTACCTGCCCAGCCGGATCGGCGAACGCCTTTCAGCGCTGCACCACGACCACGCCGAAGGCTTCGATGCGCTGCTGGGCGAGTCACCGGCCATCCGCACCCTCAAGGCGCGTGCCCAGCGAATTGCCGCACTCGATGCGCCTCTACTGATTCAGGGCGAAACCGGCACCGGCAAGGAGCTGGTTGCCCGTGCCTGCCACGCCAGCAGCGCCCGGCATGGCGAGCCGTTTCTGGCCCTCAACTGTGCAGCGCTCCCAGAGAACCTCGCCGAAAGCGAACTGTTCGGCTACGCCCCTGGCGCCTTCACCGGTGCCCAGCGGGGCGGCAAGCCGGGCTTGATGGAGCTGGCCAACCAGGGCACGGTATTTCTCGACGAAATCGGCGAAATGTCACCCTACCTGCAGGCCAAACTGCTGCGTTTTCTCAACGACGGCAGCTTTCGGCGGGTGGGCGGCGACCGCGAGGTCAAGGTCAATGTGCGCATCCTCAGCGCCACCCATCGTGACCTGGAAAAGATGGTCAGCGAGGGCACCTTCCGCGAGGACCTGTTCTACCGCCTCAACGTCCTGAACCTGGAAGTGCCGCCCCTGCGCGAACGCGGCCAGGACATCCTGCTGCTGGCGCGCTACTTCATGGAGCAGGCCTGCGCGCAGATCCAGCGACCGGTCTGTCGTCTGGCACCCGGTACTTACCCTGCCCTTCTGGGCAATCGCTGGCCTGGCAATGTCCGGCAGCTGCAGAACGTGATTTTCCGCGCGGCAGCCATCAGTGAAAGCGCCGTGGTGGACATCGGCGATCTGGACATCGCGGGCACCGCTATTGCAGGCCAGAGCACGGTCGAAGTCGACAGCCTTGAGCACGCCGTGGAGTCTTTCGAAAAGGACCTGTTGGAAAGACTCTACGCCGACTATCCCTCCACTCGCCAACTGGCCACGCGTCTGCACACTTCGCACACCGCCATCGCCCACCGGCTGCGCAAGTACGGCATTCCCGGCAAATCCTGAAGGTAGCGTGCCTGCAGCGACAAACGGCCAATCTGAAGCAAACCATTGGTAGCTATTTAGTGGCAAACCACTGATAGTCAAGGTGTGACTGGCAACACTTTCTGGAGTGGCCGGTCGCTAGACCGATGGTCGCAGACGGTATAGCCTCGTCCTCAGGAAGGTTCACGAAGTCACGGGAGCAATGATGCAAACCCCGCAAGTAGAACCCGAGTCTCGCGACGAAAGGATCACGGAATCACGTCGTCAGAAATCCCTGCTCAAGACAGGCGCGCTGCAGGACGCGATTTTCAACAGCGCCTACTTTTCAAGCATCGCCACCGATGAGCACGGCGTCATCCAGATTTTCAACGTCGGCGCCGAGCGCATGCTCGGCTATCAGTCCGAAGATGTGGTCGACAAGATCACCCCGGCCGACATCTCCGACCCTACCGAGCTGATCGCCCGTGCGGCGGCCCTCAGCTACGAACTCAACACACCCATCACGCCAGGCTTCGAAGCACTGGTGTTCAAAGCGTCTCGCGGGATCGAAGACATTTACGAACTGACCTACATCCGCAAGGACGGCAGTCGTCTGTCGGCCATGGTCTCGGTCACGTCGTTGCGTGACAGCAACGAAACCATCATCGGTTACCTGCTGATCGGCACCGACAACACGGCGCGCAAGCAGGAAGAAGAAACCCAGGCCCTGCTCGACCAGCGGCTTCGCGATCAGCACTTCTACACCCGGTCGCTGATCGAGTCGAACACCGATGCACTGATGATGACCGACCCACAGGGCATCATTTCCGACGTCAACAAGCAGATGATGGCGCTGACCGGAAGAACCCGTGACGAACTGATCGGCGCGCCGTGCAAGAACTTCTTTACCGACCCGGCCAGCGCCGAAGCCGCCATCAAGCGCGTGCTCAGCGAACACACCGTCAGCGATTACGAACTCACCGTGCGCGCCTACGATGGCACCGAAACCGTGGTGTCCTATAACGCCGCGACCTTCCACGACCGCGACCGCAAGCTCAAGGGTGTGTTTGCCGCCGCCCGCGATGTCACCGAACGCAAGCGCTTCGAACGCACCCTGGAAGAGAAGAACGTCGAGCTGGAACACGCCAGCCACATGAAGTCCGAATTCCTGGCGACCATGTCCCACGAACTGCGTACGCCGCTCAATGCCGTGATCGGCTTTTCAGAGGCGCTGCGCGACGGCATGGTCGGCGACATGACCGACACGCAACGCAAGTACATCGGCGACATATTCAACAGCGGCCAGCACCTGCTGTCATTGATCAACGACATTCTCGATCTGTCCAAGGTCGAGGCCGGCATGATGGAACTGGAGCTGGAGCCGGTCGAGCTGAGCGAGCTGCTGAGCAACAGCCTGCTGATCGTTCGTGAGCAGGCTGCACTGCAGAGCATTCAGCTCAAACTGGAATCGGAAGCCGATTTCGGCCTGATGGAACTGGACCGGCGCAAGACCAAACAGATCGTCTACAACCTGCTGGCCAACGCGGTGAAGTTCAGTTCGCCCGGCGGCTGGGTCACGCTGGCCGTGCGTCAGGTGCCCCGCGCACTGGCCGGCACGATCAAGGGCGACTGGCCAACCCATGGCTTCGAGTTGCCCGCCGGCGAGCATGATCAGTTCCTGGAACTGAGCGTCAGCGACACCGGGATCGGCATTGCACAAAGCGACATGAGCAAACTGTTCAAGGCCTTCAGCCAGATCGACAGCAGCCTGTCACGCAAATTCGAAGGCACCGGGCTGGGCCTGGCAATGGTCAAACAGCTGGCCGAGTTGCACGGCGGCAGTGTCGCGGTCGCCAGCGTCAAGGACTTGGGCGCACGTTTCGTGGTCTGGCTGCCGATTCGCGCACACACACCTGTGGAGGCGCCGTGGCCCAAATCCTGATCATCGAAGACAACGCAGCCAACATGCGCCTGGCCGAGTTACTGCTGACCAGCGCCGGGCATGGTGTGACCGCAGCAACCGATGCAGAGACCGGCCTCAGACTGGCGCAGGAGGGTCACCCGCACCTGATCCTCATGGACATTCACTTGCCCGGAATGGACGGCCTGCAGGCCACCTCACTGCTCAAGAGTGATGCCAGGACCGCGACCATTCCAGTCATTGCCCTGACCGCCATGGCCATGAAAGAAGACGAAGAAAAAATCCGTCTGGCCGGCTGTGATGCCTACATCACCAAGCCGCTGAGTTACAAGGAACTGTATCGGGTCATCGAGACCTTGCTGGCAAAGAATCCGCCCGAACGGCCAACCACCTGAGTGCTCGTCATGCCCGAAACCAACGCAACGATATTGATCGTCGATGACGACGTCCATGTACGCGATCTGCTCGAAGTGCTCCTGCAGAATCAGCAGTATCGGACGCAGACGGCGGAATCTGGCGAACAGGCGCTGGAGATGGTCGAGAAGCATGCGCCTGACCTGATCCTGCTGGACATCATGATGCCGGGCATGGACGGCTACGAAGTGGCCAGTCGGCTGAAGTCCGGGAAGACCACTTCCAATATCCCGATCATCATGCTGTCGGCACTCGACGAGCGCAGCGCGCGCATTTCCGGGCTGGAAGCGGGCGCCGAGGAATACCTCAACAAACCGGTGGACAGTGCCGAGCTGTGGCTGCGGGTACGCAACCTGCTGCGGCTCAAATCGTTCGGCGACTACATGAAAGACCACAATCTGATCCTCGAGGATCAGTTGCAGCAGCGGACCATTGACCTGGAGCGCTTTCGCTCGGTGATGGACGCCTCGGACGATGCGATTTTCCTCATCAACCGCAACACCATGAGCCTGATCGAATTCAATCGGCGAGCCTGCCAGTTGCTGGGGTATACCGCAGACGAGTTGCAGCGCAAGACGCCTGCGGAACTGGGCGACAGCTCCATGGAACAGCTGGAAGTGGTCTACGACCAGATCATTGCCGGCAATGGCCCGAGCGAACCACTGGAAACCATGATCCGCGACAAGAGCGGTCGGGATGTGTCAGTGGAAATCCATCGCCAGGCCTATCAGGCGGGCAACGACTGGATCATCGTCGGCATCGTGCACGACATCACCCGGCGCAAGGAATCCGATCAGCGTCTGCTGAAAATGGCTCACTACGACAGCCTGACCGGCCTGCCCAACCGCGACCTGTTTTACACCAGCCTGCAGATGGGTCTGACCCAGGCCGCCGTCAGCCGCTGGAAGCTGGCGGTGATGACCGTCAACCTGGACGGCTTCAAGAACATCAACGAAACCTGGGGCCACGTGCTCGGTGATCAGACCCTGCTCGAAGTCAGCAAACGTCTGGCGCGGTGCCTGAATGCCAGTGACACGCTGGGCAGGGTGGACGGCGATGAGTTCGCGCTGATTCTGATGATCCGCGAAGGTCAGGCCGATACTCACCAGATACTGGAGCGCATCCGCACCACCTTGCGCACGCCCTTCCAGATCGAAGACCAGCGGGTGGTGATGACCGCCAGTATCGGCGTCGCGCTGTTCCCCGAGGACGGCGAGGACGCCCGTGAACTGGTGCGCCACGCTTACACGGCCATGAACAACGCCAAGAAGAAAGGGGTGGATGGCTATCGGTTCTACACCGCCCAGATGAACACCGAAGTCTCGGAGCGTCTGGACCTTGAAAACGCACTGCGTGAGGCCGTCCAGCAACGCGCTTTCGAAATCGCCTACCAGCCCAAGGTCAGCCTGGAAGACGGCAGCATCTGCGGACTTGAAGCCCTGCTGCGCTGGCCGCGCCCGGATCAACCCAGAATATCGCCCGCCGTGTTTGTACCGGTGCTGGAAAGCCTGGCGCTGATCGGTGAGGTGGGCAGCTGGATGATCGACAGCGTCTGCGCCCAGATTGCCCTGTGGCAACGTTCAGGACTGGGATCGTTTCAAGTGGCGGTCAACGTCTCCGGCCAGCAGATCGAGGGCAGCGGCCTGATTACTGACATCGGTCAGGCCCTTGAACGGCATCAGGTCGACCCAAAGTGGCTGGAGGTCGAGCTGACGGAAAGTTCGCTGATGGAGAACACTTCGCACACCATCACGACCTTGCAAACCCTCAAGAACATGGGCGTGAGAATTTCCATCGATGACTTCGGCACAGGCTACTCGAGCCTGGCTTACCTGCGCCGGTTCCCCATCGACAAGCTGAAAATCGATATTGCCTTCATCCGCGAAGTGACCAGCAACCCGCAGGACGCTGCCATTGCTCGAGCGATCATCGAGTTGGCGCACAGCCTGGATCTGAAAGTTATTGCAGAAGGTGTTGAGACCCCTGAGCAACGAGCCTTCCTGACCGAGAACCACTGCGATCAGATTCAAGGCTATCTGGTCAGCAAACCGTTGCCGTTGGACGAACTCGAACTCTATTTGCGGTCGCGTCAGGGTGTGCCTGCATAACGGAAAATCGACTGTTGCAGAGGACAACCGTCAGGCAGGCATCTTTCGTAATGAAATCATTCCATTGTAATGATTTCATTCCAGCAAGGGCTGACCCTGTGCAATCAAGGCCCTGATCGGAAGGGATTTTTCTGGAACGCAGTGACTGTAGCGATTTCGCTACACCTGCTGATTTCAAGGACGATCACAAAACGCTTAAACCATTGATTCAAAAAGATAAATACAAAGTGGCAACGATATTGCTTTGCTTCAGGGATAACGTCGCGCCCAGCGCGAGAATCTGTCCCGAGGAGTTTTTATGAGCGAGTTGCGCTTCACTGTCGATCACGAATGGCTGCGTGCCGAAGACGATGGCAGTGTTACGGTCGGCATCACACCCTACGCGCAGGAATCGCTTGGGGATGTGGTATTCGTACAGCTCCCGGAACTGCAGGCCTACACTCAACACGCCGAAGTGTCGGTCGTGGAGTCGGTAAAAGCCGCAAGCAGCATCAACATGCCGCTGGACGGTGAAGTGGTCGATGTCAATTCGGCCCTCGACGCCACGCCGGAACTGGTCAACGAAGACGCCCTCGGCGCCGGCTGGTTCTTCCGCTTCATTCCGCAAGATGCCAACGCCATCCACGGCCTGCTGAATCAGGACGCTTACGACCGCCTGATCAAAGCCAACGCCGAAGCCTGAGGAGCGAGCCATGACAGACCGTATTCAACTGAGCACCGCCAACGAATTCATCGCTCGCCACATAGGCCCGCGCGCCGACGACGAGCAAGCCATGCTGCAAACTCTGGGTTTCGATTCCATCGAAGCGCTGAGCGAAAGCGTGATCCCCGAGAGCATCAAGGGCACCAGCGTCCTCAATCTGCCAGCCGGGCAAAGCGAAGCCGACGCACTGGCCTCGATCAAGGCCATCGCCAGCAAGAACCAGCTGTTCAAGACCTACATCGGTCAGGGTTACTACAACACCCACACACCCGCGCCAATCCTGCGCAACCTGCTGGAAAACCCGGCCTGGTACACAGCCTACACGCCGTATCAGCCAGAAATCTCCCAGGGTCGTCTGGAGTCGTTGCTCAATTTCCAGACCCTGATCAGCGACCTCACCGGCCTGCCGATTGCCAACGCCTCGCTGCTGGACGAAGCCACCGCTGCTGCCGAAGCCATGACCTTCTGCAAACGCCTGAGCAAGAACAAGGGCAGCCAGCAATTTTTTGCTTCCAGCCACTGCCATCCGCAGACCCTCGACGTGCTGCGCACCCGTGCCGAGCCGTTGGGCATCACCGTTGTCGTGGCGGATGAAGCGGAACTGGGTGACGTGAGCGACTACTTCGGCGCTCTGCTGCAATACCCGGCCAGCAATGGTGACGTGTTCGACTACCGTGAGCTGGTCGAGCGCTTCCACGCCGCCAATGCACTGGTCGCCGTCGCCGCTGACCTGCTGGCCCTGACCTTGCTGACGCCTCCGGGCGAGTTCGGCGCGGACGTGGCCATCGGTACCGCCCAACGCTTCGGCGTGCCGCTGGGCTTCGGCGGCCCGCATGCCGCCTACTTTTCGACCCGCGATGCCTTCAAGCGTGACATGCCGGGCCGTCTGGTCGGCGTGTCGGTGGACCGTCATGGCAAGCAGGCCCTGCGTCTGGCGATGCAGACCCGCGAGCAACATATCCGCCGCGAGAAAGCCACCAGCAACATCTGCACCGCGCAAGTGCTGCTGGCCAATATCGCCAGCATGTACGCCGTTTACCACGGACCGCGCGGCCTGACGCAGATCGCCAACCGTGTGCATCACCTGACCGCAATTTTCGCCGACGGCATGAAACAGCTGGGCTACACGATCGAGCAGGAATACTTTTTCGACAGCCTGACCGTGCAGACCGGTAGCAAAACCGCTGCCCTGCACACTGCGGCCCGTGCCCAGCACATCAATCTGCGCGAAATCACCGATTCACACCTGGGTCTGTCGTTCGACGAAACCACCTCGCCGTCCGCCATTGAAACGCTGTGGTCGATTTTCGCAACTGACGGCCAGAGCGTGCCGGACTTCGCCGAGCTGTCGGACAATGTCCAGCCGCGCCTGCCTGCTGCGCTGACACGTCAATCGGCGATCCTCAGCCACCCGGTGTTCAACCGTTATCATTCGGAAACCGAGCTGATGCGCTACCTGCGCAAGCTGGCCGACAAGGATCTGGCACTGGACCGCACCATGATCCCGCTGGGCTCGTGCACCATGAAACTCAACGCCGCCAGTGAAATGATCCCGGTCACCTGGGCCGAGTTCGGCAACCTGCACCCGTTCGCACCTGCCGAACAGAGTGCGGGTTATCAGCAACTGACCGACGAACTGGAAGCCATGCTCTGCGCGGCGACCGGCTACGACGCCATTTCGCTGCAGCCAAATGCCGGTTCGCAGGGCGAATACGCCGGCCTGCTGGCGATTCGTGCCTATCACCAGAGCCGTGGCGATGAACACCGTGACATCTGCCTGATCCCGTCCTCGGCTCACGGCACCAACCCTGCCACCGCCAACATGGCAGGCATGCGCGTGGTGGTGACAGCCTGCGACGCACGCGGCAACGTCGACATCGAAGACCTGCGCGCCAAAGCCCTGCAACACCGCGACCAGTTGGCCGCGCTGATGATCACCTACCCGTCCACCCACGGCGTGTTCGAGGAAGGCATTCGCGAAATCTGCAGCATCGTTCATGACAATGGCGGCCAGGTGTATATCGACGGCGCCAACATGAACGCCATGGTCGGCCTCTGCGCTCCGGGCAAGTTCGGCGGTGACGTCTCGCACCTGAACCTGCACAAGACCTTCTGTATTCCGCACGGCGGCGGCGGTCCGGGCGTCGGCCCGATCGGCGTGAAATCCCACCTCGCGCCCTTCATGCCGGGCCACGCTCGCATGGAACGCAAGGAAGGCGCGGTCTGCGCAGCGCCGTTCGGCAGCGCCAGCATCCTGCCGATCACCTGGATGTACATCCGCATGATGGGCGGCGAAGGCCTCAAGCGCGCCTCGCAATTGGCGATCCTCAACGCCAACTACATTTCCCGCCGTCTGGAAGATCATTACCCGGTGCTTTACACCGGCAGCAACGGTCTGGTCGCGCACGAGTGCATTCTGGATCTGCGTCCTATCAAGGACAGCAGCGGCATCAGCGTCGATGACGTCGCCAAGCGCCTGATCGACTTCGGCTTCCACGCCCCGACCATGTCGTTCCCGGTGGCCGGCACGTTGATGATCGAGCCGACCGAAAGCGAATCCCGCGAAGAGCTGGACCGCTTCTGCGACGCCATGATCAAGATCCGCGAAGAAATCCGCGCAGTGGAAAACGGCACGCTGGACAAGGACGACAACCCGCTGAAGAACGCCCCGCACACCGCCGCCGAAATCGTCGGTCAGTGGACGCATCCCTACAGCCGCGAACAGGCGGTGTACCCGGTTGCGTCGCTGATCGAGAACAAGTACTGGCCACCGGTCGGCCGCGTGGACAACGTATTCGGTGACCGCAATCTGGTCTGCGCCTGCCCGTCCATCGAGAGTTATCAGGAAGCCTGATCACTCATGCCCGCACACTGCCCGCGCTGACGGGCAGTGTTGTCCCGCACGGCCCGTTCTACAAGGAATCGAACATGTCCACAGAATCCCTGCTGACTACTCCGCTGCACGCTTTGCACCGAGAACTGGGCGCAAAGATGGTGCCGTTCGCCGGTTACGGCATGCCTGTGCAATACCCGGCAGGCGTCATGAAGGAACACTTGCACACCCGCGCTCAGGCCGGTCTGTTCGATGTATCGCACATGGGACAGATTCGCCTAACAGGTGCCGATGCCGCCAAGGCGCTGGAAACCCTCGTCCCCGTGGACATCGTCGACCTGCCGGTCGGCATGCAGCGCTACGCAATGTTCACCAACGAAACCGGTGGCATTCTTGATGACCTGATGGTCGCCAACCTGGGCAACGAACAGCTGATGCTGGTGGTCAACGCCGCCTGCAAGGATCAGGACCTCGCTCATCTGTGCAAACATCTGGCCGGTCACTGCAAGATCGAACCCCTGTTCGAGGAACGCGCCCTGCTCGCCCTGCAAGGCCCTGCGGCGGTGACGGTATTGGCACGACTGGCCCCTGAAGTGGCAACCATGACCTTCATGCAGTTCGCCACCGTCAAGCTGATGGGTGTGACGTGCTACGTCAGTCGCTCGGGTTATACCGGCGAAGACGGTTATGAAATCTCGGTGCCTTCCGACAAGGCTGAAGCCTTGGCCCGCCGCCTTCTGGAAGAACCCGAGGTTGCCCCCATCGGCCTCGGCGCGCGCGACTCGCTGCGTCTGGAAGCCGGTCTGTGCCTCTACGGGCACGACATGAACACCGACACATCGCCGATTGAGGCCAGTCTGCTGTGGGCCATTTCCAAGGTCCGCCGTGCTGACGGCCCACGCGCTGGTGGTTTCCCGGGCGCCGAGCAGATTTTCGCCCAACAGCAGGCCGGGGTAGACAAAAAACGTGTCGGCCTGGTGCCACAGGAACGCACGCCGGTGCGCGAAGGCACACACATTGTCGATGCAGAGGACACCGTGATCGGTACAGTCTGCAGTGGGGGTTTCGGCCCGAGCCTGGGCGGTCCGTTGGCCATGGCCTATCTCGACAGCCGGTACACCGCCCTGGACACCCCCGTCTGGGCGATGGTGCGCGGCAAGAAGGTTCCGATGCTCGTCGCAAAAATGCCTTTTGTTGCACAGCGTTACTTCCGCGGCTAAATGCAGGCGTCAAAAGACAGCCACTATAAAAGTGTATCAGGCACTGTTTGCGCACCCTCTTTCGGGGGTGCGTACGACTGTCTGGATGGCTCGGAAATGCACCGACGAAGTGCAGAAAAACGCTGCAAAACATTTACTGCACTGATTCAGGGAAACAGTGCCCTGCAGGCTTCAACCCCCTGCAAACAGGGTGTCAAGCGGGGGCTTGTTTTTGTAACGAGACTTGGCGTAGAGTTTCTGAACTGTGTTTGCATAGGTCGCTGAATCGGGACCTGGGCAGTAGCTTTAGGTTTGCTACACCCGCTCTACGCTTCTTACTTCCTGCAACCAGCCCCAGTACTCTTTCATCTGAAAGGGACTGTCATCAATTCAAGCGTCAAGGAAATAAGAAAATGGCTGAACGTCAGAGCGGTACCGTCAAGTGGTTCAACGACGAGAAGGGTTTTGGTTTTATCACTCCAGAAAGCGGTGCGGATCTGTTCGTGCATTTCCGCGCTATTCAGGGTAACGGCTTCAAGAGCCTGAAAGAAGGCCAGAAAGTCACCTTCATCGCAGTGCAAGGCCAAAAAGGCATGCAGGCTGACGAAGTCCAAGCCGAAGGCTAAGCGAAACCCGAAAGCCTCTGGCAGCAATGTCAGAGGCTTTTTTGCAGGTCAAGTCGCGACAATCATCGTGATCGAGAGCCGCCAGATGCCCCGACACGTACTCCGGCCACAGGGCGATTTCCCGCCTGCAAGCCTCCCCCGCCGTCTGGCTGCCATCAGCTACGACGCACTGCTCATCCTCGCACTGCAACTCATTACAACATTCCTCTACAAGCTGTCGCAGATGGCCTTTATCGGCGAAGCACGCCTGCGCGAACTGTCCGAGTCTGGCGCACTGGATGGCGATCCGCTACTTTCGTCACTTCTGCTGGTGGTAACGTTCGCCTTTTTCGCGAAGTTCTGGACGTACGCTGGTCAGACCCTCGGCATGCAGGTGTGGGGCATACGCGTACAGAACGCTGACGGCACTGCCATTTCCCTGATGCAGGCGTTGCTGCGCTTTTTCAGCGCGATTGTGTCCTGGCTGTGCGTCGGGCTCGGTTTCATCTGGAGCCTGTATGACAAACAGCGTCTGACCTGGCATGACCGCTTCTCCGGCACCCGGCTGGTGCGAATCCCCAGGCGCACGTAAAAACAGTCGCCCACAAAAAAGCCGACATCGCGTCGGCTTTTTCGATGCTGCGGCTCGTCAACCGGCGCGGCGCAGTAACCACAGACCAGCGATGGCACAGGCCGTTGCCGGAACCAGTACCGCCAGGAACGGCGGAAAGCCGAACACCAGACTGGACGGCCCCAGCAGGTCCTGCACGATGCGGAACGTGAAGCCCACCAGCACACCCGTGAACACACGCTGACCGAGCGTGACCGAACGCAGCGGACCGAAGATGAACGAGATCGCCATCAGCACCAGCGCCACGGTCACGAACGGCTGCAAGACCTTGGTCCAGAACGCCAGCCAGTAACGGCCGTTGCTCAGGCCCTGATCAGCCAGATAGTGCGAATAGCTCCACAGACCGGTGATCGACAACGACTCCGGCGGCATGACCACGGTGCTCAGCAACTGCGGGCTCAGGGAAACGTCCCAGCGCTCGATCGGCGTATTGACGACCTCGGTCTTGCCTTCACGGAAGTACGTGGTAGCGACGTCGCTCAGCTCCCAGTAGTCCGTCTTGAAATTAGCCTGACGGGCGAAGCTCGCGGTCAGCATGTGACGCTGGTCGTCGAAACGGTAGCGCGTCACACCGTACATCAACCCATTGGGCTGGACCGTGTTGATGTGGATGAACTCGTCACCCTGACGATGCCACAGGCCGTGCTTGGCGCTCTGTGAATCGCCGGTGCCCTGCGCCAGCGAGCGATTGGCCTGAGCCTGATTCTCGGCGTAAGGCGCAACGTATTCGCCCACCAGTACACCGGCCACCATCAGGAACAACATGGGTTTCATGACGGCCCAGACGATGCGGCCGATGGAAACACCTGCCGCCCGCATGATGGTCAGCTCGCTGCTGCTGGCCAGACTGCCCAGACCAATCAGACAGCCGATCAGTGCTGCCATCGGCAGCATGTCGTAGACACGTCGTGGCGCGGTCAGCAACACGAAGCTGCTGGCATCCATCAGCGTATAGCTGTCCGAGATATCGCCCATTTCGTCGATGAACGCGAACAGCGAAGCGAGTCCCAGAATGATCCCCAGTACCGCGAGGATCGCCATGAAAACGCTTTTACCGATGTACCGATCGAGCTTAACCACGAGCCACCTCCGCAACGCTACGGCGACTCGCCATCTTCAGCCTCATCGGCTCCCAATAGAACAACCCCAGACCGATCAGCAGGAACAGACCGTGGACCCACCACATGCCAAGCGCCAGCGGCAGCTTGCCCTTCTCCAGCGCACCGCGGACTGCGATGAGGATGGTCAGGTACGACATGTAAAGCAGAATGGCGGGCAATAATTTCAGATAACGGCCCTGACGCGGGTTCACCCGAGCCAGCGGCACAGCCATCAGGGTCACGATGAAGACCAGAATCGGCAGCGAGATGCGCCACTGCAGCTCGGCGACATATCGTGGCGTGTCATTGCCGAAAAGTTCGCCGCTGGGAATCGCTTCACGATCACTGACATCGTTACTGATATCCGGCTTGGGCAGCTGTGCGCCGTAAGTGTCGTACTTGATGGCACGATAATCGGCCTGGCCCGGATTACCGTCGTAACGGTAGCCGTTTTCCAGAATCAGGAAGCGACTGCCGTCGGGCCGTACTTCCTGACGTCCCTTCTCGGCCACCAGAACCGTAATGCCACGGTCTTTGCTCTTGTCCGTGGACATCCGTTTTTCGGAGATGAAGACCCCGCTCAGCGTGGTGCGGTCTTCCGTCATTTCCTGGGTGTAGGTGATACGCGTACCGTCACGCAGCGCCTGAAAACGGCCCGGCACCAGCGTATCGAACTCGGTCATGGCGTCCTGCTTGTTGATGAGCAGCGAGAACTGCGTAGCCCCCTGGGGTGCAAGGCTGAAACTCAGCCAGGCCACCAGAAGTGCCACCAGCGCAGCCGGGGCCATGGTGATAGCCAGCAGACGCTGCTGACTCATGCCGGTGGCGGCAAGCACCGTCATCTCGCTTTCCAGATACAGACGACCATAGGCCAGCAGGATGCCGAGAAACAGCCCCAGAGGCAGAATCAGCTGCAGGAACCCTGGCAGGCGGAAGCCCATGATCATGAACAGCACACTCGGATCCAGTGCGCCAGAGGCGGCCTGGGCCAGGTATTTGATGAAGCGTCCGCTCATGATGATGACCAACAGCACAGCACTGACTGCGCTCAGGGTAACCAACACTTCTCGGGACAGATAACGAAAGACAATCAAACCAGACACTCCAGAGTTGTCAGGCTCAGGCAGCCAAACAAGGAAAATTGTGAGCCACGGCAACCGGATATTCACGCCCGCATAAACACGGGCCACCCAAAAATATGCGGCATTATCCTGTGAATGTACGTTTCTGTCACTGCGCACTCGGGATAGTTCGTACAGACACAGTCGACAAGCGGCCTTACGGGGTTGTCAGCAGTCATGCGCCGGGGTCAAACTGCGAGACTTGTCGCAGGCATTGTCCTTGAAAAGACCGCCGTTATGCCGCGTACCTTATTCGTATAGCGAATCTCATCGCTCAGCCGGGGACCCCACATGGAATTGGTTGTTAAAAGCGTAAGCCCAGAAACCTTGAAGACCGCAACGCTGGTTGTCACCGTGAGTGAGAACCGTGTGCTGGGCAATGCCGCACAGAACATCGATACCCTCAGCGGCGGTGCCATCGCAGCCGTTCTCAAACGCGGCGATCTGGCAGGCAAGGTCGGCCAGAGCCTGCTGCTGCACAACCTGCCGAACCTGAAAGCCGAACGCGTGCTGCTGGTCGGCGTCGGTAAAGAAGCCGAACTGTCCGATCGCCAGCTCAAGAAAATCGTGAGTGGCGTGCTTTCGACCCTCAAGGGTCTGGGCGGCACCGATGCGACGCTGGTTCTGGACGATCTGTCGGTCAAGAATCGCGACACCTACGGCAAGGCTCGCCTGCTGGTCGAAGCCCTGGCGGACGGCGAATACGTATTCGACCGCTTCAAGACCCAGAAAGCCGAAGTCCGCGCGCTGAAGAAAATCACCCTGCTGACCGCCAAGGTCAGCGTCGCCGATGTCGAGCGCGCCGCCACCCACGCTCAGGCAATCGCCACTGGCATGGCCCTGACCCGCGATCTGGGCAACCTGCCACCGAACATCTGCCATCCGACCTACCTGGGCGAAGAAGCCAAGGCGCTGGGCAAGGCACACAAGAATCTGAAAGTGGAAGTCCACGACGAGAAGAAACTCGCCGAACTGGGCATGGGCTCGTTCCTGGCCGTGGCGCAGGGCAGCGCCCAGCCACCACGCCTGATCGTCATGAACTATCAGGGCGGCAAGAAAAGCGACAAGCCGTTCGTGCTGGTCGGTAAAGGCATCACCTTCGACACCGGCGGCATCAGCATCAAGCCGGCGGCCGGCATGGACGAGATGAAGTTCGACATGTGTGGCGCCGCCAGCGTGTTCGGCACCCTGCGCGCCGTGCTGGAACTGAAGCTGCCGATCAATCTGGTCTGCATCCTGGCCTGCGCCGAGAACATGCCGAGCGGCACGGCGACCCGCCCGGGCGACATCGTGACCACCATGAGCGGCCAGACTGTCGAAATCCTCAACACTGACGCCGAAGGCCGTCTGGTGCTGTGCGACGCGCTGACCTATGCCGAACGCTTCAAGCCGCAGGCCGTGATCGACATCGCGACCCTGACCGGCGCCTGCGTGGTTGCACTGGGTGGCCACACCTCCGGTCTGCTGGGCAACAACGACGCGCTGATCAATCAACTGCTCGACGCGGGCAAACTGGCTGACGATCGCGCCTGGCAATTGCCGTTGTTCGACGAGTATCAGGAGCAACTGGACAGCCCGTTCGCCGACATCGCCAATATCGGCGGCCCGAAAGGCGGCACCATCACTGCAGCCTGCTTCCTGTCACGCTTCACCAAGGCGTATGACTGGGCTCACCTGGACATCGCCGGCACGGCATGGCTGAGCGGCGGCAAGGAAAAAGGCGCCACCGGCCGTCCTGTTCCCTTGCTGACCCAGTACCTGCTCGACCGCGTCGGGGCTTAAGCAAAGCGCTGCGGCGTATCGATCACTGATCGATACGCCGCACCTTGCGGAACAGACATGACCCAAGTCGATTTCTACATTCTTCCCAGCCCGGATCCGGCAGCTCGTCTGGATTTCGCCTGCAAGCTCACCGAAAAAGCCTGGCGCCTGGGCCACAAGGTCTACCTGCACTGCAGCGATGCGGCGCAACGTGCAGACCTCGATGCCCGCCTCTGGCGTTTCCGGGGCGAAGTCTTTCTGCCCCATGGCGATGCCGAGAGCGACCACGATGCACCCGTTGTCATGGGCCTGGGCGATGACGCTGGTACACATGACGACCTGCTGATCAATCTGGACCTGCGCATTCCGTCCTTCTTCAAACGCTTCGCCCGTGTGGCAGAAGTGGTTGTCGAAGACCCGGCCATACGTCTTGCCGCACGTGAGAGTTTCCGTTCTTACCGCGAACAGGGCTATCCTCCGCAGGATCACCGACTGCAGCGTCTTTGAGGACACGATGGACACTTCAAAAAAAGCTGAATCCGCGCACTTGCTGGACGACCTCGAATCGATCCGCCAACTGCTCGGCGACGACTCCCTTCAGCCCCCGCTGCTGACCGATACCGTCCACCGCGAAGGACAGATTCCTTTATTGTTCGACGTGGTCGGAACTAAAAATTCGAGTTCGCATGACGACGATGATTTCGACGAAGCGAACATCCCGACGCTGACTGCGGATTCGCCCGTGGTTGCAGAACAACCTGCCGCGCCACTGCTTCAGGCACCTGCACCGATCGAAGCATTGCCCAATCCGGACGCCCTGCTGCATCTGGATGCCGAGCTTCGTTCCGCTGCACAGCTGATCCTGCAGGACGTGATCGACGACTTCGCGCCGCACATCGAGACCGAGATCAAGCGTCGGCTCGAGGCGAGACTGGAGCGGTTGCTGGCGCAGCAGCAGAAGTAAGGTGGGCGCTCGATGTATAGCTCGGGCTCATGCCGGTATTTTGCTATCGAGGGTCAAGGTTGCGGCGTATGTCGTCTGCCAGACGCCCCAAGTCTGCTTGCTCATGAATGAGCGAGTTTTCGAGGCGGTCCAATTCACGATAGTTGCTCATTGCCCGATTAACACCCCGTAACGCAACAGCACTGTCAGCGTGACGCTGCCGATCACGAATGATCTGCGCCTCAAATGCGGAGTAACTGGCATTGGTCCGGTCTGCAACGCGATCAAGCAGTAACTGTTTTTGGTTGTGAACCCTTCCTATTTCACGACTCATCCTTTCCTGAGTGTTTACCGCCGCTCGCTCAAACCTTGCTCTATATAACGCGTTGCGCTTTAGCGCTGAAGGCAAAACACCTAGCGCCTCGCCACTCAGGTCGCCTTTAATTGTTTGTAGCGCCTGTGGAGCTTGGGTATCAACTGTGGGAATTTTTGAGACCCCCGAATTTGGCAATCCCGATGCAACCCTGGCCATCCTGGAAGACGTCCTGCTCATACTGACCAGGTCTTCTCCGCGCAGGTGCTTGAACACCTGTTCCAGAATCTCATCAGGAAAATGAGCCAGAGAAAAAATTGCAGGACTATGCCCGCTTGGGTCACTCCGGTTAACCGGATCCCCCAGACAATAGGCATAAGCGTTCAAGCCGCCCCGACCAAACGGGCTCAGGGTATCCGGCTGATTGAAACGCATCAGGACCGGATTGAAAGCTCGATAACCATTACCCAGCAAATAATGCCCGGTCACCGGATCAGCACGCTCCCCGTTGAAACCCGATACCTTAGCGCCTTGCAAGCGATGGCCATAAGGGCTGTAAACCAGCGACTGACGCTCATGCGCAGCCACAGCATGCAGCACGCTGCGCTGTGCGTCAGTCCCGAGCATGTCCACTCGTGCAGCGGAACCCTCCGTGCTGTGCTCAGCCAACAAATGGTCTCCACTTTGAAAGATGCGGCGACGCACCGCGCCTTGTATCTCGACCGTCAAACGACTCTTTTGATAGAAGCGCAACACTGAGTCTTGAGCGCCTGGGTCGACAATGGCAAGACGATCCTGCGCGTCATGGCGGTATCTACACAGTGTGCGTATGGTTTCGAGAGCATCGGTCATGGCGGCACACGCCCTGCAATCAGAGGCTGAAAACCTGATTGTTATTCCTCGCCCATCCGCTGTTAACTGACAGTTCTACGAGGAAAGCAGTCAACCAGTCGCCCAGCGCCTGTGGCTTGTCCCTTGCCCACAGGGCTATACTTGCCGGTTTCCGAATCAATGCCACAGGTTCCCGCCGCGCATGGACAAGACTTACCAGCCGCACGCCATCGAAACTTCCTGGTACCAGACCTGGGAGTCCGAGAACTACTTCGCTCCTCAAGGCGCGGGTGACTCGTACACCATCATGATCCCGCCGCCGAACGTCACCGGCAGCCTGCACATGGGCCACGGCTTCAATAACGCGATCATGGATGCCCTGATCCGTTTCCGTCGCATGCAGGGTCGCAACACCCTGTGGCAGCCGGGCACCGACCACGCCGGTATCGCCACGCAAATGCTGGTGGAGCGTCGTCTCGAAGCTCAGGGTGTGAGCCGCCATGACATCGGCCGCGAGAAGTTTCTGGACAAGATCTGGGAGTGGAAAGCCGAGTCCGGTGGCAACATCAGCCGTCAGATCCGTCGCCTGGGCTCGTCCGTTGACTGGAGCCGCGAGCGCTTCACCATGGATGACGGCCTGTCCGAGGCCGTAAAAGAAGCCTTCGTGCGCCTTCACGAAGACGGCCTGATCTATCGCGGCAAGCGTCTGGTTAACTGGGACACCAAGCTGCACACCGCCATCTCCGACCTTGAAGTGGAAAACCACGACGAGAAAGGCAATCTGTGGAACTTGCGCTACCCGCTCGCCGACGGCGCAAAAACCGCTGAAGGTCTGGACTACCTGATCGTTGCCACTACGCGCCCGGAAACCATGCTCGGTGACGCGGCTGTCGCGGTCAATCCACAGGACGAGCGTTACAAGGCGCTGATCGGCAAGTTCGTGGAACTGCCTCTGGTTGGCCGTCGCATTCCGATCATCGCCGACGATTATTGCGATCCTGAATTCGGCACCGGTTGCGTGAAGATCACCCCGGCCCACGACTTCAACGACTATGAAGTCGGCAAGCGTCACAACCTGCCGCTGCTGAACATCTTCGACAAGAACGCCGCCGTGCTGCCTGCCGCTCAGGTGTTCAACCTCGACGGCACACTGAACGACAGCGTCGACGGCACCCTGCCTGCCGAATACGCAGGTCTGGACCGCTTCGAAGCCCGCAAGCGCATTGTGGCTGCCTTCGACGCCGCAGGCCTGCTGGTCAGCGTTGACGATCACGCCCTGAAGGTCCCGAAAGGCGACCGCTCCGGCACCATCATCGAGCCGTGGCTGACCGATCAGTGGTACGTGTCCACCAAGCCACTGGCCGAGCCAGCCATCGCTGCGGTCGAAGACGGCCGCATCGCCTTCGTGCCCAAGCAGTACGAAAACATGTACTTCTCGTGGATGCGCGACATCCAGGACTGGTGCATCAGCCGTCAGCTCTGGTGGGGCCATCGCATTCCGGCCTGGTACGACGAGTCGGGCAAGGTCTATGTCGGACGCGACGAAGCCGAAGTACGTGCCAAGCACAATCTGGGGCCGGACGTTGCGCTGCAGCAGGACAACGACGTTCTCGACACCTGGTTCAGTTCGGGCCTTTGGACCTTCTCCACCCTCGGCTGGCCGGAAAAGACCGAAGCACTGAAAACCTTCCACTCCACCGACGTGCTGGTCACCGGTTTCGACATCATTTTCTTCTGGGTCGCCCGGATGATCATGCTCACCATGCACCTGGTGAAAAACGAGGACGGCACGCCGCAAGTGCCGTTCAAGACCGTCTATGTGCACGGTCTGGTGCGTGATGGCCAGGGCCAGAAGATGTCCAAGTCCAAGGGCAACGTGCTGGACCCGCTGGACATCGTTGACGGTATCGATCTGGAAACCCTGGTGCAGAAACGTACCAGCGGCCTGATGCAGCCACAACTGGCCAAGAAGATCGAGAAGCAGACCCGCCAGGAGTTCGCCGACGGCATCGCCAGCTACGGCACCGATGCCCTGCGCTTCACCTTCTGTTCGCTGGCGTCCACCGGTCGCGACATCAAGTTCGACATGGGCCGCGTCGAAGGCTATCGCAACTTCTGCAACAAGATCTGGAACGCGGCGCGCTACGTGCTCGACAAGGGCGAAGACTGCGGCCAGAACGGCGAAGCCGTCGAACTGTCCCTGGCGGATCGCTGGATCATCTCGCAGCTGCAACGCACCGAAGCCGAAGTGACCCGTCAACTCGACCAGTTCCGCTTCGACCTCGCAGCGCAAGCGCTGTATGAATTCATCTGGAACCAGTACTGCGACTGGTACCTGGAATTGTCCAAGCCTGTGCTGTGGGACGAAACCGCACCGGTCGAGCGTCAGCGCGGTACACGTCGCACTCTGGTGCGCGTACTGGAAGTTGCGCTGCGTCTGGCGCATCCGTTCATGCCGTTCATCACCGAAGAAATCTGGCAGCGCCTTGCGCCGCTGGCAGGCGTCGAAGGCAAGACCATCATGCTGCAGGCGTGGCCGGTGGCCAATGAAGCACGCATCGATCAGGCCGCCGAAGACGACATCGAGTGGCTCAAGGGCCTGATGCTGGCCGTGCGTAACATTCGTGGGGAAATGAACATCGGTCCGGGCAAGCCCCTGCAGTTGTTCCTCAAGAATGTGACCACCGAAGACCAGCGTCGCCTGAGCGAAAACGATTACCTGCTCAGGAAACTGGCCAAGCTGGAATCCATGACCGTGCTGACCTACGGTGCCGAAGCGCCATTGTCCGCGACCGCGCTGGTCGGTGACATGGAAGTGCTGGTGCCCATGGCCGGCCTGATCGACAAGGGCGCAGAGCTTGCGCGTCTGGACAAGGAAATCCAGCGCCTGCAGGGCGAAGTGCAACGCGTGGGCGGCAAGCTGTCCAATGCCGCGTTCGTCGACAAGGCGCCGCCTGAAGTCATCGCCAAGGAACGCGCCAAACTGACCGAAGCCGAACAGGCTCTGGGCAAGCTGGCAGAGCAACACGCACGTATCGCCAGTCTGTAAACGCAAGCCACCAACCTGAAAGGGCTGGTTGAGCTGAATCTGTAACAGCGCGCTTGCCCGCGCCCGCATCACGCCAGTCGAGCACCATTGGCTGAACGTACGCGGTCGCGGGCAAGCGCGTTATTACGGAACTCGGCATTCGCATCCTCAGAGCAACGCCCTCCATGACCACGTCTGAAAAACCCAAACCTCCCCGCAAAAAGCCCCAGCGCAACGTCAAGCCTGCGCCACCCCGCGAGAAAGCCACGTTGCACCCGCGCAACCGGCATCAGGGGCATTACGACTTTCCCAAGCTGATCAAGTCCAGCCCTGAGCTGGCGAAGTTCGTGATCCTCAATCCCTATGGCAAGGAAAGCATCGACTTCGCCAACCCGCAGGCCGTGCGGGTGTTCAACCGCGCACTGCTGAAGGCGTTCTACGGCATCGCCCATTGGGACATCCCGGCGGATTACCTGTGCCCGCCCATTCCGGGCCGTGCAGACTATCTGCATTTTCTGGCCGACCTGCTGGCCGAGGGCAATGGCGGCGAAATCCCGCGCGGCGCGTCCGTGAAGGCACTGGACATCGGCACCGGCGCCAACTGCATTTATCCGCTGCTTGGGCACAGTGACTATGGCTGGCACTTCGTGGGTTCGGACATCGACAGCACGGCAATCGCGGCAGCGACCACCATCGTCAAAGCCAACAACCTGCACAAGGCCATCAGCGTGCGCCTGCAGGCCAATCGCAAGCACATCCTCTCAGGGCTGCTCGACAGCGCCGAACGCTTCGACGTGAGCCTCTGCAACCCGCCCTTCCACGCTTCGCTGGAAGAAGCGCAGCGTGGCAGCCAGCGCAAGTGGCGCGCACTCGGCAAGGCCGACCCGAAACGCAAACTGCCGGTGCTCAATTTCGGAGGGCAATCCCAGGAGCTGTGGTGCGAAGGCGGCGAGATCCGCTTCGTCACTCAATTGATCCAGGAAAGCGCACTGATCCCGACTCAGGTTCTGTGGTTCAGTACGCTGGTATCCAAAGCTTCCAACCTGCCACCGATTCAAAGCGCCCTCAAGAAAGCCGGCGCGCTGGAGGTCAAGGTGGTGGAAATGGGTCAGGGGCAGAAACAGAGCCGCTTTGTGGCCTGGACCTTTCTGGACAAGGCGCAGCAGAGTGCATGGCGGCAGACCACTGCCTCGCAATGACGGAGTTACCTGCGGCTTGAGGTGCGTGGGATAGCAAGAGCGGACGCGGAGCGTCCTGGGCGTCGTTACCACGCAGGAACGTGGCGATCAGGGATACACAAGTCTGCCTCAACACTGATCGTGCCCATCGCTCCGCGTGGGCATGCCTCCCGTGACGCTCCGCGTCACAAATGGCACAGACTGCGGACTCAGTGAGCCGAGCGCATGGCTCCAGTCACCTTTTCGCCCCTCGGCGACCTACTTTGAGGGGCCAAAGTAGGCAAAGCCCGCTGCTCCGGTTCCGGCCCCGGCTTCGCCGGGGTTCCTTCGTCCTGACACTGATTCGGGGGTCGCTGCAAATGGGCCATCCATGGCCCAGTGCAGCTCAATCGGCATCCATGCCGATTGCCCCCCGAATCAGCGCCAGGACTCAGCCTTCACCCACGTCGCGATCTGCGGTGTTCTTACTACCGCGCTACAAAAGCACATGAGTGCCGCTGCCTTACTGGATAACCAGATGACTTGCATATAACGATGAGCGCAGCGGCGCGAGAACGATCAACCATGCATTCCATACACCCACAAAAAAGCCGTGCCCGGTTATCCGGTGCACGGCTTTTTCAACAGCAAGCGTATGCTTACTTGTTGATCGAGTCGGTCAGCACTTTGGCTGGTACGAACTTGACGACTTTCTTGGCAGCGATTTCGATGGCTGCGCCAGTCGAAGGGTTACGGCCAGTGCGAGCTGGACGCTCGGTGACTTTCAGCTTGCCGATGCCTGGCAGGGTGATTTCTGCGCCGTTTTCCAACTGGTCGGCAACGATTTGGCCCAATTGCTCAAGAGCATTACGCGCTGTGGTTTTTGGCGCGTCGATAGCTTCAGCGATATCGGCGATCAATTGGTCTTTAGTAAGAGCCATGGTGGTGTTCCTTCCCTATCAAATTCATTTGGATTGCAGAGCGCAACGTCGGCCAGTAGCCAGGCAATGAACCTGGCCACCCGCTAGCAGCCACGATTAATCGCGAAATGTAGATACTGAAACCGGATATTGGTTCGGCCTACGCGTACACAATCTGCATGCTTGACGCGCTAAGGTGCGCAAGACCGCGCAAAACTAGCACAGAGCCGGGTAAATATCCGCCTCTACCTATCCTTTTGGTCAGCTTTTAACAGTAATTGTGCAGTATTTAACCAGCTGCAGGGCCAGTACGGCGAAAACCAGCCCCTTCAAGGCCATTGCAGCCAAGCCTGCGTTACACTGACGACCTTGCACCGAGCTGCACGCTCTTCATCTTTTTTCAGCCGAGAAGCCCATGCCGATCCGTCATTGCATCGTCCACCTGATCGACAAGAAACCCGACGGTACGCCCGCTGTTCTCCATGCACGCGACTCCGAACTCGCTGAGTCTCAGGCCATCGAGAACATGCTGGCCGACCTCAACGAGAACTACAACGCTAAACAGGGCAAGGCATGGGGACTGTTCCACGCCGAATCCGGGGCGCACCCCTTCAGCGGCTGGCTGAAGGAATACCTGGAGGGCGGCAAGGACTTCACCGCGTTTTCCCGCGTGGCCGTGGAGCACCTGCAGAAGCTGATGGAAGAGTCCAACCTGTCGGTCGGCGGTCACGTTCTGTTCGCTCACTATCAGCAAGGCATGACCGATTACATGGCCATCGCCCTGCTGCACCACAGCGAAGGCGTAGCCGTGAATGACGAGCTGGACGTGACCCCGTCGCGTCATCTGGATCTGGGTCAGTTGCACCTCGCGGCGCGTATCAACATCTCGGAATGGCAGAACAACAAGCAATCCAAGCAGTACATCTCCTTCATCAAGGGCAAGAACGGCAAGAAGGTTTCGGAGTACTTCCGCGATTTCATCGGCTGCCAGGAAGGCGTCGACGGGCCGGGCGAAACCCGTACCCTGCTCAAGGCCTTCAGTGACTTCGTCGAAAGCGAAGATCTGCCCGAGGACTCCGCTCGCGAGAAGACCAAGACCCTGGTCGACTACGCCAGCAGCCAGAGCAAGATGGGCGAGCCGATGGGTCTTGAAGAACTGTCCGAACTGATCGATGAAGAGCGTCCGCGAGCGTTCTACGACCACATCCGCAACAAGGACTACGGCCTGTCCCCGGAGATCCCGGCGGATAAGCGCACCCTCAACCAGTTCCGCCGCTTCACCGGCCGTGCCGAAGGCCTGTCGATCAGTTTCGAGGCGCACCTGCTGGGCGACAAGATCGAGTACGACGAAACGGCAGGCACGCTGATCATCAAAGGCCTGCCGACCCAACTGACCGATCAGCTGAAGCGGCGGTAATCGACATGCTGATGCGCACGCTCAAGAAGGTCGCCCTGATCATGCTGGTGGTGGTGATCTATCAGAACTGGGGCAGGATCGAGAACTTCGTCAATCCGCCGCCTGTGAGCGTTGCGCAAAGCTACAGCCAGGCGAAGGTGGTGATGTACGCCACCGAGTGGTGCGGCTACTGCAAACAGACCCGTCGCTTTCTCGACAGCAAGGGTATTGCGTATCAGGAATACGACATCGAAAAATCCGAGGAAGGCCGCAAGGCATACGAAGCATTGGGCGGACGTGGTATTCCGCTGATCGACGTCAACGGGACGCTTATTCGCGGCTTTGCACCGGATGACATACTGGCGGCGCTGAAATAGATGCTGATCGTGCCAATGCTCCGCATGGGCACGATCGGTATGCTTGAGACCATGATCGTTCCCACGCTCCTGCGTGGTAACGCCGCCCAGGACGCTCCGCGTCCGCTCTCGAATGTGACGCGGAACGATCAGTTGCCGCTTTACCGCTTCTCGATCTTGAACCCGAGTCTCGGGAAGTGCACATGCACCACACCGGCTCGATCATCCTCGCGTCGCAGGATCAGCTCCTCAGTCCCCGCAAACACCAGCTCGCCTTCTACGCTATCAACTCCGTAGTCAGTCGCAGAGATCGCCACCTGATCGCCTGCCTTGAAGCCATTGGGGTCTACGAATGCCTCGCCAGGCAACGCCGCTGGCGTGGCATTGCGGGCGACCTCGATGGCCTCGGCCGAACTCAGGTCGCTGTGCGCGCCGTGGCCGAAGCCCAGCACGCGGCCAAGCCATGCACTGACCCCAGGGTAGTTATCCACAAACGGTGCCGTCACAGGCGTCTGCCTGAGGAACCACAGGGTGTGCGCCACGCTGAAATCGGCAATCGAAGGCTCACCGAACAGGAAGTCGCCATTGCGCGACAACTGCATCTCCAGACGCGCCATGAACGTCGGCCACTGATGTTTGGCCTGCTCGGCACTGATGCGCGTCGCGCTGCCGCCGGTGAACAGCGATGAACGATCTGCAACGAATGCCTTGGCGGCCTCGGGCGGGACCTTGGCAAAGCGCACGGCCAGCGATTCCGGCTGGAACACCAGACTCACCGCGTGCATGAACAGCACCGAATCGCCCCAGGCGGCGAGGCTGGCGACGGTAAATTCCTGACCTTCCGGGTAGAACGCCGGGGAAGCCTTTTCCTGTTCCAGACGGCGCGCCATCAGGGCTGTATCGCAATAGATATCCGCACCGATCTGCAACACTGGTGTCCTGCGATAACCGCCGGTCAGCGCCGTCAGATCAGGTTTGGGCATGATCGATGGAATGGTCACAGAACGCCAGGAAAGGCCCTTGAAACCCAGCATCAGACGGGCTTTTTCGGCAAACAACGAGGTGGGGTAATGGTGGAGAATCAACTCGGACATGTTCAGCCTCAGGGCGCGTGGAAAGCAGACAGCTTACCCCGCACCTCCCTGACAGCCTACCGCCTCAGGTGGATGACACGACATCACGCTCATTGATCGATACCTGAACCGGCACACCTTTGTAGCTGGCAGCCAGCACTTCCTTGGCCGTCTTGCGCAGCTTCTTGATCAGCCGCTCATGACGCAGGGCTTCGCCCTTGCTGACGTGCTGTTCGACATACACCAGCGCCACGGCCGGGCTTGAACAGAAAAAACGTGCACCTTTGCCGCTCTGGTGAGCGGCAAAGCGTCGGACAGGATCATCGCTGATGCCGCAGTACAACGAACCATTGGCAGCGCGCACGAGATAAACGAACCAGGGCTTGCAGACCACAGGCTTGTTGATCGACTCGGCAGCGACTGCACATGGCTCAGGCACGGCGGCTCTCGGTAAAGGTTTTCAGACCTTTCTGCGCCTGGCCGCGAATCGCGTTCTGCACCATCGGCGTCCAGCCCAGCAGCAGGCCTTTTGCACCCAGGGCCTGACGCGACCAGCGCCACAGGTCGAAATGGTCATGGTGCTCGCAGATCAGGCCGTCGCGGAACACGAAGCGCGCCTGAATGTCGTTGACCACTGTGCGCCCGGTCTGGCTGAACAGGTAGGTCGCCACCCAGTGGGCGCTCCCGGAACGGTCGTCGGCACGCACCTGATCGAACACCACCGAGAAGTCCTTGGCACGCGACGTGAGCATGCGCCACATGTCACCTGCCTGACGGCCACGCAACTCGCCGAACACCGGATCGCTGAACAGCACATCGTCGGTGTAACAGGCGCTCATCGCCTCGGCGTCCAGCTGAGCGAACGCTTCATAAAAGCGGGTGATGAGAGCGCTGTTGGCCTGACTGTCTTCTTCGTAACTCATGCGTGCAGATCCCTTGGCAAAAGATGCGTGCACGATAAGCGGCAAACGCGTCGGGAGCCACCAACATTTAGCAAACAAATAAGGTTATTGGACCTTCTCACTGCTCACCTGCACGAACAACGAGCGGCCCGCGCCCATGCCCGCGATCATGGCGCCAAGCCCCAATACGGCGAAGATCCAGCCAATCGCATTCCAGTTGCCGGTGACGTCGTGCACGACGCCGACCGCAAACGGCCCCATCGAGGCGATGGTGTAGCCGAAACCTTGCGCCATGCTCGACAGATTGGACGCGACATGGGAATCCCGTGAACGCAACACGATCAACGCCAGCGCAAGACTGAACGTACCGCCCTGCCCCAGGCCCAGCAGAATCGCCCAGCCCCACAGACCTTCCAGCGGCGCATAAAGGCAGCCGAACAAGCCGGTGAGGGTCAGCGACATGACCAGCATGATTGCCAGACGCTGATCCTTGCCGCGTGTCGCCAGCCAGGGCGCGCTCAGGGCGCTGATGACCTGCACGATGATCGAACCCGACAGCAGCAGACCTGCCTGGGTCGGGGTCATACCGCGGCCGATCAGAATCGACGGCAGCCAGCCAAACACGATGTAGGAAAGCGAAGACTGCAGCCCCATGTAAAGCGTTACTTGCCAGGCCAGCCGATCACGCAGCAAGCCTTTGACCCGATAAACATCGCGATGCGTGCCATGTTTTTCCCGGGCTTGCGGCAGCCAGAGCAGCGCTGCGATCAGTGCGGGAATCAGCCAGAACCCCAGACCGATCTGCCAGCTGTCATCGAAGTAATGACTCAGCGGCACGGTGGAGCCCGCTGCGATGGCCGCACCCAGACACAGCGCCATGGTGTAGACACCGGTCATGGCACCCGCCTGCTTCGGGAAGTCGCGCTTGACGATGCCCGGCAGCAGCACGCCGATGATGCCGATGCTCGCGCCCGCCATCAGGCTCCCCGTGAACAGGCCGAATTCACCGAACAGACTGCGCACTGCCAGACCCGACGCGAGCATCAGCAGAATCACCAGAACGACCCGCTCACTGCCAAAGCGGCGTGCCAGAATCGGTGCCAGCGGTGCGAACAGGCCCAGGCACAGCACCGGCAAGGTGGTCAGCAGGCCCGCTTCGGCAGCCGACATGCCCAGGCTGTCGGACACGTCATTGAGCAAGGGCGCGATGCTGGACAGCGCCGGGCGCAGGTTAAGAGCCACCAGCACCAGACCCAGCAGCAACAGCCAGGGGCGCTTGAGGATCGGAGGAATCGGGGCAGTAGCAGAGTCGGGGCTGGGTTGAGCCTTGGCAGTCATCTATTTCTCGGCAATCAGGTATGTCGACCCGTTTCAGGGGGCAAGTATCCTGTTGGAGAACGATGTGGAATACAAGGTTCAGGCGAGATTGCATACAAACCAGGCCTGACACCAGAAATGAAAAAACCGGGCGCGAGGCCCGGTTTTCTGTGTTGCCGCTGTGGCTCAGTGAATGATCTGGCTGAGGAACAGTTTGGTACGGTCGCTTTGCGGGTTGTCGAAGAAGTCGTTCGGCGCAGCCTGTTCGACGATCTCACCCTTGTCCATGAAGATCACCCGGTTCGCCACGGTGCGGGCAAAGCCCATCTCGTGGGTCACGCACAGCATGGTCATGCCCTCTTCCGCCAGGCCGACCATGGTGTCGAGTACTTCCTTGACCATTTCCGGGTCGAGTGCCGAGGTCGGCTCGTCGAACAGCATGATCTTGGGCTTCATGCACAGCGCACGAGCAATCGCCACACGCTGCTGCTGACCGCCGGAGAGCTGGCCCGGGAATTTGTGCGCCTGCTCTGGAATGCGGACGCGCTCCAGGTAATGCATGGCGATTTCTTCGGCTTTCTTCTTCGGCATCTTGCGAACCCACATCGGTGCCAACGTGCAGTTCTGCAGGATGGTCAGGTGCGGGAACAGGTTGAAATGCTGAAACACCATGCCGACTTCACGGCGGATGGTTTCGATCTGCTTCAGGTCCGAGGTCAGCTCAGTGCCGTCAACGATGATCCGACCCTGCTGGTGCTCTTCCAGACGGTTCAGGCAGCGAATAGTGGTCGACTTGCCCGAGCCCGACGGGCCGCACAACACAATGCGCTCGCCCTGACGCACATTCAGGTTGATGTCCTTGAGCACATGGAACTGGCCGTACCATTTATGGACGCCCTCCATGCGGATCATGCCTTCAGCGCCCAGAGGCTTGGTGATAACTTCACTCATGTCAAAACTCCTAACGCTTGTGGCCTGTGTCCAGCTTATGTTCCAAATGCATGGAATAGCGGGACATACCGAAACAGAAGATCCAGAACACCAGGGCCGCGAAGACATAGCCTTCGGTGGCCATACCCAGCCATGACGGGTCGGCGGTGGCTTGCTTGACGCTGTTGAGCAGGTCGAACAGGCCGATGATGATCACAAGGCTCGTGTCCTTGAACAGCGCGATGAAGGTATTCACGATGCCGGGAATGACCATCTTCAACGCCTGCGGCAGGATCACCAGACCCATGCTGCGCCAGTAACCCAGGCCCATGGCAGAGGCCGCTTCGTACTGACCCTTTGGAATCGCCTGCATGCCACCGCGCACCACTTCGGCGACGTAGGCCGACTGGAACAGGATGACGCCGATCAGCGCCCGCAGCAGCTTGTCGAAGTTCATCCCTTCAGGCATGAACAGCGGCAGCATGACCGAGGACATGAACAGCACCGTGATCAACGGCACGCCGCGCCAGAACTCGATGAAGGTCACGCACACCACGCGCACCGCCGGCATGTTGGAGCGACGCCCCAGTGCCAGCAGGATGCCAAGCGGCAGCGCACCGGCGATACCGACCGTGGCGATGACCAGCGTCAGCATCAGGCCGCCCCACTGGCTGGTCGGCACGTTGCTCAGACCGAATGCACCACCGTGCAGCAGGTAAAACGCAACGACCGGGTAGATCACCAGGTAAGCGATACCGTAAAGGGCCTTGCGCGGGAATTTCGAAATGAACAGCGGTGCAGCGCCCACGATGGCGAGGATGGCGGTCAGATCGACCCTCCAGCGCAATTCGGTGGGGAAGTATCCATACATGAACTGGCCGAAACGCTGCTGAATGAATACCCAGCAGGCGCCAGCCTTGGTGCAATCTTCCTTGGTGGTGCCGATCCAGTTCGCATCCAGCAATGCCCAACTGATCATCGGTGGGACGATCAGGTAAATCAGGTACAGCGACAGCAGCGTGAGGATCGTGTTGATCCAGCTGGAGAACAGGTTCTGCCGCATCCACGCCATAGGGCCGAACACTTTGCCCGGCGGTGGCATATCAGGTTTGAAAGTATGGGTTGTCATGCGCGTTTCCTCACCGCTCGATCAGCGCAATGCGCTTGTTGTACCAGTTCATCAGCAGGGAAATGCTGATACTGATCGCCAGGTACACGCTCATGGTGATGGCAATGACTTCGATCGCCTGCCCGGTCTGGTTCAGCACCGTACCGGCAAACAGGGAAACCATTTCCGGATAACCGATGGCTGCCGCCAGCGAAGAGTTCTTCGCCAGGTTCAGGAACTGACTGGTCAACGGCGGGATGATCACTCGCAGTGCCTGCGGAATGATGACCTTGCGCAGCGTAGGACCCGGACGCAACCCCAGCGAGCGAGCGGCTTCGGTCTGGCCATGGCTGACCGACTTGATGCCCGAACGCACGATTTCGGCAATGAACGCCGCGGTGTAGATGGTCAGCGCCAGTGTCAGCGAGATCAGCTCGGGGATCAGCACCCAGCCACCGGTGAAGTTGAAGCCCTTGAGCTGGGGCAGTTCCCAGTGCACAGGGCTGCCGAACACCAGCATGCTCAGGCCGGGAATGACCAGCAGCAATGCCAGGCCTACCCAGAACTTGTGGAACGGCTGACCGGTTGCTTCGAAACGCTTGTTGGCCCAACGCACCATCATCACGACGGCAACGATGGCGATCAGAACACTGACCAGAAACGCTGTCATGCCTTCGGCCGGCATCGCTCTGGGCATGTTCAGACCGCGGCTGCTGACGAAGAACATGTCGAAGTAGCCATGAGCCTGACGTGGCCCGGGCAGCGTCAGGAAGACCGCGGTGTACCAGAACAGGATCTGCAGCAGTGGCGGGATGTTGCGGAAGACCTCCACATAGACCGTGGCCAGTTTGCTGATCATCCAGTTCGGAGACAGACGGGCAACGCCGATAATGAAGCCCAGCAGGGTCGCCAGGATGATACCGATGACCGAGACCAGCAGGGTGTTGAGCAGGCCGATGACAAATACGCGGGCATAGCTGTCCGCTTCGCTGTAATCGATCAGATGCTGGGCAATGCCGAAGCCGGCACTGCGCTCAAGAAAGCCAAAACCGGACGTGATGCCCCGGTGCTGGAGGTTGGTCTGGGTGTTGTCGAACATGAACCAGCCCAACGAGACCACCGCAATGACAGTGATGATCTGAAACAACCACGCGCGCACTTTCGGATCGCTCAGGGTGAGCTTTTGCTTGGGTGCGACGATTTGCTTTTCCATGAAATGCCCCAGGAAAAATCCAACAGAACAACGCCCGACAGGCTGGGAAGCCTGTCGGGCGCCGGGTCAATCAGCGAATAGGTGGAGCGTACTGGATGCCACCAGCGTTCCACAGGGCATTCTGGCCACGCTTGATTTTCAGCGGGGTGGACTCGCCCAGGTTGCGTTCGAACATCTCGCCGTAGTTACCTACCTGCTTGACGATCTGTACGACCCAGTCCTTCGGCAGCTTCAGGTCTGCACCGTAGGCACCGTCAGCGCCGAGCATACGGGCAACATCAGGGTTCTTGGTCGACTTGGCTTCTGCTTCAACGTTCTTGGAGGTCACTTTGGCCTCTTCAGCGTTCAGCATGGCGAACAGGGTCCACTTGACGATGGAGAACCACTCTTCGTCGCCTTTACGTACGACAGGGCCCAGCGGCTCCTTGGAGATCACTTCCGGCAGAACGACGTAGTCGTCCGGCTTGGCCAGCTTGCTGCGCTGTGCGTACAGCTGCGACTGGTCGGAGGTCAGCACGTCGCAACGGCCGCCTTCCAGCGACTTGGCGCTTTCATCGGAGGTGTCGAAGGTGATCGGGGTGTATTTCAGGCCGTTGGAGCGGAAGTAGTCAGAGACGTTCAGCTCGGTGGTGGTGCCTGCCTGAATACAAACGGTCGCGCCGTCCAGTTCCTTGGCGCTGTTGACGCCCAGCTTCTTGTTCACCAGGAAGCCGATGCCGTCGTAGTAGGTCACGCCGGCGAAAACCAGGCCCATGCCCGAATCGCGCGAGCTTGTCCAGGTGGTGTTACGCGACAGGATGTCGATTTCGCCCGATTGCAGTGCAGTGAAACGCTCTTTGGCGTTCAACTGGCTGAACTTGACCTTGGTCGCGTCGCCAAACACAGCTGCGGCAACGGCGCGGCACACGTCAGCGTCGATACCGGTGATCTTGCCGGTAGCGTCCGGAACGGAAAAACCTGGCAGGCCATCGCTGACACCGCACTGAACAAACCCTTTCTTCTGAATAGCATCGAGTGTGGCACCTGCGTTAGCAGCCCCCGCCACGCCAAGTGCTGCTACAGCTGTGACTACCGCCAGGGTGGATTTCAACATCTTCATTCAAAATCTCCAGTTTGCTCTTTGTTGTGTGGGAGTTTCAGTGGCATCGCACCCTTGTGAGGCGTTAATGACCCGTGCTGGCTTTTTTTTGGGTCATGCGTGGCCGGACCTGAATCATGAAGCGCCTGAAAGATCATCCTGTCAGGCCTCACCATCATTCGAATCGGTCCCATGGACTGTCGCCCCGTGCTTTCCCGAACCCTAACGGTACAGGTTGAATCGTGCCGCGAATCCTGACGCATGGACTTCCGTGCTGCGTTTCGACCGTTACCAGTAATAGCTTTATAGTGTTACCGAACGATGAGAGCACTCAGTCTCCAGACGTCTTGTAGCAAAGCCCGTACCAGCATGCTGGCGATGTTGAATTAGTGACAGGTCAAGACAAAAACTTGTACCGTTGCGACATCTTCTTTCATATTCAAACAAGCTGCGCACTTTATTAATGCGCCCAAAAAGCGCCAGCGCACAAAAATGGAGCATTCATGAGCGACCCCCTGATTCTTGAACCATCCCGCACACCGGATGCGTGCGTCATCTGGTTGCACGGCCTGGGTGCCGACCGCTACGACTTTCTGCCAGTGGCCGAAGCTCTGCAGGAGTCGCTGCTGAGCACCCGCTTCGTTCTCCCTCAAGCGCCGACCCGCGCGGTGACTGTCAACGGCGGCTACCAAATGCCGAGCTGGTATGACATCAAAGCCATGAGCAGCGAGGCCCGCGCCATTGATCACGACGAGATGGAAGCCTCGGCGCAGCAGGTGCTGAACCTCATCGAGCAACAACGTGACAGCGGCATCGACCCGGCGCGAATCTTTCTGGCAGGCTTTTCCCAGGGCGGCGCAGTGGTGTTGCACGCAGGCTATCTGCGCTGGCAGGGCCCGCTCGGCGGTGTTCTGGCGCTGTCCACTTATGCACCGACATTCAATAACCAGATGACGCTGTCCGCCAGCCAGCAGCGCATTCCTGCCCTTTGCCTGCACGGCCAGCACGACGAGGTGGTGCACAACGTCATGGGCCGGACCGCCTACGAGCATTTGAAGGCGCAAGGTGTCACCGCCCAATGGCAGGAGTACCCAATGGGGCACCAAGTGTTACCGCAGGAAATTCAGGACATTGGCGTATGGCTGGCTGAAAAGCTGCGCTGAAATCCGCTTTGCAGCGCTCTGGACCGATCGGTTCTGTAGCGCAACACGGATGACACTACGCCGAGCACGGTTCTTGCTTTACACTGCTCGGCGTACATTCCTTAACCAATTGACGAGATGACCGTGCTCAAAGCACTCAAAAAGATGTTCGGTAAAAGCGAGGCCGAACAGCTCGCGCCTGCTCCGGCAGCACCTGCCCCCGCCCCAGTCATGCCCGTTCAAGAGCAGAATAAGGGCCAGAATCATGACCGCCCCGCTCAGGTGGCCGACATGGCTGTCGAGCCTGCCAAAGCCAGAGCACCGCGCTCCGACAAGCCCAGGGCCGAGCGCCCACGTCGCGAACGTGTGGAAAAGCCCCCTGCTCCAGCGTGGAAACTCGAAGATTTCGTCGTTGAGCCGCAGGAAGGCAAAACCCGCTTTCACGATTTCAACCTCGCGCCCGAGCTGATGCACGCCATACAGGACCTGGGCTTCCCTTACTGCACGCCGATCCAGGCAGGCGTATTGGGCTACACCCTCAAGGGCAAGGACGCGATTGGTCGTGCGCAGACCGGCACCGGCAAAACCGCAGCCTTCCTGATCTCGATCATCGAGCAACTGACCCAGACTCCGCCACCTGCCGAGCGCTACATGGGCGAGCCACGTGCCCTGATCATCGCGCCGACCCGTGAACTGGTGGTGCAGATTGCCAAGGACGCCGCCGACCTGACCAAGTACACCAACCTGAACGTCATGACGTTCGTCGGTGGCATGGACTTCGACAAGCAGCTCAAGCAGCTGGAAGCCCGTCACTGCGACATTCTGGTTGCAACGCCGGGCCGCCTGCTGGACTTCAACCAGCGCGGCGAGGTGCATCTGGACATGGTCGAAGTCATGGTGCTGGACGAAGCCGACCGCATGCTGGACATGGGCTTCATCCCGCAAGTGCGTCAGATCATCCGCCAGACGCCGCACAAGGGTGAACGCCAGACCCTGCTGTTCTCGGCCACCTTCACTGAAGACGTCATGAACCTGGCCAAGCAATGGACCACGGATCCGTCCATCGTCGAGATCGAGTCGCTCAACGTTGCCAGTGACAACGTCGAGCAACATATCTACGCCGTGGCCGGTGCCGACAAATACAAACTGCTGTACAACCTGGTCAACGACAACGGCTGGGAACGCGTGATGGTCTTTGCCAACCGCAAGGACGAAGTGCGGCGCATCGAAGAACGACTGGTGCGCGATGGCGTCAACGCGGCGCAATTATCAGGCGACGTGCCTCAGCACAAGCGGATCAAGACACTGGAAGGCTTCCGCGAAGGCAAGATTCGTGTGCTGGTCGCCACTGACGTGGCCGGTCGCGGCATTCACATCGACGGCATCAGCCATGTGATCAACTTCACACTGCCAGAAGTGCCGGATGATTATGTGCACCGCATCGGCCGCACAGGGCGTGCCGGCGCCGACGGCGTGTCGATCAGCTTCGCAGGTGAGGATGACTCGTATCAGTTGCCTGCCATCGAAGAGAAGCTGGGCCGCAAAATCAGCTGCGAAACACCGCCGACCGAACTGCTGCGTGCAGTGGTGCGTCGCACGACTTGAGTGTTTTCCCGCCTGAAAGATGATCGTGCCAATGTCCCGCATTGGCACGCTGCCCGGGACGCGGAGCGTCCTGAGAGGCATTCCCACGCAGAGCGTGAGGAACGATCGGGGACAAGTCATCTCACTTCCAGCGATCAGCCGCTGCATGATCACTGTCACGCCCTTCTACCCAACGCTCGCCTTCAGGGGTGTTCTCACGTTTCCAGAACGGCGCGCGGGTTTTCAGGTAATCCATGACGAAGTCACAGGCCTCGAACGCGGCCTGACGATGGGCGCTGGCGACGCCAACGAACACGATGGGCTCACCCGGCTCAAGTGCGCCGACCCGATGCAACACGTCCAGCCGCAATAACGGCCAGCGCTGCTCGGCTTCGACAACGATCTTCGCCAATGCCTTTTCGGTCATGCCTGGATAGTGCTCCAGAAACATGCCCGACACTTCGCGACCGTCGTTGAAGTCCCGCACGTAACCGACAAAACTCACCACCGCTCCGATGCCGACATTGGCCGCATGCAGCGCGTTGACTTCTGTGCCCGGATCGAACGCAGCAGATTGCACGCGAACCGCCATGATCAGCCTCCGGTCACGGTAGGAAAGAACGCCACTTCATCGCCATCCTGCAAAGGCTCGTCCAGCGGGCACAGCTCCTGATTGCGGGCGCACATCACGTTCTGCTCACCCAGCACCTGCCAGGCTTCGCCACGCTGCAGCAGGTGCTGACGCAAGGCGTCCAGGGTTGCGAAATCACCTTCGATCCGCTCGCTGTCCAGACCCAGCGCTTCGCGATAGCGGGCGAAATACTGAACCTGCAGTTTCATTGCCCTGCCTCCACATCGTCGGCGACGAAGTGACCGCTCTTACCGCCGAGCTTTTCCAGCAGGCGGACCGATTCGATGACCATGCCGCGATCCACCGCCTTGCACATGTCATAGATCGTCAGCGCCGCGACACTGGCGGCCGTCAGGGCTTCCATTTCCACACCGGTCTGTCCGGCCAGTTTGCAGCGCGCCATGATCAGTACAGAGTCGTCACCCTCGGCGCTGAGTTCTACCTTGACGCTGGTCAGCATCAGCGGATGGCAGAGCGGGATCAGATCGCTGGTCTTCTTCGCCGCCTGAATACCCGCGATACGGGCCACAGCGAAGACATCGCCTTTGGGGTGGCCACCGCTGACAATCATTTGCAGGGTCGTCGGCAGCATGCGCACACGCGCACAGGCCACAGCTTCACGGGACGTGACCGCTTTATCGGTGACATCGACCATGTTGGCACGGCCTTGGGAATCGAGATGAGTCAGCACAGTTCTACTCCTGAACAGGAGCGGGGATTGTAAACCTAAATGTGTGGGATAGGGCTGGAGGAGCTGCCAGGTCAGTCACCTGATCGGACGCGGAGCGTCCTGAGAGGCGTGCCCACGCCTGCGCGTGGGCACGACCAACACCGTTACAAATGACTCTCTGCGTACTCGGCCAATATCGAGCGAGGCACACCCTGCAGGGTGATGTGCACGCCGTTGGGGAAGTCCTTGAAGCGCTCCGTCAGGTAGGTCAGCCCGGAGCTGGTAGCTGACAGATAAGGGGTGTCGATCTGCGCCAGGTTGCCCAGGCAGACCACTTTGGAACCGGCACCGGCACGGGTGATGATGGTTTTCATCTGGTGCGGCGTCAGGTTCTGGCACTCGTCGATCAGGATCAGACTCTGTTGGAAGCTGCGACCTCGGATGTAGTTGAGGGATTTGAACTGCAACGGCACCTTGCTGAGGATGTAGTCGACGCTGCCATGGGTGCTTTCGTCATCCATATGCAAGGCTTCGAGGTTGTCGGTGATCGCGCCGAGCCACGGCTCCATTTTTTCCGCTTCGGTACCCGGCAGGAAGCCGATTTCCTGATCAAGACCCTGCACGCTGCGGGTCGCGATGATGCGGCGATAGCGCTTGGTGACCATGGTTTGCTCGATGGCAGCGGCCAGGGCCAGAATGGTTTTACCCGAACCGGCAGCACCGGAGAGGTTGACCAAGTGGATGTCCGGATCCAGCAGGGCAAACAATGCAAGCCCCTGATAGATGTCCCGCGGCTTCAGGCCCCAGGCCTCCTGATGCATCAGCGGCTCCTGATGCATATCCAGAATCAGCAGCTCGTCATTCTTGACGCCCTTGATCCAGCCGACGAAGCCCTGTTCGTCGACAATGAACTCATTGATATGGACCGCAGGCAGCGTTTCGTTCAATTGCACACGGTGCCAGGTTCGCCCCCGCTCCTGACGAGTATCGACCTTGTTGACCCTGTCCCAGAACGAACCGGTCATATCATGGTAGCCACGGGACAACAGCGAGACGTCGTCCACCAACTGGTCGGTACTGTAATCCTCGGCTTCGATACCGCACGCGCGGGCCTTGAGGCGCATGTTGATGTCTTTGGTCACCAGCACCACGCTCAAGTCCTTGTTGCGCGCGTGCAGGTCGATCAATTGGTTGATGATGATGTTGTCGTTCAGATGCTCGGGAAGCAGGCTGTTGGGCTCCTCGCGCTTGCTCATCAGGATCGACAGAAAGCCTTTGAAGACGCCAGTACCGCGATCGATCGGCACACCCTTCTCGACTTCTTCGGGTGACGCTTCGCCCAGCGTCTTGTCGATCAGGCGGATCGCCTGTCGGCATTCGGCGGCTACCGAGTGTTTACCTGCCTTGAGTTTGTCCAGTTCCTCCAGAACGGTCATGGGGATGGCGACGTGGTGCTCTTCGAAATTCAGCAGTGCGTTTGGATCATGGATCAATACATTGGTATCGAGCACGTAAAGGATTGGCTGGTTAGTGGAGGGGGTGCGTCCGTGATCATCCATACTCGCTCACCTTTGTAGTAGCCAGGCGACGCAGAACCACAACAGCACTGCGCCACGAAAAGGCCGCCGGTTTTCTTCCCTTCAGGCAGGGTAGAAGTGTTGCTCAAGGTGGGTCTTGGGAGACGCCACCTGTGTTGCAGGTTTCGGCGGTCTGTATTCGTAATACAGCAAAAGGGATGACAGAAAAAAGCTCTTTGACAGTTTTTTGAAGTTTATTTCACAGGATGACGAATAGCGCTTGGCGGACGTTCTCAGCGCGTTTACAGTCGGAAGTCAGCTACAGTCGATTTGCCCGTCATTCCCCTTCAGCTGCCTCTTCGCCACCCTCCTCCAGCCCTTGTTCCACGGGTGTTTCATACAGATTCCGGCAGTCATCCCAGATCAGTTCGCTTTGCGCGGTATTGGCCATCAACAGCGGCAATGCCGACTGCGCCCGGTTGGCCGAGTCATGGAACACCACCGTGCCCCGTCGCCAGAGCAGCATGAGCGTCAACACGCGATCACCCACCTGATCGGCAGTCAGCCGACCGGTTGCATCCTGAGCGTCGATATTCCAAAGCGATACCCGCAGATGCTGCGAGCGGAAATAGTCGCCGCTGTCGGCACGGCGATGGCCATAAGGCGGCCGGAACAGCGGCACGAAATTGTCTGGAAGTATCTGCTGCACCAGCGCCGAGCTGCGTTGAATCGAATCCTGCCAATCGAGCCACTGGCTGTGCGAGCGGTATTCCCAGCCCTGAATCCCCACGCACTGCTGGCGGTACAACGCCTGCAGACTGGCAGCGGACGTGCTGTCGAGACGGTCCTGCAGGCTCTTGCCCAATACATGGAAGGTCGCGGTCATTTTCTGCTGGCGCATGAAGTCGGCCAACCAATCCGTGGCACCGTCGACGGCGCTCGGCCCACTGTCGAAGTCGAGTCTGAACGTGCGGTCGGGCATCTCGTCGCCGCTCATCTCATCGGAGTTGTAACGCTCGATCTCGCTGCTGGTCTGCGGAAACAGCGCAGCCAGGAACAGCAGTTCATTGAGGTAGCGCTGATGGAAGACAGCACTGGGTCTCGCCCAGGCAGCATAAAAGGAGTCATCGGCGACCTGATATTCCTCGGCGCGCTGACGCATCTGATCCATGTCTTCGACCAGCACACAGAAGTTGGCATCATCCACACAGCTTTTCTGGGCGGCCTGATAGTTTTCCAGCAGGCGCGACCACAGACGATGGCGAACCACGTTCAACGACGAGACGTTGACGTAGCGCAGGCCGAGGCGCTGCCTGAGCCCCTCCTCGTCCAGCTTTTCACTCAGGTACAGTTGATGGGCGAACGCCAGGATCTCTGCGCGTGACGCGACATCGAACAACGCCGGCGTTTCCAGACGCTCGGGCCAGACACTGCGATCCATGGTGGCGATGACCGGAGCGGCTGCCTGGGCCTGACCCCACAACAGACACGCGCAAACTGCTAAAACGATACGCAAACCCAATGTCCTCTCTGTCGACTGTCGCGTCATGACCAGCGCGCCACTATAGCTGATATACGTCTGCCCCTTATGTCGACGCACATACAAAGCCGACGCGTGAAACGCCATTGCCCCACACACGAATGTCAAACCTGTCTCTATCGCCACCATAGCTGGAGTCGCGCGCCATCAGCCCCTAGAATCCCCCGACGATCAAAGGAGACGACTTCATGCTGATGGTGATTTCCCCAGCGAAAACACTCGATTTCGAAACACCGCCTACCACCGAGCGTTTTACCCAGCCGCAGTACTTGGACCATTCTCAGGAATTGATCAGCCAGCTTCGCGAACTTGCGCCCGCGCAGATTGCGGAATTGATGCACCTGTCCGACAAGCTGGCCGGGCTCAACGCGGCACGCTTCGGCAGCTGGACGCCTGACTTCACGCCCGAGAACGCCAAGCAGGCGCTGCTCGCGTTCAAGGGTGATGTGTATACGGGACTGCAGGCAGAAACACTCAGTGAAGATCAGCTCGACTATGCGCAGAAACACCTGCGCATGCTCTCCGGCCTTTATGGCCTGCTGCGCCCCCTGGACCTGATGCAGCCCTATCGCCTGGAAATGGGTACACGACTGGCCAACGCCCGTGGCAAGGATCTTTATGCCTTCTGGGGTACGCGCATCAGCGAATGGTTGAATGAAGCACTCGCCGATCAGGGCGACGACCTGCTGCTCAATCTGGCCTCGACCGAGTACTTTTCGGCGGTCAAGCGTTCGGGGCTCAATGCCAGGATCATCGACACCGAGTTCAAGGACCTGAAAAACGGGCAGTACAAGATCATCAGCTTCTATGCCAAGAAGGCGCGCGGCATGATGAGCCGGTTTGTGATCGAGGAACGCATCGACAGCCCTGAAGCGCTTAGAGCGTTCGATGTTCAGGGATATCGTTATAACGCAGAACTATCCACCCCCTCCAAGTTGGTCTTTCTGCGCGACAGCCCAGAGGACTAATGGCGTCAAAGTTGTGCAGCGCTACGCCGCTGTACAACTTGATACGCCTATCTCTCCTGCCAGGCGACGGCTTTATGACGCCACTTAAACGTCAACTAGTGTCTCGCTTGTCCGACAAGAAAATTTTCTCAAAAAATAAACAATTTTTTTACGTGATGGCGCTTTAGTCTTAAACAGTAATGGCACTTTTATATCAGGTGACATCTAACCCCTGTTTATAAGGGACTTCCCCCTTGTGCGCCATCAGTATGCAACTACCCATGTCACAAGATTGATACATCAAAATCTCCCAAACAGGACGAGTGGCCCGGAACTAAATGGGAAACCTTACGCTCCTACATCCCGTAACAATTCTCGGCCACTCTGTAGGAGATCACCTACAGCGAAGCGAGGACAAAGGGAAGTTACCCGCAGGCAGTCCTTTTCCAAGGGAAGAGGCTGCAGGTACCGAAATTAAAACTCATATCACTAGTTGAAGTAGGTAGACAGGCGAAGCACCGGACCGGTGTGGCGCGCAGGACTCGACGAGAACCGCCAAGGCTATGGCCAAAGGCTTTCAGCTCCTGATCCGCCGTCGATCGCTATACATGGAGTGGTTTACTGCATCCAAGAGAGCAGGGCCCCGCCCGGAAGGACAGGTCACCTGCCGCTTGTACTTAGTGTCATTTGGGTTCGCCTCGCTTGTTTGGGCACTCACTCTTAAATATGCCTGCGTTAGTTAGATGGCCTTACACGCTGTCACGACTCGCGTGTGACATCTGCTGGCCAAAAATTAATATCCAGCCAACTTATGGCGTGAAAATCGAGGAGAGTACGATGCGTATCAGCATCTTTGGTTTGGGTTATGTCGGTGCAGTCTGTGCCGGTTGCCTTTCTGCACGGGGTCATGAAGTTGTTGGTGTGGATATTTCCAGCACCAAGATCGACCTGATCAATAACGGCAAATCGCCTATCGTTGAACCGGGTCTCGAAGACCTGCTGGCGCAAGGTATTCGTACGGGCAAACTGCGTGGCACCACGGACTTCTCCGAGGCTATTCGCGCCACCGATCTGTCGATGATCTGCGTCGGTACACCGAGCAAGAAAAACGGCGACCTGGAACTCGACTTCATCGAATCCGTGTGCCGCGAAATCGGTTACGTACTGCGTGACAAGACTTCCCGTCACACCATCGTGGTCCGCAGCACCGTACTGCCGGGCACCGTTGCCAATGTCGTCATCCCGATTCTGGAAGACTGCTCCGGCAAGAAAGCGGGCGTTGACTTCGGCGTTGCCGTGAACCCTGAGTTCCTGCGTGAAAGCACCGCGATCAAGGACTACGACCTGCCTCCGATGACCGTCATCGGCGAGTTCGACAAGGCCTCGGGCGACGTCCTGCAATCGCTGTACGAAGAACTGGACGCACCGATCATCCGCAAGGACATCGCCGTTGCCGAAATGATCAAGTACACCTGCAACGTGTGGCACGCCACCAAAGTCACCTTCGCCAACGAAATCGGCAACATTGCCAAGGCCGTTGGTGTCGATGGCCGTGAAGTGATGGACGTTGTCTGCCAGGACAAGGCACTGAACCTGTCCCAGTACTACATGCGCCCAGGCTTCGCATTCGGCGGTTCCTGCCTGCCGAAGGACGTGCGCGCCCTGACCTACCGCGCCAGCACGCTGGACGTAGAAGCGCCTCTGCTCAACTCCCTGATGCGCAGCAACGTTTCCCAGGTGCAGAACGCTTTCGACATGGTTGCCAGCTACGACAGCCGCAAGGTTGCACTGCTGGGTCTGAGCTTCAAGGCCGGCACCGACGACCTGCGTGAAAGCCCGCTGGTAGAGCTGGCTGAAATGCTGATCGGCAAGGGCTTCGACCTGAGCATCTTCGACAGCAACGTTGAATACGCACGTGTTCACGGCGCCAACAAAGACTACATCGAATCGAAAATCCCGCACGTTTCCTCGCTGCTGAATTCCGACTTCGATCAGGTCGTCAACGACTCTGACATCATCATTCTGGGCAACCGCGACGAGCGCTTCCGCGTACTCGCCGACAAGACCCCTGAAGGCAAGCGCGTCATCGACCTGGTGGGCTTCATGTCCAAGGCCACCAGTGAAGATGGCCGTGCCGAAGGTATCTGCTGGTAAATCAGCCGCAAGCCACAAGCGCCAAGCTCCAGGCCACTCGTTCAAGCACTGCTTGGGCCTGGGGCTTGAGGCTTGCAACTGACTTAGGGATACAGATTATGCAGAGGCTAAAACACGGCCTTTTACAGGCCGCCGGTTGGCTGTTTTATCTCAGTTTATTAATGGGTATTGCCACGGCATTGCCCACCAGTATCTTCGACTCACAGTCGAAGAACTTTATCTTTCTGATTGGCGCCGTGGGTATCTGGCGTTATTCGATGGGTATTACGCACTTTGTGCGCGGGATGATCTTTCTGTACATCGTTTATCCGCACTTGCGCCGCAAGGTTCAAAAGTTGGGTAAGGCTGCAGATCCGTCCCATGTGTTCCTGATGGTCACCAGCTTTCGTATCGACGCGCTGACCACCGCTCAGGTGTACAGCTCGGTCATTCGTGAAGCGATCAATTGCGGTCTGCCGACCACCATCGTCTGCTCGCTGGTGGAAATGTCCGATGAGCTGCTGGTCAAGGCGATGTGGGCCCGTCTCAACCCGCCGGACCGCGTGAAGCTGGACTTCGTGCGCATCCCTGGCACCGGCAAGCGTGACGGCCTGGCCTACGGTTTCCGTGCCATCTCCCGCCACCTTCCGGATGAGCGTGCGGTCGTTGCGGTAATCGACGGTGACACCGTTCTGAACGAAGGCGTCGTGGCCAAGACCGTGCCGTGGTTTCAGCTGTTCGACAACGTCGGCGGCCTGACCACCAACGAGTTCTGTGAAGTGCGCGGCGGTTACATCATGAGCGAGTGGCACAAGCTGCGTTTCGCTCAGCGTCACATCAACATGTGCTCGATGGCCCTGTCCAAGCGCGTTCTGACCATGACCGGTCGTATGTCGGTCTTCCGCGCCACCGTGGTCACCGACCCCGAGTTCATCGCCGACGTGGAAAGCGACTCGCTCAACCACTGGCGTCTGGGCACGTTCCGGTTCCTGACCGGCGACGACAAATCCAGCTGGTTCAGCCTGATGCGCCTTGGATACGACACTTTCTACGTGCCGGATGCCGCGATCAACACGGTCGAGCACCCGCCCGAGAAGAGTTTCCTCAAGGCCAGCCGCAAGCTGATGTACCGCTGGTACGGCAACAACCTGCGTCAGAACTCGCGTGCGCTGGGCCTGGGTGTTCGTCGCCTTGGCCTGTTCACCAGTGTGGTGCTGTTCGACCAGCGTGTATCGATGTGGACCTCCATCCTCGGTCTGACGGTCGCCATCATCGCCAGCTTCAAGTACGGCGGAGCCTTCCTGCTGATGTACCTGCTGTGGATCGGCATGACCCGCCTGATCCTCACGCTGCTGTTGTCCTTCTCGGGACACAGGATCGGCCCTGCGTACCCCCTGATTCTCTATTACAACCAGATCGTCGGCGCCCTGATGAAGATCTACGTCTTCTTCCGCCTGGACCGCCAGTCCTGGACGCGCCAGGACACCAAACTCAGCCGCGACATGGCCAGCTTTCAGGGTTGGTTCAACACGTGGTCGTCCCGAACCATGACTTTCTCGGCTGGCACCATCTTCGTCGCCGTGCTGTTGACGATGGTTTGACCGGGCCAACGGATTAATCGCTTAAGTAGGAAAATTAGCCATGAATACAGCCGTGAATGCGAACGTCGTACATGAATCCGAAGCCCAGCGCCAACACGCACGGGTCAAGATCCCTGCCAAGCTGCGCCTGCTGAATGATCAGCCGAACGCCCCGCTGGTGCGCATCGAAGACCTGTCGGCCGGCGGCCTGAGCTTCATCGCCCCGCAGGGTCAGCGCTACACCGCAGGTGAGGTCATCAAGGGCCGCCTGCAGTTTTTGATCGACAACCTCGGTCTGGCCATGGACGTGGAAATGCAGGTCCGTTCGGTGGACAACGCCAGCGGCCGTGTCGGTTGCCAGTTCCAGAATCTGGAAGCCCAGGACATCGCCACACTGCGCCACCTGATCACCTCGCACCTGTCCGGCGACATCGTCAGCCTGGGCGAAGTGCTGGCAACCCTGCAGCGCGACAACTTCACCAAGGCGCGCAAGGTCAAGGGCAACGACGGCGGCATGAGCGCCATGGGTCGCCTGCGTGCAGTCACCTTCAGCCTCGGCATCTTCATCGTCGGTCTGGCAGCGTTCGGTTTCATCTTCAAGACCATTTACGGCCTGTACTTCGTCAGCCACGCCTCGGCCGGTCTGGTCTCGATCCCGAGCATGGACATCACCATGCCGCGCGAAGGCACCGTGCAGAGCCTGGTTCAGCCGAACGGCGAAACCACCAAAGGCGCGCCACTGGCCAGCTTCAACACCAGCATGCTGGAAATGCTCAAAGGCAGCCTGACCGGTGAAGACCTGCAGCCTGCGAAAATCGAAGAGCTGTATGGCAAGCAGATGAGCGGCACCCTGACCAGCCCATGTGACTGCGTCGTGGCTCGCCAACTGGTCGCCGACGGTCAGTACGCCAGCAAGGGTCAGGTGATCTTCCAACTGGTGCCACGCAACGCACCGGCCACGGTTGAAGCACGCTTTACCTATCGCCAGTTCAACGACGTCAAGCCGGGCACCCGTGTCAGCTTCCAAGTCGCTGGTGAAGACAAACTGCGCACTGGCGAGATCGTCAGCAGCACCAACCTGAGCGACACCGACCTGTCCACCGACATCCGTGTGCAGATCAAGCCTGACGAAAGCCTGAGCAGCTCGCTCGCTGGCCGTCCTGTCGAAGTGGTCAGTGATCGCGGTCCATCCGTGAACTGGCTGATCGACAAAGCCGTGGCCGCGGGTCTGTAATCATGAGCAGCCCATTACGACGCCTGTCGACCCCCACGCTATTGAGCCTCGCCGTCGCGCTCGGCCTGAGCGGCTGTGCCGGCCTGCCTGACCAACGTCTTGCCAATGAAGCCTTGAAAAACGGCGACACTGCATTGGCGGAGCAGAACTATCGGCAGCTGGCGGACCTGGGCTACAGCGATGCACAGGTTGGCCTGGCTGATATCCAGGTCAACACCCGCGACCCTGCCCTGCTCAAGCAGGCGGAAGCCACTTACCGTGCGGCCGCCGAGACTTCGCCACGGGCGCAATCGCGTCTGGGCCGTCTGCTGGCCGCCAAGCCGGACGCCACCGACGCCGAACGCCACGAAGCCGAAGCGCTGCTGAAGAAAGCCTTCGCCAATGGTGAGTCCGGCACGCTGGTCCCGCTGGCCATGCTCTATCTGCAATACCCGCATACCTTCCCGGATGTGAATGCGCAGCAGAAGATCAGCCAGTGGCGCGCTGCCGGTTATCCGGAAGCAGGTCTGGCCCAGGTGCTGCTGTATCGCACCCAGGGCACCTACGCCGAGCATCTGGATGAAGTGGAAAGCATCTGCAAGCAGGCGCTGAACACCACTGACATCTGCTACGTCGAACTGGCCACCGTCTACCAGACGCGTGGTCAGGCCGAGCCGCAGGCTGCCTTGATCGAACGCCTGAAAAGCGAACACGCCGCTGGCCGCATCAGCGCTCAGCGCGTGGACAGCGTGGCACGCGTACTGGGCGACTCGACCATCGGCACGCCAGACGAAAAGACTGCCCAGCAATTGCTGGAAGGCATCGCGCCGGGCTATCCCGCTTCGTGGGTCACCCTGGCCAAGCTGCTTTACGACTTCCCCGAACTGGGCGACGTCAACAAGATGATGGAGTACCTGGAAAACGGCCGCGCAGCCGACCAGCCACGCGCCGAGCTGCTGCTGGGTCGCCTGTACTACGAAGGCAAATGGGTTACGCCCGACGCCTTCAAGGCCGAAGCGCACTTGAAGAAAGCCGCAGCGACGGAAATCTCCGCCCATTACTACCTGGGTCAGATCTACCGCCGCGGTTACCTCGGCCAGGTCTATCCGCAGAAAGCCGTGGACGAGCTGTTGACCGCCGCCCGTGGTGGCCAGAACAGCGCCGACTTCGCCCTCGCGCAACTGTTCTCCCAAGGCAAAGGCACCAAGCCTGACCCGGTCAATGCCTGGGTATTCGCCCAACTGGCGCTGACCAGCGAAACACCGCAGGCCACTGAACTGGCCCAGCAACTGAGCACCACACTGCCGCCTGAAAAGCTCGCCGGCGCCAAGGATCTGTTGGCACGTGAGCAAAAAGTCCGGGGCGCAGCCGCCAACCAGAGCGTGATGGCGATGCAGGCCCTGCAAGAAGAAAAAGACGGTGAGGAAGCACTATGAAGTTGAATCCCCTGATGGCCGCCGGCGTGGGCCTTGGCTTCAGCCTGCTGTGGGCGTGCCCGACTCTGGCAGCCCTGACCGAACAACAGAACTTCGGTCTGGAAGTGAAAGCCACCGGCCAACTTGAAGACGACCGTGATCTGGGCACCCGTTCGGGCGGCGACGTCAGCGGTCTGGGCCTGGACCTGCGTCCATGGGTCTACGGCGAGCGCGGCAACTGGAGCGGTTACGCCATGGGCCAGGTGGTCACCGCCACCGACACTATTCAGACCGACCCGCTGGAGCAATCCACCGGCGCAGGCGACGGCCAGACTCAAGTCTCCCGTGGCACAGCCAGCGAGCGCGAAGTCGACAAATCCTACCTGGCACTGCGCGAATTCTGGATCGGCTACAGCGGTTTCACGCCCTACCCCGGCGAGATCCTGAAAGTCGGTCGTCAGCGTCTGCGCAATGACGACGGCCAGTGGCACGACACCAACATCGAAGCCATCAACTGGACCTTCGACACCACACTGCTGCGTGCCGAAGTGGGCGCTGCACAACGTTTCAGCGAATACCGCACCGACCTGACCGAACTGGCCCCCGACGATGAAGATCGCCAGCACCTGTTCGGTTCGGCCAGCTACCAGTGGACTCCGGGTCACTGGGCAGGCGTACGTGCGCACTACAGCCACGACGACGGCAAGCTCAAGGATCAGGGTCAGGAACTCGACGACCTGGACAAGACCTCCAACGGCGATCTGACCTGGCTGGGTCTGCAGGCTGACAGCGATGCCTACAACTACCGCAACACCAATCAGCTCAACTACTGGGGCAGCCTGACCTGGCTCAACGGCGACCGTGACGAGATCCGCGTCAACGGCGTGAATGACCAGTATTTTGCAGGCGAGAAGAACAGCCGCGACATGAACGGCTGGGCCACCGACCTGGGCCTGCGTCTGCGTCTGGACCCTCAGTGGCAAGTCGGTGCGGCCTACTCGCGCGCCAGCAAGGATTACGTTCAGAACGGCCTGGAAAGCAACCGTTCGAACTGGACCGGCACCCGCTCGCGTATTCATCGCTTCGGTGAAGCCTTCCAGGGCGAAATGGCCAACGTGGAAACCGGCTCGCTGTTCGCTTCCTGGCAGATGAATGAGGAATACGACGCCTCGCTGATCTACCACAAGTTCCGCCGTGTAGACGGCAACACCGGCATCGGTGGCTCGGGTATCAACGCTGTTCGCGAGAACGGCGACAGCAATACCTTCAGTTCGCTGCCGCTGGAAGACGGTCGCAAGGATCTGGGTCAGGAAATGGACCTGGTCGTGACCAAGTACTTCAAACAGGGCCTGCTGCCAGCCTCGCTGAGCCAGTCCTTCGACGAACCGTCGGCTCTGGTGCGCTTGCGTGCCGGCGTCTTCAAGCCCGGCGACGCGTACCACAACGGCGTGGATGAATACATGCACCGCGCCATTGTCGACGTCATCTGGCGCTTCTGATGCGAACCGCCAAAGGAGTGCCACAGATGAACAGTCAAGCAAGCAACGGGCGTAGCCGCACCTGGCCACACGCCCTGCTGGAAAGCGCCGTGCTGAGCAGCGCGCTGCTGATGGCCAGCGGCGCCGCACTGGCCAACGCGCCTGTCACCCCCGAGGCGCCGAAGGCGGTGGTCAAGGAGCTGCAACAGGCCAAGACCTACACCATCACCAGCCCGCCGACCGCGCCGCTGGAAATGGCCAAGCCGGTGCTGCCCGACCTCAGCGGCTACACCGCCGAGGCGGCATTGAAAAAGATCGTGCGCAACAAGCCGGGCAAGGTCACCGTTGCCCGGATGATGGAAGAAACCGGCCTGAAGGAATTCATCGGCGGCGATAACAAGATGGCTGAATGGGTGACCCGTCAAAAGGGTATCCCGCAAGCGATCATGATATCCGACGGCTACGTGAACCTTCAGGACCTGGTCAAGAAAGTGCCCAAGCAGTTTCTGAACGAGGTGTCGCCGGGCGTCTACGTGGCGCGTCTGCCGATTCTGGTCAAGGAAACCGGCATCTTCGAGATCGACAGCAAGACCAAGGAATTGCGTCTGTCTCAGGAGAAAGGCTCGTTCATCGTCAGCGAAGGCAAGATGCTGATCACCCACACTCAGGTCAACGCCTGGAGTGAAACCCGCAACAGCCTGGCGACCTATCGCAAGCCTGACGAGTTTCGCCCGTTCGTGCTGACCTGGGGCGGCTCGGAAACCTGGATCGCCAACACCAAAATGGCGAGCATGGGCTACGACCAGAGCAAGTCCTACGGCATCAGTATTTCCCAGTACACGCCGAACACCGCGAAGATCCTCAAGCGGGCCGAACCGACCGGCTGGATCATTGATTCGGAATTCTCGGACATGTGGTACGGCTTCTACTGCTACGAGACGCGTGATTTCGTCGTCAAGGGCAACACCTACCGCGACAACATCGTCTACGGCATTGACCCGCACGACCGTTCCCACGGTCTGATCATCGCCGAGAACGACGTCTACGGGACCAAGAAGAAGCACGGGATCATCATTTCCCGGGAAGTCGACAACAGTTTCATCTTCCGCAACAAGAGCCATGACAACAAGTTGTCCGGCGTGGTTCTGGACCGTAACAGCGTCGGCAACATCGTCGCCTACAACGAGATCTATCAGAACCACACCGACGGGATCACCCTGTACGAAAGCGGCAACAACCTGCTGTGGGGCAACCGTGTGATTGCCAACCGCCGCCACGGTATCCGCGTGCGTAACAGCGTGAACATCAAGCTGTACGAAAACATCGCCACTGGTAACGGGCTGATGGGCGTCTACGGCCACATCAAGGACCTGAGCGATACCGACCGCGACATCGAGCTCGATCCGTTCGACGCTCAGGTGTCTCTGATCATGGTCGGCGGCGAACTGGCCAGCAACGGCTCCGGCCCGCTGTCCATCGACTCGCCCCTGAGTGTCGAGCTGTATCGCGTCTCGATGCTGGCCCCGACCAAGGAAGTCGGCATCAGCCTCAACGGCATCCTGGGCGAGCGCCAAAACGAGATCCTCGACCTGCTGGTACGCCAGAAGAAAGCCGTATTGATCGACCCCGTCGAAAGCCAGACCGAGCTGCGGGAATGAGGAAGGGTATTGTTATGCACGCACATTTGATCAAACTGTTGAGCCTGTCCAGCCTCACCGCCGCGCTGATGGCCGCGGCCGGTGTCGCTCGGGCCGACGACTCGCAGGCGCCGACCTTTACCGCCGAGCCCTGCTGCAGCCTGTGCCCGGCTGCGCACGACGCGAAGAACTACACCACGCGCTATCAGCAGAACTTCACCACGCTGGTACAGGCCGAAGGCGACTGGCTGTTCCGTACCCAAGAAGACCTGCGTACCGAATTCGACACCACGCCTGCCGGCTACCGCCGCATGAAAGAACTGCATGACGCGTTCAAGAGCAAGGGTGTCGAGCTGGTGGTGGTCTATCAGCCGACGCGCGGCCTGGTGGATCGCAACAAACTGTTCCCGGCCGAACGCGACAAGTACGACTACGACAAGGCGCTGAAAAACTATCAGGCCATGCTCGGTCGCTTCAGCAAGATGGGCTATTGGGTGCCTGACCTGTCACCGCTCACCAACGAGCAGCAGGCGCACGACTTCTACTTCCGCGGCGACCAGCACTGGACGCCTTATGGCGCACAACGCACGGCGAAGATCGTGGCCGAGACCGTCAAGAAAGTCCCGGGCTACGCGGACATTCCCAAGCGTGAGTTTGAAAGCCACATCTCTGGACGCATGGGCAAGACCGGCACCCTGCACAACATGGCAGGACAGTTGTGCGGCACCAGCTACGCGATCCAGTACATGGACCAGTTCAGCACCGAGCCGAAAGGCGAAGCCGGTGACGGCGATCTGTTCGGCGATTCCGGCAACCCGGAAATCACTCTGGTCGGCACCAGCCACAGTGGCAAGAACTACAACTTCGGCGGCTTCCTGCAGGAATACCTCAGCGCGGACGTGCTGAACGTGGCGTTCCCCGGCGGTGGTCTGGAAGGTTCGATGTTGCAGTACCTGGGCAGCGAAGACTTCCAGAAGCGTCCGCCGAAAATTCTCATCTGGGAATTCTCGCCGCTGTATCGCCTCGATCAGGAAACCATCTATCGCCAGATGATGGCACTGCTGGACAACGGTTGCGAAGGCAAGCCGGCGGTCATGAGCGCCAGCACCACCCTGAAGCCGGGCAACAACGAAGTGCTGGTCAACGGCAAGAACGGCATCAAGGACATTCGTAACGGCAGCAACCAGATCGATATCCGCTTCGACGACACCTCCGTGAAAGTCCTTCAGGCCAGGCTCTGGTACATGAACGGTCGTCACGAAGACCTGAAAATCGAAAAACCGGAAACATCTGACACCGATGGACGCTTCGCCTTTGAATTGCGCGAAGACGAGGACTGGGCTGATCAGCAGTTGCTGGCCCTCGAAATCCAGGGACCGGAAGCAGGAGCAGAACCACAGAAAGTCGAAGCGAAAGTATGCAAACGCAACGTGTTCCCGAGCGCTGCGAAACACACCGCTCAAGCCGGACTATGAGGTGACTTATGCAGACTCCGAAACTGATACGCCCTACCCTGCTGTCGATGGCAATCCTGTCATCGATGGCCTGGGCCATGGGTGCATCCGCAGCCGCGACACTGGTCCCACCCAAGGGTTATGACGCACCGATCGAAAAAATGAAGACCGGTGATCACAACTTTACCTGTGATGCCATTCCCAAGCCGTACACCGACAAATTGGTGTTTCGCAGCAAGTACGAAGGCTCTGACAAGGCTCGCGCCACGCTGAACCTGAAATCCGAAGAAGCCTTTCGCGATGCGACCAAGGACATCACCACCCTTGAACGCGGCGTCAGCAAAGTCGTGATGCAGTACATGCGCGACGGTCGTCCCGAGCAGCTCGACTGTGCGTTGAACATGATGACCACGTGGGCCAGGGCCGATGCGCTTGAATCCCGCGAGTTCAATCACACCGGCAAGTCGATGCGCAAATGGGCGCTGGGCAGCATGTCGTCGGCGTACCTGCGGTTGAAATTCTCCGAGTCCAAACCGCTGGCCAACCGTCAGCAGGACGCGCAGATCATCGAAGCCTGGTTCAGCAAACTGGCTGATCAGGTCGTCAGCGACTGGAGCAATCTGCCGCTGGAAAAAATCAACAACCACTCGTACTGGGCCGCCTGGTCGGTGATGGCAACGGCTGTCGCGACCAATCGTCAGGACCTGTTCGACTGGGCAGTGAAGGAATTCAAGGTTGCCGCCAATCAGGTGGACAAGGACGGTTTCCTGCCGAACGAAATGAAGCGCCGTCAACGCGCCCTTTCGTACCACAACTATGCCCTGCCGCCACTGGCCATGATCGCCAGCTTCGCCCAGGCCAATGGTGTGGATCTGCGTCCGGAAAACAACGGCGCCTTGAAACGACTGGCTGATCGCGTGCTGGCCGGGGTGAAGGATCCTTCGATGTTTGCCGAGCACAACGGCGAAAAACAGGACATGACGGACCTGAAGAAGGACCCGAAATTTGCCTGGCTGGAACCGTTCTGCGCGCTCTACACCTGCAATGCCGAAACGCTTGAAGAGAAACATGAAAAGCAGCCGTTCAAGACGTTCCGTCTGGGCGGCGACCTGACCAAGGTCTACGACCCGTCCCATGAAAAAGGTGACAAGGACGGTTCCTGATTCGGTGACGTGACGCTTTGAGTGGCGGGAGCTGATTCATCGGCTCCCACAGTGATTCACCCCCCTGTTTTCGATGGGGGGTTTGGGGGGGCTTTGGGCCCTTGAATGTTGGACAAACGGAGAGATAAGGATGGTTTTCTCATCCAACGTGTTCCTGTTCCTGTTCTTGCCGATCTTCCTCGGCTTGTACTACCTGAGCGGGCAACGCTATCGCAATCTGCTGCTGCTGATCGCCAGCTACATCTTCTACGCCTGGTGGCGTGTGGACTTCCTGGCACTGTTCATCGGCGTCACGGTCTGGAACTACTGGATCGGCCTTCAGGTGGGCGCAGCAGGCGTGCGGACCAAACCGGCACAGCGCTGGCTGCTGCTCGGTGTGGTCGTGGACCTCGGCATTCTGGGCTACTTCAAGTACGCGAACTTCGGCGTGGACAGCATCAACGCGGCCATGACCTCCATGGGTCTGGAACCGTTCATCCTGACGCACGTGCTGTTGCCGATCGGTATCTCGTTCTACGTGTTCGAGTCCATCAGCTACATCATCGACGTGTATCGCGGCGACACCCCGGCAACCCGCAACCTGATCGACTTCGCGGCGTTCGTGGCGATTTTCCCGCACCTGATCGCAGGTCCCGTGTTGCGCTTCCGTGACCTGGCCGACCAGTTCAACAACCGCACGCACACACTGGACAAGTTCTCCGAAGGCGCCACGCGCTTCATGCAGGGATTCATCAAGAAAGTGTTCATCGCCGACACCCTCGCGGTCGTGGCGGATCACTGCTTCGCCCTGCAGAACCCGACCACAGGCGATGCCTGGCTCGGCGCGCTGGCGTACACCGCACAGCTGTATTTCGACTTCTCCGGCTACAGCGACATGGCTATCGGCCTGGGTTTGATGATGGGTTTCCGCTTCATGGAAAACTTCAAGCAGCCCTACATCAGCCAGTCGATCACTGAGTTCTGGCGCCGCTGGCACATCAGCCTGTCCACCTGGCTGCGTGACTACCTGTACATCACCCTGGGCGGCAACCGTGGCGGCAAGTTCGCGACCTACCGCAACCTGTTCCTGACCATGCTGCTGGGCGGTCTCTGGCACGGCGCCAACGTCACCTACATCATCTGGGGTGCCTGGCACGGCATGTGGCTGGCAATCGAGAAAGCGCTGGGCATCAACACCAAGCCTTACAGCTTCAACGTGATCCGCTGGGCACTGACCTTCCTGCTGGTTGTGATCGGCTGGGTAATTTTCCGCGCAGAAAACCTGCATGTTGCAGGCCGCATGTACGGCGCCATGTTCAGCTTCGGCGAATGGGAACTGTCCGAGCTCAACCGTGCAAGCCTCACCGGCCTGCAAGTGGCGACGCTGGTTCTGGCCTACGCAACCCTGGCGTTCTTCGGTCTGCGTGACTTCTATCAGAACCGTCAGGCCGACGATGGCAAGAGCGCCAAGGCCGACGGCCCTGCGACTGCGCAACCGGGCACCATCAAGGCCGTTCCTGGCGACGCGCCCGGCAGCCTGCATCTGCCTGGCTACACCGTGGGCAGCGAAGCGCAGGTGCAACCGGCCTACTGGGTTGCCGACTGGCCCCGCTACGCCATGCGCGCACTGATCCTGCTGCTGTTCGTTGCTTCGATTCTCAAACTTTCGGCGCAGAGCTTCTCGCCGTTCCTTTACTTCCAGTTCTGAGGAGCCTGACATGACCCGTTCATTACGAATCCTCTACATCGCCATCTTCCTGGGTCTGCTGCTGATCCTGGGCGCCTGGTCGCTGCGCAGCTTCAGCACGTTCTCGACTTCGGCCGAGACCACCGTGCTCAACGGCAAGTGGACCAAGGCGGCGGAAACCCATTACGACGATGAGTTTCCGATCAAGCGCCTGGGCACCAACCTCTGGGCGGCGCTGGATTACAAGCTGTTCAACGAAGGCCGTCCCGGCGTCGTGCTCGGCAAGGACCAGTGGCTGTACACCGATGAAGAGTTCGATGCTGTTGCCAACGGCGAGCAGAACGAAGCGGACAACCTGGCGTTGATCCAGGGCGTACGTGACGCGCTGGAAAAACAGGGCACCAAACTGGTTCTGGCCATCGTTCCGGCCAAGACCCGTCTGTACCCGGAACACATCGGCGACACCAAGCCGGCCAGCCTGCACGCCGATCTGTATCAGCAGTTCCACGCGCAGGTCGCCAAGGCCGGGATCTTCGCACCGGACCTGTTGGCACCGCTACAGGCGGCCAAGCAGAAAGGCCAGGTTTTCCTGCGCACCGATACGCACTGGACGCCGATGGGCGCCGAAGTGGCCGCGCAGCAACTGGGTGTAGCCATCGCTCAGAAAACACCGCTGGAAGGCGAGCCTGAACAGTTCGTCACCCAGGCCAAGGGCAGCGAGTCGTACAAGGGCGACCTGACCACGTTCCTGCCGCTGGATCCGCTGTTCAGCAACATGCTGCCCAAGCCTGACGAGCTGCAGCAACGCAGCACCGATCCGGTTCAGGGCGAACCGGCTGGCGATGACGCCTTGTTCGCAGACAGCGATATTCCGGTCGGTCTGGTCGGCACCAGCTATAGCGCCAACCCGAACTGGAACTTCGTCGGGGCGTTGAAAGAAGCCCTGCGCAGCGACGTCGTCAACTACGCCGAAGACGGCCATGGCCCGATCCTGCCGATGCTCAAGTACCTGCAGACCGACGCCTTCAAGAACACCCCGCCGCAAGTGGTCATCTGGGAATTCCCGGAGCGCTACCTGCCGGCTCACAACGACCTTGGCGAGTTCGATCAGCAGTGGATCGCCGAGCTGAAAAAATCGCGAAATACCCAAGATAACGTGGCGTTGAACGCCAACCCATCCGAGTCGCCCAACCGGGCGCAAAACTGAGAGGACTGACTCATGACCCAACACACGACTGCAAACCGTTCGAACAAGAACCGTTTCTTCAAAACCTGCGCACTGGCCGCAGGCCTGGGCCTGATGTCCCTGCAAGCCTTCGCAGGTGACTCCGCCCTGTACGGCCCGACCGCTCCGAAAGGCTCGACCTTCGTGCGTGTCTACAACGCCAGCAACGCTGAAATCAGCGCCAGCGTCGGTAACACCAACATGAACGAAGTCGCGCCATTGGGCAGCACCGCGTTCAGCTTCATGCCACAGGGCGACTACACCGCCAAGCTGGGCAGCCAGAGCGTGCCGGTGAAACTGGCAGGCGATCACTATTACACCCTGGTCAACAACGCCAGCGGCAAACCGCAACTGATCGAAGAACCACCGTTCAAGAACAAGCAGAAATCCCTGGTTCGCGTGCAGAACCTCAGCGACAAGGCACTGACCCTGAAAACCGCCGACGGCAAGACCGATGTGGTCAAGGCTGTGGCAGCCAAGGGCACCGGCGAGCGTGAAATCAATCCGGTCAAAGTCAGTCTGGCGCTGTACGACGGCGACAAGAAAGTCACCGATGTGAAACCTGTGGCCCTGGAGCGTGGCGAAGCCGCCGTTCTGTACATCACCGGCAGTGGCAGCAGCCTCTCGCCAGTGTGGGTCAAGCCACCGGTTGCAACCCGCTAAAGGATAAAGCTGGCCGGTTCATGGCAATGCCCTGAACCGGCCGGTGCGGAACAAGAAAAAGACAGAAACGACAGACAGCACGTACAGCCCATATTGAATGCTATTGGAGAAATAAAATGATTCCAGTGATCTTGTCAGGTGGTAGCGGTTCACGACTCTGGCCGCTTTCGCGCAAGCAGTTCCCTAAACAGTTCCTGGCACTGACCGGCGACCAGACCCTGTTCCAGCAAACGCTGCAGCGTCTTGTATTCGACGGCATGCAGGAGCCGATCATTGTCTGCAACAAGGAACACCGTTTCATCGTCAGCGAGCAGCTCGCGGCCCTGAAACTGGAAACCCAGGCGATTCTCATGGAACCGTTCGGCCGCAACACTGCGCCGGCCGTGGCCCTGACCGCCATGAAACTGGTCAACGAAGGTAACGATGGCCTGATGCTGGTGCTGCCGGCCGACCACGTGATCGAAGACCAGAAAGCCCTGCAACGCGCGCTGGCACTGGCGACTGTAGCCGCCGAGCGTGGCGAAATGGTGCTGTTCGGCGTACCGGCGAACAAGCCGGAAACCGGTTACGGCTACATCAAATCCACCGCTGATGCACTGCTGCCGGAAGGCGTGAGCCGCGTGTCGCAGTTCGTCGAAAAGCCTGACGAAAAACGCGCCAACGAGTTCGTCGAGGCCGGTGGTTACTACTGGAACAGCGGCATGTTCCTGTTCCGTGCCAGCCGCTTCCTGGAAGAGCTGAAAAAGCACGATCCGGACATCTATGACACCTGCCTGCTGACCCTGGAGCGCAGCGTTCACGATGGCGACGCCGTTGAAATCGATGCCTCCACTTTCGCCTGCTGCCCGGACAACTCCATCGACTACGCCGTGATGGAAAAAACCCAGCGCGCTTGCGTTGTGCCGCTGTCGGCAGGCTGGAGCGATGTCGGCTGCTGGTCGTCGCTGTGGGAAGTGAATGCCAAGGATGCCAACGGTAACGTCACCAAGGGCGACGTCGTGATCCAGGATAGCCGCAACTGCATGATCCACGGCAATGGCAAGCTGGTGTCGGTGATCGGTCTGGACAACATCGTGGTCGTCGAAACCAAGGACGCCATGATGATTGCCCACAAGGACAAGGTCCAGGGCGTCAAGCAGATGGTCAACACCCTGAACGAACAGGGCCGTACCGAAACCCAGAACCACCTCGAAGTGTACCGTCCGTGGGGTTCGTATGACTCCGTGGACATGGGCGGCCGCTTCCAGGTCAAGCGCATCTCGGTCAAGCCGGGCGCGTGCCTGTCGCTGCAGATGCACCACCACCGCGCCGAGCACTGGATCGTGGTATCCGGTACTGCGCAGGTAACCTGTGACGAGAACGTGTTCCTGCTGACCGAGAACCAGTCCACCTACATCCCGATCGCTTCGGTCCACCGCCTGAAAAACCCGGGCAAGATTCCATTGGAAATCATCGAAGTCCAATCGGGCAGTTACCTGGGCGAAGACGACATCGAGCGATTCGAAGACGTCTACGGCCGCTCGGGCGCGCTGGAAGCCGGTGTGAAGACGCAGACCATCGCGCGTTGATCAGCGGTTAGCAAAAAAACGGTAGAACACCGGCCCCCGTCACTGTCTTGCGTATCCCATCCGCAAGACAGTGACGGGGGCTTTTTAGTTGTTGCGATTCTTCGTTGTGGAAAACTCATGCACCGGGCCGGAAGGGCCGCGAGACCTGCAAAACAAGGCATGAACCTGATCATAGGCAGGTACCTGTTTCAATAACTTGCTCAATGGCACTGACTTTCCTGGTTTGACGATCAGCACATCGTGATAGTTTTCAACGTGCTGGATCGATGAGGCTGAAATCGCAGGCTTGCGATTCAACAATTGTGAGTGGTAAAGACCGTTAGCAAATTTACTGTCGAAAGCCGATGAGTAGGCGATTTCATAATCGCGTGACTCCATACCGCATTCGATGACCTCCACAGGAGCGACTTGAAGCTTTCTCGATTGAAATCGGTACAGTTCGCTTCGAGATGCGGACAGCAGAGTGTCCGGAGGCGCGTAAAAACCAAGCTTGATGGGTGCGTTATAAATCTTGTGCACCGGGGATCGCAGCCTTCCATGCCCGTGGATAATAAGATCCTTTTTAGCGACGGGACTGTGTGACTCAAATTGTTTTATCGTGAAGTCTGGATAATCCAAAGTGACATATTTCTTATAACCGGCCGGCCTGAGCGTGAACCTTGAAGTACTTCCAGTTGCTTCCAATGCGCTGTTTCTGGCATCCCGCGCGGTGCTTGGCAGTAGGGGCAACACAGTCGGCAAGGGCTGAGGATCAGCCTCAAGCAGTTTTGGATCATTTACATCGTTCGGCTGAGTACCACATCTATCCTGGTGGCACATCGGATTATTTTTGACCATACGGTACAGATTCAACCCATCCACGTCCCCCGCCGGATCCGGATTGATCCATCGCTGCAACCAAGGTGCGTAATACCTCAGCCCGTAGTAATACAGCCCTGTTACGTCCCGCTCCTTGCCGGAATAGCGCACGCTCTTGTAACTCGCTTCAATGGCACTGCGCGCCGCCCACCATGAGGTGCCGCCGAACGGGTAGTAACTTTCCTGACTGATCAGGTGCGCCTGCTCATCAAGCTCCAGCGTGCCAGAGCCCAGATGGTCGTTCAGCGTGTAGCGGATCTGATCGTTGTCGAGGCTGTCCGGCTGGCCAGCTTCCCAATGCAACACCCGCACGCCGCTGCGTCCGGCCTGACCTGTGATGACGTACAGCATTTCGCGAGTGGTAGTGTTGGTGCGGATTTCCAGTCCTGGCAAGTAACGCACTTCGGCTCGATGGACCACGGACCCTGCCTTAGTCACACGTACTTTGCGTACACGCTGGCCGCTGGCGTCGTAACGGTAATGCTCGCTGTCGTCTTCGCCGGCTTCACGTATTACCGGGCGCACATCCTGCAACTGGTTGCGTCGATCCCAGCTCAGGTTCTGTCCTGCTTGCAGCGCTAAAAGATTGCCATTTGCGTCGAACGCGCGGGCTATTTCCTCTTCACCGGGTGGCAGATTGTCGATGACCGGCAGGCTGCGATTACTCCGCCTGGCCACAGCCATCGTTCGCGAATGGGACTGTGCGCCAACGTGGGTCAACTGCAGCAGATTGCCACCCGCATCATAACGATAGGTTTGCGTGTAATTGGCCAGTTGCGCAGGATCGGGCGGGCTCTGAAAAAACGGGAAAGTCGGTCCGTGCTTGACGGTTGCGGCTTCTCGGCCTGTTGCCTCGACCAATTGATATAGGGTGTCGTACCGATATGTCGACACCGGATCGATACGTTGATTGGCGTAATACTCGGTCGGCTGAGCGCAGTCTTCGATGCGCAGGACATTGCCAACCGCATCGTAGGCGTACAGCAGATTCTGCAACAGCGATCCATAGGCATTCGTTGCTTTCAGCTCCACAAGCCGACCGTCTTCGCTCTGATAAACCGCGGTGCTCACCACACCATTGCCTGCTGTTTCTGACACAACGCGGTTCTGAGCGTCGTAGCGGATATCGCTGACCAGTGTCTTCTCCGACTGATTCCCAAGCTGCAATCGGCTGGCCTTTAGCTGACCGGCGACCGTCTGGTCCAGGAAGTGAACACTGCCCAAGGCATCGGTCCGCTGTATGACCTCGCCCAACGGGTTATAACGCCAATGCGTGGTCGCGCCGTTGTCGACCTCCAGCGAGGCGTTACGCTCAGGAATTGATTCAGACCAGTCCGGGCTGTCGAGTTCACGCAGAAAATGCCGGGTTTGCGCTATCACAGTACCGGTCAGACCGAACTCGCCGTTCAATCGGGTGCCTGCCGGATCATCGTGGCGACTCAACTGACCACACAGGTTTCGCGCTGCCAGGTCAGGCCCGCCATAAAGCAGGCGTTCCACACAGCGCTGGTCTTCGAACACAGCCGTCGGCCGGAGCAGCGCATCGTACTGCATGCTTCGTACAGTCTTTCGACCGTCCCAGACGTATATCGGCTGCTCACTCTCTCCTGGCAACACGACCCGCCAGCCGGCATCAACGCTGTCGGTCGACAGAACAGAACCGCTCAGCGAATGCCTGGAAATTACATTTGCCGCGGCCTGAACGGCCCACAAGCGAGCGTCCCAGCGTCCAACCAGACGACCCGCGGCATCGAACGCAGAGCGGTCAACCCGGATCTCCGGCTCATCGGCAGCGTTCAGGCGAAAGAATGCAGCCGAACGGACAGGCAACCCACGAGGGTCCGTCACCTGCAAGGTGGGCGTATAGCAATGTAACGAGGTGTTTGCTGTATTCACGGCCGAGTCGTCCTTGAATGACCTCTTCAAAGTTTAGGTGTTCTGGACGAATACACCGGCAGAGGAAGAAGAAATGATCATGCAATGGAGAAGTGGACATCGTGATCCTCAATGTCCTCATGGGCCCCTTCGAAAACAGCAAGGAGCTGCCTACGACCTCAGCGAGAAATAAGTCATGTCCCGCGCAATGTTTATCGTCTGCCACTGTTATTTCTGTCAGTAGCCAGAAGTTCTCACTCTGCTTAACGTTATCGGGTAGTCAGCCAAACCGTCTGCAAGTATCAACTATGGGCAAAAGGCAAAAATCACAAGCGTACTGCTCGGGAGTAAAGCCGAGTTGCCGACGTCCAAAATTTATACCTTCGTATGACTGAGCGCTGCCAATCATAAAACCCGGATGATGCAAGCGTGCCTCATCCAGGCTGCACGTCCCCAGCGAGTGGCAGGCGGACGGCAACTGGCAGGATTGTGCCAATGCCTGCCGTGCGCAATGGCTATCGCCCGCAAACCCTGGAGTTTCGCGCATTAGCCGGGCCGGACAGGCCTAACAGTTGTGCCAGTATCCTGAGGTCGCTGTGTTTGCTTTTCTTGGATTGAGTAGTAATCACTCATCAGGAGATGGCCATGAACGGCGAAGACGAAAGAAAAGTGGACAGTGAACAGCCTCAGCAGACTGACAGGGCAGCAGACACCGAGCCCTCAACTGCAGGAACGGAGCAGGAGACAACGCCCAGCCTTGAGCAAGCACAGCACCCCGTTGAAGAACCGAGCGCCCTCGATGCCACGACCCTGGCACTCGATGAAGAGCGTCATCGACTGGCAACGTGGATCAAGGAATATTCAAGCGTACTTAAAAAGAGAATTGAAGACGAATTAGGCGCTGTCGAAAAACTCATCGACACTGGCCCTGACCAGCCACCGCCGCACCCTGAGAGCATGGACACACTTGACGCTGAAAGACTTGCGAAACAGCAGGAACTCCAGCGTTTGTCGACGGAATTCAAAGACCGTTTAAGACACCTGATTACAAGCGCAGATGAAGCGTTGCGTCAGGTCGAAGAAAACATAGCGGAATACTCACGTTCTGGCGGATCAATGCTAAGCGGCTGCCCTGGAGGGGGTGGTGTATCGGGCGGAGTGTGCAGGCCTTTCACCAACGAGCATCGAAGTACGTGGCAAACCACCTACCACGGAGGCCGAACCCTGCGCATCATGGACGCCATCCTGCCCGGTACCCACGACTCGGGTATGGATAAAGACGCCAGTTACACCCAAAGCTGGGAAACCTGCCAGGATATATCGCCGCATCACCAATTGATGAACGGTATCCGGGTGCTGGACCTCAGAGTGGAATTCAAGGAAAACGCTCCGATCAGTAGCCACTCTCGTTTCAGCATTTACCATAGCCTCAATTCCGGCCGTACCGTTGGTTACGACATCCTGGAAGGGGTCAAGATGTTCCGCAACCATAAACCCGCTGAAGGAAATCCAAAAAAAGAAATTGTCATCCTCGACTTTCATCAGTTCAAGAACTTCACTGATGCCGCGCACAAAGAGCTTCAAGCCCTGATCAAAAACAGCTTGGGCGCCGCAATAATTCCACGCTGGATGAATGCGCTAACGATAGAGCAAATCTGGAATCACGGTGATTATGGCGTGGTCATTGCCTACGAAGACGATCGACGGGATCCGTTATTCTGGGACGGTGTCAAACAGAAATGGATAGGCGAAAACTTCCCTTCTACCGGCACACTAAAGGAGTACATGGACGACATCGCAACCTATCCCAAACCTTACAACGAACTATGGTCCATCCAGTGCGCCAAATACAACAAGCCTCCCCTCGGCACACCGGATGACTTCTCCGATAAAATTCGTGAGTGGTTCTATTCAGAGGATCAAGGGTCTTACATTCAAAAATTTTACATTATCAATACCGACTGGTCGTTGCGACAGCGACTGGTTGATAACTGCATTCACGCCAACAGAATCAGGGCAGAATCCAAGGCATGGGGTGGAACGATTGACGTGCCCCAATCTGAAGAATATCAAATCAATTACACGGGACGTTACCTTAACGTACGGGTGTGGAATGGCCAGTGGACAAGGAGGCTGCGGCTACCAGAGGGTGGATATGAGACTTGCCCGTTACAGATAAAGAGTACTGCGGATTACTCAACCGAGCTGATGCTTGCGGGATCGGATAATCCATCAGTCTCTATTACCCTTAATAAGGGAGACGTCGTCTCGTTCGTATTAAGAGATAAAAAGTGGCGCATGCTGGGATCAAACTGAACCCACCTGTTTTCGATTTACTGAAAGCAGGAAACCCGTAAGGGTTAATCATGATCCGGGGCACAAAGCAACGGCCACAGGGTCGGCTCAGGTCAAAGGGTCGGAACACCGGGGCGATGCGCTGATACCCGAACGGATGGGGCAGGAATTGAACAGGGCCTGATCAAAGGACCCGGTGTGTAACGCATCACTGCGGCTGCGCTTCCACGCCTCGTCCGACCTTATTGGTCAACGGCCCTTCCCTTTCTGTAGGATGTCCAGCACCGCCCCTCGCTGGAGACCCGCTGCATGCTGATCGGCATCCTGTCAATCCTGACCTGGCTCATTCTGCTGCTGCGCTACCCGGCGAAGGCCCTGCCGGTGTCGCTGGCGGCAGCGGCTGGTATGGGAATAGTGGCCGCCATTGTGATCTGGCAGGACAGTCGCGAGACCCGGCAGTTGGAGCAACTGGATATCCGTCTGGCCTACACGCCTCAGCAATGTCCGGCTGATCGTCCGTTGCAAGTCTCAGTCACCAACCGCAACAAGGCGTCGCTATTGGAACTGCGTTGGCGGATCGCTGCGTATGCGCCCGGCGATACGGTCAATCTGGCGGATAACACCTACACTTCTGCGCGCTACCGTGGCCCCGGCGAGTTGCAGGCGGACGGCAACTGGCAGGACTGCGTGCCGGTGCCTGCGCTGCGCAATGGCTATCGCCCGCAAACCCTGGAGTTTCGCGCAGAACATCTGCAAGGCAGTTTCTCGGACTGATCCCTAAGGACATCGACATGCCCATCGCTCTCATCACTGGCTGTTCCAGCGGAATAGGTCGCGCACTCGCCGACGCCTTCAAGGCGAACGGTTACGAAGTGTGGGCCACGGCGCGCAAGCAGGAAGACGTCGCCACGCTGAGCGCAGCCGGTTTCATTACCGTGCAACTGGATGTCAACGACAGCATGGCACTGGAACAACTCGCTGCCGGGTTGGAACACAGCGGGCTCGATGTGCTGATCAACAACGCGGGTTACGGCGCGATGGGGCCGTTGCTGGACGGCGGCGTCGAGGCACTGCAACGGCAGTTCGAAACCAACGTGTTTTCGGTGATCGGCGTCACGAAAGCGCTGTTCCCCGCGCTGCGCCGCAACAAGGGACTGGTGGTCAATATCGGCAGTGTTTCCGGCGTGCTGGTGACGCCATTCGCAGGTGCCTACTGCGCCTCGAAAGCGGCCGTGCATGCACTCAGCGATGCGCTGCGTCTGGAACTGGCACCGTTTGGCGTGCAGGTGATGGAAGTTCAGCCGGGCGCCATTGCCTCGAGTTTTGCGAAGAACGCCAGCCACGAGGCCGAGCAGTTGATCAGCGAGCAGTCGCCCTGGTGGCCGATCCGTGAAGGCATCCGTGCCCGCGCCAAGGCGTCGCAGGACAACCCCACACCCGCCACCGACTTCGCCCGCGACCTGCTCAAGGCCGTCCAGCAAGCCAACCCGCCGCGTCTTCTGCGCCTGGGCAACGGCTCACGCGTGCTGCCGCTGATGTCATGGCTGCTGCCCAAGGCATTGCTGGAAAGCGGACTGCGCAAGCGGTTCGGGTTGAATGCGTCGTTGTGATACGCCGTAACCTGCTCGTGCCCACGCTCCGCGCTCATCGTTATACACAAATCGACCTGAAGGAACGCGCTATCCGAAAGTGGGAGCGGACTTGTCCGCGAATACTGATTTGCAGACGCTGCATCTTCGTCGGATGTATTAACTTTTCGCGGACAAGTCCGCTCCCACGGTCATAACCGTGCCCGCTCCAAACGCTTATCGCGACTTGTGTATAACGATGAGCGCTCTGCGTGGGAATGCCTCCCAGGACGCTCCGCGTCCGCTCTCGAATGTGGCTCAGATGCGTGGCCAAGCTCCGCCGTTATCCACGTCATGCGCTCGGCTCACTGGATCCGTAGTCTGTGCCATTTGTGACGCGGAGCGTCACGGGAGGCATGCCCACGCGGAGCGATGGGCACGATCAGTGTTGAGCCGGATTTGTGAGCGCAGAGTGGGAACGATCATACGCGGCGTGTGAGGAATGATCAGAGGGGCAAGATCAGCCTGGCGTCACAATCACCGTGCATGTCATTCCCGCTGACAACTGCACACCGTCCGGCACGCGATCCAGATGGATGCGTACCGGTACACGCTGGGCCAGGCGGACCCAGTTGAAGGTCGGGTTGACGTCGGCGACCAGCTCGCGGCTTTGTGGGTTGTCGCGGTCATAAATACCGCGCGCGATGCTTTCGACGTGGCCCTGGATCACCCCACCACTCATCAATTGCATGTCCGCCGGATCACCCACTTTCACGTGCGGCAGTTTGGTTTCTTCGAAGAAGCCATAGACCCAGAACGAGTTCATATCAACCACCGCCATCTTCGCCTCGCCAATGCGCGCGTAGTCACCCCGATGCACGTTCAGGTTGGTGACATAGCCATCCACCGACGCCAGCACGCGAGTGCGCGACAGGTTCAGTTCCGCCGCCTCCAGCTGTGCCTGAGCCAGTTGATAGTCCGCCAGCGCCGAGGTTGCGACGGTGCTCGCGTCATCACGGTTTTCCGCCGAGATCACCAGTTCGTCCATGTCGGCGCGGCGTTTGGCGTTGAGCTTGCGCATCTCCCAGGTGGCCTTGCGCGAGGCCAGCAGCGCCTGGGCCTGCCTGACTGCAATCCGGTAGTGCTCCGGGTCGATCTGCATCAACAGGTCGCCGCGCCTGACCTGCTGGTTGTCGTGCACCGGCACATCGATCACGGTGCCGGAGACATCCGCCGCCACATTGATGATGTCGGCGCGCACACGGCCGTCGCGGGTCCAGGGCGTGTCCATGTATTGGACCCATAACGTGCGTCCGATCCACAGAGCCAGCGCCAGAAACAGCAACGTGGCGATCACGCTGAAAAACTTTTTCATCCGAAGATTTCCCGAGCCAGACATCAACGATAAAGAGGCAGCGCCAGCGCGCCGAACAGACAGGTGAACAGGCTCAGGCGAAGTAACGCCGGATGCCAGAAGTGGCGATACAGATCCAGCCCTGCCAACAGGCGATCCAGCCCCCAGGCCAGGGCCATCGCAAGCAGAAACATCAGGCTCACGGTCGGCATGTACAAACCATGAAAGGCGATCTCACGCGGCATGGGCCACTCCAGAAAAACCAGCTACGCAGCCATAGGCAGCCATGGGTGATTGAGGGTTCAGCAACGAAGAGCGAATGAAGTGCAGGTAGCTTTTCACCCGGCGCAGCACCGAAGTATCGAAGTGCGAGGCAAACGGCTCATCCGCTTCCTGAACCCGATTGAGCGCCTGATCGACTGCCAGCAGACACCGCTGCAGATTGTTCTCGTCAGGCTGGATGAACAGACGGACCAGCGCTCGTCCCATTACCCGCAGCGCAATGCGCCAGGGTTGATACTCGGCATAGCTTGGATGAACCGGCAGCACGGCCTGCTCGCGACGCAACTCGATGATCGCGTGACCGACTTCCAGCACGACGAACATCCAGCGCAACAGTTCACGCTGCACCTCAGGTCTGCCGATGGCCAGGCCATATGCCTGATGCATGAGGTCGCGGGTCTGACTCTCGAAACGCGAACCCAGTCGTTGCAAGGGTGCACTGATCGCGAACACCACCTGATCACGCAACGCCTGCTCGAGTCGCTGCCACATCCAGCGGCTGTTGGGCGGCAGGATGATTGCGCCCGCAGCGGCACAGAACAGCATGCCGATCACCATGGCGATGTAATCGTTGATGAAGGTGTAAGGGTCATAGACCGTCAGGTTGTCCGGCACCGAGCCGATGCTGAAAAAGATCAGCAAGCCCAGCCCGTACCCGGTCCATTGCGGCCGTGAACCGAGGAAAGCACCCAGCACGAAAACCGGCGTAAGCAAAACGCACAGCAAAGGAAAGCCATCGATCTGCGGAAACAGAAAAAAGGTTTCGACAAACCCGAGCAGCGCGCCGAGGAGCGTGCCGCAAGCCATCTGAAACGACATGCGTCGGGGATTGTGTGTGGTCGAAGACAGCGCGACGGTTGCAGCCGAAGCCAGCGTCGTGACCGCCCCGCTGGGCCAGGCGGTCAGCACCCAGTAAGCGCTCAACAGCGCAACCACACACGTCGCGCGAACGCCCGCAGCCGCTGCCGTCATCCAGTGCGTGCGTGGCACGAAGGGCTCATTCCACTGCTCACGCACATGCTGATGATCGGCCAGCGATGCGTGGGTCTGGGCGTAGCCGAGCAACTCGTTCAGAAGGCGATACAGCAGCTCGAATGCCGTATGAAAATCCAGCCATTGGGCCTCGTCTGGAACCGCTTTTTCAAAATCGGCACGCAGACGCCTGACCGTATCCGGCCACTGCGCCTTGAGTGTTTCCAGATGCGTAACCAGTCGCGCGGCGTCGGGACTGGTCAGGGGCTTGTCGGCAAACGCATCGAGCAGCGCGGTCAACTGATCGAGTCCCGGCTCGACGTGACCCAGCACAGCGTTCGAACGCTCGACACGTAGCCGCTCAAGCAGTTGATGCAGCGCGTTGAAACGCGTGGTGATGGCCATGAACTCGCTGTTCAGGCGGTTGAGCCGTCCGTTGCGTCGGCGCATGTGCGGGTCTTCGAATACCGTGACGCTGCGCAACCCCTCCAGGCCGATGGCTTCTGCGACGAATCGCACGTTGCCGGTCTCGAAAGCGTCTTGCGCCTGAGTGCCGCGAAGGCCATCGATCACGAAGCGGGCGAAGACACCAAACCGTTGATAGAGCGCGTTGCGCATCGCCGCACTGGCGCTTTGCGGCAGCACCACCGCGCTGACGGCAGTCGCACAGAGAATGCCCAGCGAGATTTCCAGCACCCGCCACACCGCCGCCATGAACGCGCCTTCCGGATGCGCCAGCGCAGGCAGGCCGATCATGGCGGCGGTGTAACCGGCGAGCACGAAACCATACGCACGAAAGTTGCGATAGCGCGCTGCCCCTGCCGAACAGAACCCGACCCACAGCGCCAGACAACCGAGGAACGGCACCGGGTTCTGGGCGAACAGTGCCATCAGCAGCACCATCATGGCAGAGCCCGCCAGCGTTCCGAGCAGCCGGTAAAAACTCTTGGCGAACACCTGCCCGCTTTGCGGCTGCATGACGATGAAAACAGTGATCATCGCCGTCCGGGGTTGGGGCAGCTCAAGGCGCAGCGCCAGCCAATACGTCAGGAATGCGGCGATCAATACCTTGCCGATATAGATCCAGGTTACGCCGTCGCTGCGCGCCCAACCGTTGAACTCACGACGCCAGGGCAGCGCGATAATTCGATGAGCAAGCGTGGTCATATCAGTGGCCGACCTTCTTGCCCGTTTCAACAAAAGCCGCGGGTACATCGTTTCCCGCCGACAACCCGCCACCCAGCGCCACCACTAGTCCGGCGTAGGCGCTCAGGCGCGCAGCCTCGACCTGCTGCTGAACCTGTTGTTGACGAAACAGCAGGGTCTGGGCGTTGAGCACATTCAGGTAATCGGTCAACCCGCGCTGATAAGCGATCATGGCTATGTCGTAGGTCTTGCGCGCCGACGCCACCGACTCGGCTGCGTACACTTGCTGTTTGTCGAGCGAGGCGCGACGAATCAACTGGTCGGACACACTTTGCAGCGCCGTGACCAGCGTCTGGTTGTAATGCGCGACCGCCAGATCGTACCCGGCCGACGCGCGCCCCAGTTCAGCGCGCAGACGCCCGCCGTCGAAGATCGGCAGCGTGAGCGCAGGGCCTGCCTTGTAGCTGAACTTGCTGCCGGTCAGAAACTCCAGCATGCCGCCCCCTGTCGCCATGTAACCCAGACTGGCGACCAGATCGACGTTGGGATAGAAATTGGCATGGGCCACGTCCAGGCCTCGCGCCTGTGCGGCGACACGCCACTGACTGGCAACCACATCAGGCCGCTGGCCAAGCAGTTGCGCAGGCAGGGCCGACGGCAGCGTCAGTTCAGTGTTCAGCGCAAGGGCGGGACGCTGCAAGGTCGCTCCGTCACCCGGCCCCTTGCCCGCCAGTGCCGCCAGTTGATTACGCCCCAGGGCGATGGCTTCTTCGAGCTCATCGATCTGCCGATGGATCTCCGGCAACGGCGCCTCAGCCTGACTGACTTCGAAGTGCGTGCCCAGGCCGCCCTTGAGCCGACGTTGCGCCAGCTCCAGCATCTGCTGTTGCTGGGCCAGAGTCGCCTGGGCGATCTCCAGGCGGGCGAAGTTCAGGGAGAATTGGATGTAGGCGCGGACAATGTTTTCCTGCAATTCAAGCTGGGCCTGCCGCTGTTCGGCGGCGCTCATGTGCGCGAGGTCAAGCGCCTGTTCGCTGGCGTTACGCTCGCGTCCCCACAGGTCAAGCGCGTAACTCAGACCCAGCGAGGCATTATTGTCCCAGGTGTGACTATCGGCGAGCGCACCGGGGCCATAAAACTGATCGCTCGGCCATTCATGACGCGCCAGACTGGCGGTGCCCTGAACCTGCAGCGACTCGGCGGATTCGGCCACCCCGGCCATGGCTCTGGCGTCCCTGACTCTTGCGGCGGCCATGGCCAGGCTCGGACTGCCAAGGATCGCCAGCCCGATCCAGCGATTCAGTTGCGGGTCGTTATAGACGCGCCACCACTGCTGGTTCGGCCAGTGTGCGCTGAGCGCGGCGCGCTGAATGGCCTGATCGGTGGCCAGACTGTCGGCGGGCAACAGGTCACCCTTGGGTCCGATTCCGCCGGTTCCGATGCAGCCGCTGATGACGAACGATAAAGCCATGAGACCGAGGGGCTTGAGCCCTCTGATGATGCGACGCGGCACAGCTGCGAATTCCCGACCGGTAATGAAACGCCTCGAATGGCGGCGATTCTAGGCGGCGCTCGACATGGCGATAAGCAGGGAGATGTGTGATTCTTTATTACCGAAACGGCGATAATCCATTGGTATGACTGACATGCTGTTGTTACTTCATGTCACAATTTGTCGTCTATTGAAGCTGTTCCATTCAGAGAAGAACCATGGACACCCTGCAAAACATGCGTGCCTTCAGTTGCGTGGCGCAAGCGGGCAGCTTTACCGCCGCAGCGGCGTTGCTCGACACCACCACCGCCAACGTGTCGCGTGCCGTCTCCAACCTGGAAGCGCACTTGCAGACCCGTCTGCTCAATCGCACCACGCGCCGTATCGCGCTGACCGAAGCCGGCAAGCGCTATCTGCTGCGATGCGAACAGATTCTGATGTCTGTCGAAGAGGCCGAAGCCGAAGCCAGCGACGCCCATGCGCGTCCGGCCGGGCAGCTCAAGATGCATTCGATGCCGGGTGTCGGTCAGCATTACGTGGTCGATGCCATCGCCCGTTATCGGCGCAGCCACCCGGACGTGTCGTTCGACCTGACGCTGACCAGTCGTGTGCCTGATCTGCTGGAAGACGGTTACGACGTGTCGATCGTGCTGGCCAGCGAACTGCCGGACTCGGGCTTCGTGTCTCAGCGTTTGGGCATCACCTACAGCATCGTCTGTGCATCGCCGGAGTACATCAAGACGTTCGGCACTGCGCACAAGCCTGCGGACCTGCTGAACCACGCCTGCCTGCGTCTGGTAAGCCCGGTGTTTCCGCTGGAGAAATGGCTGTTCGACGGCCCGGACGGTCAGGAGATGGTCACCATCACCACCTCGCCGTTGCTGGTCAATTCGGCGGATGCCATGAAAACCGCGATTTCCAGCGGCATGGGTGTCGGTATCCTGCCGATCTATTCGGCCATCGAAGGCCTGCGCAACGGTACGCTGGTGCGGATCATGTCCGACTATCGCTCTCAGGAGTTGAACCTGTACGCCATCTACCCTTCGCGCCAGTACCTGGATGCCAAGATCAAGACCTGGGTCGAGTACCTGCGCGGCTCGCTGCCGGAGATTCTCGCAGCGGATGAAGCGGATCTGCATGTGCAGGCGCTCAAGAACATGTCCTGACGTCGTACAACTGCAAAAAGCGGCTGCAATCAGGCGGGCAGGAATGTTAGCGTGCTACTCATTCAACCCGCTCAAGAGTGACTGCCCAATGAAAAAAACCGTACTCGCCTTCAGCCGTGTGTCCCCTGAAATGGCCGAGCGCCTGTCGCAAGATTTCACTGTGATCGTGCCCGACCCGAAGCGCGGCGACCTCAATGCCCAGTTCGAAGAAGCCCTGCCCGAGTCCCACGGGATGATCGGTGCCGGCCGCAAACTGGGCCGCGAACAGTTGGTGAACGCCAGCCGTCTGGAAGTGGTATCGAGCATTTCGGTGGGTTACGACAACTACGACGTCGGCTACCTGAGCGAGCGCGGCATCATGCTGACCAACACGCCGGACGTGCTGACTGAAAGCACCGCCGACCTGGGTTTTTCGCTGATCATGAGCAGCGCACGCCGCGTGGCCGAGCTGGACGCCTGGACCAAGGCGGGCCAGTGGACACGCAGCATCGAGGCGCCGCATTTCGGCACCGATGTGCATGGCAAGACGCTGGGTATCGTGGGCATGGGCAACATCGGCGCAGCCATTGCGCGCCGTGGCCGACTGGGTTTCAACATGCCGATCCTGTACAGCGGCAACAGCCGCAAGACCGAACTTGAGCAGGAATTGGGCGCACAGTTCCGCAGCCTGGATCAGTTGCTGGCCGAATCCGATTTCGTGTGTCTCGTGGTGCCGTTGAGCGACAAGACTCGCCACCTGATCTCGCGCCGCGAGCTGAGCCTGATGAAGCCGAGCGCGATTCTGATCAACATCGCACGCGGTCCGATCGTCGACGAACCGGCGCTGATCGAAGCCCTGCAGAACGGCACCATCCGCGGCGCAGGCCTGGACGTGTACGAAAAGGAACCGCTGAGCGAATCGCCGCTGTTCCAGCTCAAGAACGCCGTCACCCTGCCCCACATCGGCTCGGCCACCACCGAAACCCGTCAGGCCATGGCCGACCGTGCCTACCACAACCTGCGCAGCGCACTGCTGGGTGAACGTCCACAGGATCTGGTCAATCCACAGGTGTGGAAGGGTTGATTGCACAACGGTTTGCTGCCTGATCGTGCCGATGCTCCGCGTCGGCATGCCGCCCGGGACGCTCCGCGTCCCTTTGTGTCAGCGCAGGAGAACGTCAGCGTGAGGGCTGACTGATGCCTGAGGTCGGCAACGCCACCAGCTTTACCTTCCTGAACACCAGTACATTGCCTGCCATCACCAGCACCAGACCGACCAGCGCAGCCGAGGTCCACTGATAACCCTCGACCCACGCTGAAATGTTCAGTGCCACCACAGGGAACAGCACGGTGCAATACGCCGCCCGTTCCGGCCCCATGCGGCCGACCAGGGTCAGGTACGCGGTGAAGCCGATCACCGAACCCGGAATGACCAGATACAACAGAGATCCCACGTAACGAGTGTTCCATTCAAACGTGAACGGCGTGCCGCTGAGCAGGCAGTACACGCTGAGAATCGTTGCACCATAAAACATGCCCCAGGCGTTGGTGGTCAGCGGACGCAGACCGGCTTTCTGCTGCATGCTCGACAGCATGTTGCCTGCCGAAAAGCACAGCGTGCCGAGCAACGCCAGACCCAACCCGATCAGGGTCTGATGGCTGGCACCGTGCCCGGACAGTTCAGGCCAGAACAGGCAACCCAATCCCAGCAATCCCAGCGCACCGCCGATCAGGACATTGCTGGCGATCTTCTGGCGAAAAAACACCCGCGCATTCAGCGCGTTCCACAAGGTTGCGGTCGAGAACACGACGGCGATCAGGCCGCTGGGGATCCACTGACTCGCGGTCAGAAAACACATGAAGTTGACGCAGAACAGACAGACACCCTGTGCCAGACAGATCAGCTGACCACGCCGATTGACCGGCTGCAAACGTCGGGTGATCAGCAGAATCGCGAACAGCACCAGCGCGGCCAGCGCGAAACGATAGACGATGGAGACAGGAATGGCGACCTCGCCGAGCTGGAGCTTGAGCGCAATCCAGGTCGTGCCCCAGATCAGCACGGTCAGCAGATAAAGCGAAATGTTCATGACGCAGGCTCCTTGATGAGCCATCAGTCTGCTGCGCGCCTCGCCATGCGCGCTTGCACAATCTTGCGCATTTGATCGACGGGGTGCTGGCAGCGGAGCCTGTCGCAGGTAGGATGAGCGTCATAGAGGAATCACCATGCCATCCATCGAATCCATCCAGGTCTTTCAGGCCCTGAACAGCTCGCCCCACTCCTGTCTCGAACAGAGCGCGACGCTGGGCGATGGGTTGATGGCAGCGCTGTGGAACAACCGGCATGACTCTCAGGAATATCACGCGCCTACCCACCACACGCTTTCCTGCTACATCGAAGACGGCACCGGCACCTTCCGGCGTGACAGACCCGACCAGAAAGGCTCGCCGGGCAAACTCTGCATCCTGCCTGCCGGACATGAGTCTGCATGGATCGTGAACGGCGAAATCCGTCTGGCGCACCTGTATTTCAGCGCCGAGCAATTCGCACTCAGTTGCGTCACGCTGCTGGATCGCGAGCCGCGCGAGATGCAGCTGCAGGAGAACACCTTTCTCGACGATCCCGCACAGACACAGCGTTTCCAGCAGTTGATCCGCCTGAACTGGGCCGAGCCGGGTGAGCGTTTACTGACCAGCAGTCTGGCGCACGAGATGATCGGTCATGCACTGCTGAGCCAGACCGGGCAGCGCGAAGGTCTGCGTTTGAAAGGCGGGCTGGCGCCACACTTGCGAAGGCAACTGGTGGACTTCATCGAGACGCACCTGGCAGATCCGCTGAGTCTCGGCCAGCTGGCAGGTCTGTGCGCCCTGTCGGAATACCACTTCGCCCGCATGTTTCGCGAAAGCTTCGGGCTGCCGCCTCACCAATACCTGCTGGCACGACGCCTGGAACAGGCTTGTCGGTTGCTGCGCACCTCCGGCAAACCGCTCGGCGAGATTGCGCTGGCCTGTGGATTTGCCAGCGCCAGTCATTTCAGCAACCGGTTCCGCCAAGCGATGGGCGCGACACCCGGTGAGTACCGCATGGCACTGACGGCGCTCTAAAACATCTGATCGAGCGCGGCCAGCGGGCTGAGCAGTACGGCGCAACCGGCCAGCATCAGCACCCGGCGCGGCCGGAAGGGCATCAGCGAAACCAGCACCACGGCGCTGGCCATCAATACCGCACACCACTGCACCAGCCCGATGGCCCAACCGTCGGCGTCCACTGCAGGCCAGGGCGAAACCAGCAGCGCACCCCAGCCGATCAGTTTGAAGTTCAGTCGACGACGCTCGGTGAGCGGCCCCTTGCACAGCTCAACGTAATGACGCGGCATGGACAGGCACAGCGCCGCAAAACCCAGATAGCACAGCAACGCCGCGAGCAGCATCAGTTCGCCTCCTGCGGGCCGGCCTGCAGCAGCAGGCTGTCCGGGCGCAGTGCCTTGCTGGCAGGTGACGACGTGAACTTCGTCGCCGTCCAGCCCAGAAACAGCCCCGTCGCAAGGGCCGTCAGGTCAAAGGCTGCGAGCACCCAATGGCCTGCGGCAAGCGAATCCATCAGATAGCGCCCGCTGGTCAGCAGATCCAGCAGCGGCAATGCGGCAAACAGAAATGCACCCGACCACAACTGCTCACGCCAGGCACTGCGACCACGGCGCACCAACGCGTGCAGCACGGACACGCCCCAGACACTGAAAAACACGCTGACTTCCCACTCCGCACGCCCGGCCAGTCCTGCGGGTATCACGCGATTGGCCCAGAAAAATGCAGCCACGGCGATCATCAGGCCGGACATGCTGGCGATGTTCAGCACTTCCACCAGCCTCAACTCCAACGGCAACACACCGCTTTTAGCGTGCTTGAGTTGACGTTTGCCCAGCCACATCACCAGTCCCGTGCCGATCATGGCAGTGCCTGCGATGCCGAAAATGAAGTACAGCCAGCGCAACAGTGGCTCGGCAAAATGGCCGACATGCAGGCCGTACATCGCCCCGGACACCTGCAACGCCATTGGCCGTTCCGGCACTTCGTCCTGCAACTCGCCGCTGACGCCGTTGAAGGTCAACGCACCGCCACGCTCCAGCACGATGCTGCCCTTGTCATCGCGGGTCAGCAGAACCGACGCCGCCGCGTCGCCCGGGTTATTCACGATCACCCGCCCGACATGGCCGGTTTCCCAGCGCTCGGTCGCCGTCTTGACCAGAGGCGCCAGCGCAATCAACGGCGCGGGATTGCCTTCGGCTTTGACGGAGCGAGAAGCCGGAAACGCTTCGCTATAGAACGCCTGAACATTGCCGTAGGCGGTCAGGATGCTGGCGGGCATGACCATCGACATGAAGATCACCAGACTGCTGTAAGTGATCATCAGATGAAACGGCAGCACCAGTATGCCCAGTGCGTTATGCCCATCGAGCCAGGAGCGCTGGCCCTTGCGAGGACGGAAGGTGAAGAACTCCTTGAAGACTTTCTTGTGAATGATGATGCCGGTGACCAGCGCGACGAACATCACCATCGCAGCGATGGTTGCCAGCCAGCGACCCCACGGGTACGGCATCTGTAGCTGATAGTGGAAGCGGTAGAAGAAATCTCCACCCCGCGTTTCGCGCGCCTGCACCTCGGCACCGGTCTGCGGGTCGAGCAGCTTGCGCACGAAATTGTTGCGCTGACCCGCCTTGCCTTCCGGCAGCCAACCCACCGACAGCCCCGGCGTTCGCTCGTCAGGCAGACTGATGAACCAGCGCGACGCACCGGCAGCATGGGTTTGCAGGTAGGTCTGGGCCAGTTGCACGCTGGCGCTGGCATCGAGGGTGCGTGCCGCAATCTCCGGCTGCATCCACTGGGTGATCTCGTCCTTGAAGTACGAGAGCGTCCCGGTCAGGAAAATCGCGAACAGCAACCAGCCGAAGAGAAGACCGATCCAGGTGTGCAGCCAGGCCATCGCCTGACGGAAGCCCTCTTTCATGACAACCACCTGCCGCAGGCGTACGCAGCGCCGAGCACAGCGCAGGGCGCCAACACGCCGACCCAGGCCTGCAGCGCCGTACGACAGGCGAAGCACCAGAGCACGGCGACCAGATAGACAAGGAATGACAGCATCATTGCCGTCACCACCGCTTCGGCACGGGGAAGCGGCAGCCACTGCGCAATGCAGATGCTGGTCATCGAAGCCAGCAGATAACCGGCGAAGATGGCTGCGAGCGCCCGCGAGGCCACGGCCAGTCGATAGGCAACTGTCACGACTCGGGTTTTGGGTATTCGCTTCTTGACCACCGGGGTGGTTGCGGCAGGTGAGCCATCCATTGGAGCGTCTTCGTTCGGGAGATTGAACAGCGGGAAGCGGGTCATGGCTCCAGCCAAATCCTGATTCGCCTTCAAACCGACGAATGAAGCGCAATATTAATGATAAATATTCTCATACGCAAAAGAGTCTGACAGAATCCACGCCACCCATGAATCCTCTGGATTGCTTTCCTGATGCACAGCACCCACCCTGCTCTCACCCACACCGTCGACGGCCTGTTCCGGGCGCATAACGCCTGGCTGACGGGCTGGTTGCGGCGCAGGCTCGGCTGTCCGCACAGTGCGGCGGATCTGGCGCAGGACACGTTCATCAAGGTGCTGGGCGCGCGCGACACGCAACAGATCGTGGAGCCGCGCGCGTTCCTGACCACCATCGCCCGACGCGTGCTGTGCAATCACTACCGACGTCAGGATCTGGAACGCGCCTATTATCAGGCGCTCTCCGAACTGCCCGAGAGCGTGGCGCCGTCGGAAGAAGAGCGGGCAATCATTCTTGAAACGCTGGTGGAACTGGATCAATTGCTGGACGGCCTTCCTGGCCCGGTGAAAAGCGCGTTCCTGATGTCGCAGGTTGATGGCCTGAGCCATGGCGAGATCGCCAGCGCGTTGGGTATTTCCATCGCAACGGTCAAACGCCACCTGAACAAGGCCGCCCTGCGCTGCTACTTCGCCCTATGAACCTGAACAGCGAATCCCTGAACAAGTCCGACATCTCGCCCGCGGTCGCGCAACAGGCCGTCGGCTGGCTGCTGGAAATGCAGGAAGGTTCGTTGAATACGGGTCGTCAGAAGGCTTGGCAGCTCTGGCTCAATGGCAACGCCGAGCATCAACGGGCATGGGCGCATATCCAGCGGGTCAATCAACGCTTGAGTGGCCTTTCATCACCGCTCGCCCACGCGGCTCTTGGCGCGCCTAAATCCGGCAGCCGACGTCACGCGCTCAAATTGCTGTTGTTGCTGGGCGCAGGTTCAATCGCGGGCTGGAGCCTGCGTGACCAGATCGCGCTGCAACCCTTGCTGGCCGATTACAACAGCGGCGTGGGCGAACAGCGCAAGGTGGCCTTGAGCGACGGCAGCCAGATCCAGTTGAACACCGCCAGCGCCGTGGATGTGAAATTCGATGTGCAGCAGCGACTCATTCGGCTGTTGTCGGGCGAAATCCTGATGACCGCCTCGGCCGATACCCGACCGCTGAACCTGCTGACCGCCGAGGGCTCCGTGAAGGTCGCGACCGGCAGCAGTCGTTTCAACCTGCGCCAGCTCAATGGACGCACGCAACTGGCGGTGTTCGCCGGAGTGGTCGAACTGGCGCCCGGTGAGCGCGCAGGTACGGGGCTGATCGTGCAGGCGCAGCAACAGGTGACGTTCAGCCGCAACGCCTGGGACAGCGTCCGCCCCGTGGATGCGAGCAGCGGCGCCTGGGCCGACGGCATGCTGGTCGCTTCGCGCATGAAACTGAGCGATTTCCTCGGCGAACTGGGACGTTACCGCCGCGGCCGTCTGAACTGCGACGCGAAAGTGGCCAACCTGCTGATCTCCGGCAGCTACCCGCTGGCAGACAGCGAACGGATCCTCGACATGCTGGAAATCGCCCTGCCCGTGCGCATTCAGCGCTTTACCCGGTATTGGGTGAACGTGCAGGCGCGGGTTTGAATCACGGAGTGCATGATCAACCCATGCCGATCGTTCCTTACGCTCCGCGCTCATCGTTATACACAAGTCCGCAAGACGCCCAAAACGGGGGCAAAACGAAAGTGACTGACTGAATGCATACCCCGTGGGAGGCGGCTTGCCGGCGATGGCGTCAGTTCAGTCACTGATAGATCGCTTCAGAAAAAGCCTCGCCGGCAAGCCGCCTCCCACCGTCCGTGGCCGCAGCAAGACTCGGGTATAACGCTGAGCACAAGCATGGGCATGATCGGGGTGCTTGAGATCACGCTGATCGTTCCTACGCTCCGCGTGGGAATGCCGCTCAGGACGCTCCGCGTCCGCTCTTGAATGTGGCGCAGATGCGTGGACAAGCTCCAGCGTTATCCACGTCATGCGCTCGGCTCACTGAATCCGCAATCTGTGCCATTTGTGACGCGGAGCGTCACGGGATGCATGCCCACGGTGAGCGATGGGCACGATCAGTGTTGAGGCGGACTTATGTATAACGATGAGCGCTCTACGTTGGAATGCCTCTCAGGACACTCCGAGTCCCGGCTCAATGGCGTCGTAAATATATTTCAAAATACGTGAGCCGTTTCCAGATCCTCGCGTGACAGACAGGGAAAGCATTTCAATCTCCGGTCGAGGACTCCCGCATGTCAGCCCGCCCTACCCAACTCTCTCCGTTGGTGCGCACGTTGCGCCATGTCATTTTCGGCGCCAGCCTTTCGGTGGGCAGCCTGTCGATGGCCTATGCAGCAGATGCAGCACCCAAGGTTTACCACATCGCACCGAGCGAGCTGGAAACGGCGTTGAGCCAATTTGGTCGGGAAGCAGGCGTGCTGATTTCCTATGGTTCGCAGATCACCAGCGGCCTGAAAAGCCGTGGCCTCGAAGGTCAATATACGCCTGAGCAAGGCCTCAATGCACTACTAGAAGGGACCGGTCTGCAAGCTGTGGCGGATGGCAATAATGGCTTCACCGTGCAATCGGCCAGTGTCGCTGGAGCACCGATAGAACTGGGTGTCTCAACGGTCGTCGGTGACTGGCTGGGCGAGGCGCAGCAGACCAACGTGTTCGAACATCCTGGCGCACGTGACGTGATCCGCCGCGAAGAATTCGAACGTGTCGGCGCCACCTCCGCCCGTGATGTACTGAACCGCATCCCCGGCGTCAATGCCCCGGACAACAACGGCACTGGCAGCCATGACATGGCGCTGAACTTCGGCATTCGCGGCCTGAATCCACGTTTGGCCTCACGCTCTACCGTGCTGATGGATGGCATCCCGGTGCCGTTCGCACCCTACGGTCAGCCGCAGTTGTCATTCGCGCCGATCAGCATGGGCAACATGGACGCCGTGGACGTGGTGCGCGGCGGTGGCGCAGTGCGTTACGGCCCGCAGAACGTCGGCGGTATCGTCAACTTCGTGACCCGCGCCATTCCCGACGAACCAACGCTCAAAGGCGGCATCCAGACCGAAACCAGCCCGTCTTCCAGCCACGACGGCTTCAAGACCACCGGCAACCTGCTGGCGGGCGGTACCGCTGACAATGGCCTGGGCGGCGCGATTTTGTATTCCGGCGTGCGCGGCGGCGACTGGCGCGAGCACAGTGACACACAGATCGATGACCTGATCCTCAAAGGCAAATACCAGATCGACGACGCCAACAGCCTCAACGCCATGGCCCAGTACTACGATGGCGAAGCCGAAATGCCTGGCGGCCTGAGTGTTGCGGACTACGATGCCGATCCGTATCAGTCGACTCGACTGAAAGACAAGTTCTGGGGCCGTCGCACCATGTTCAACTTCGGCTATCGCTACGAGCAGGATGCCCGCGTCTTCACTGCCAACACCTTCTTCACCAAGACCCTGCGCAGTGGTTATCTGGACCAGGGCAGCTTTGTCTCCCTGTCGCCTCGTGAATACTGGGTACGCGGCCTGGAAACACGTTTCTCGCAAGGTTTCGCGCTGGGTGAAACCTGGCACGAAGTGGGCGTCGGCTATCGCTACGTGAACGAAGCGGGTCATGAAATGCGCTATCGCGAGCCGGTAACCGGCGACTTGCCAACCACCGCCAGCCGCAACGACCGCGACACCCGTGGATCGACCGAGGCGCACGCGTTCTACATCGATGACCGGATCGACATCGGCAAGTGGACCATCACGCCCGGCATTCGCTACGAGATGATCGACACCGCGCAGAACAACAACCTGACCAACGTCAAATACCAGGGCGACTACAACACCGCGTTGCCTGCATTGAACGTGCTTTATCACCTGACCGACACCTGGAACCTGTACGCCAACACCGAAGGCTCGTTCGGCAGCGTGCAGTACAGCCAGATGCCAAACCGTGTCACCGGCGGCGAAGTGAAGCCTGAGAAAGCACGCACCTGGGAGCTGGGCACGCGCTATGACAACGGCAACCTGCGCGCCGAGATCGGGGCGTTCCTGATCAACTTCGACAACCAGTACGACAGCAACCAGACCAACGACACCGTCATCGCACGCGGCGAGACACGCCATCAGGGCATCGAGACCAGCATCAACTACGCGCTGGAAGGTCTGAGCCCGGCACTGGCGGGTTACGACGTGTACGCAACCTACGCGTTCGTCGACGCCACCATCCGCGAGGACGGCCCGAACAAGGGCAACCGTGTGCCGTTCTCCTCGAAGCACAAAGGGACGATGGGCGTCAGCTACACCGAAGGCCCTTGGAAACTGAACCTCGACAGCTCATTCCAGAGCGACCAGTTCGCCGACAACGCCAACACCTCGGCAGAAAGCGCCGACGGCAGCACCGGCCGCATTCCCGGCTACATGCTGTTCAGCACCCGCGCCGGTTACGACTTCGGCCCTCAGTTGTCCGACCTGAACGTGGCAGTCGGCGTGAAGAACATCTTCAACCGCCAGTACTACACCCGCTCCTTCGACGACAACAACCGCGGCAAATACGTCGGCGAGCCACGCACGCTGTACGTGCAGACCTCGGTTGCGTTTTGATCGCTGACTGATCGTGCCCATGCACCCCATGGTTGCAGCAAGACCTGGGTATAACTCTGAGCGCAAGCATGGGCATGGTCGGTGAGCTTGAGATCACGCTGATCGTTCCCACGCTGCAGCGTGGTAACGCCTCCCAGGACGCTCCGCGTCCGCTCTCGAATGTGTCGCAGAGCGTCGTGGGTGCATGCCCAAGCTCCAGCGCTTATCGTCATACATGTCATGCGCTCGGCTCGCCGAATCCGCAATCTGCGCCATTTGTGACGCGGAGCGTCACGATGCACGCCTGACTCACAATGACACGATCACCCTCCCCTCCCAGACATACCAGTAGGAAATCCATACCGTTACCGTATGGAATTTTCGTTCAAACACTTCCTGTTTTTTTCTACTGCGAAATATTTCTTCCATATTGGGGTTGAATTGTTGGGTCATTGCCGCCAACACTGTGAATGAGCGCAAACGAAACCGCGAGTCATCGCGCAGTCCAGGCTCACACGAGCAAGCCCTAATAAGGATTAACTATGCAAATCCAGGTCAATAGCGATAATCACATCGAAAGCAGTATCCGACTGGAGGAGTGGGTTCGTACCACCGTTGAAAGCACGCTCGAACATTACGACGAATACCTGACTCGCGTGGAAGTCCATATCCGCGATGAAAACGGCGACAAGCCAGGCCCGCATGACATCAAATGCCAGATGGAAGCCCGGCCAAAAGGACACCAACCTATTTCTGTTTCCCACAAGGCCGATACGGTAGATCAGGCTGTGGATGGCGCGGCGGTAAAACTCGATCACGCCCTTGAGCATCTGTTCGGCAAGCTGCGCGGCAAGCGCGGTGCAGCGCCCATCCTGACCGAGCAGGATGAGGATTCGGTCAGCCCGGACGCGCTGCTTGAAGAGGAATTCCTGGAAAAAGAACAGGAGAAAGAAGCCGCTCGTTTAAGCTGATTCCGATTCACTGCATGAACAGGTTTCACGAATAGACAAGAAGGGCGAATCCGCAAGGGTTCGCCCTTTTTCGTGATGCCCGATACTGGCCGGGCAAACGCATCGCAAAATGACCCAGCCTGCGACTGATCGGTGCGCACCACAAACGCTCGACGCACATCTTTGTATCACCTGGAACACAGTCACCCTGCTGCCGGGCAACGTCCAGATGCCGTCTATCGAATTTAACATCCAGTGACAAAGCCAATACCGGGCGCTGTTCCAGCCTCTCCCGCGAGCAAAAACGGTCATCGCTGACCTGCCTTCAAGCGCTAGCTGATTACCCGCAAGGCGGGCATTCTACCCTCTTCCAGCCGCAGTCCAGAGCCTCCACTGCCGCGCTTTTCGGAACACCTCCAAACGAGGTTTCCATCCCGCAAACGCGAATGTTTGCCCGAAAAGGAAAAGCGTCTGAATGTCTGACAATCCATCGAACTGGATTAGAAAAAATCGCCTTTCTGACAGCATCCGTCAGTACACGAGACAGATCTGATCAGGTGCCTTCAAGCATCGCCGTCGCCGAGCTGACAGTGCACCTGCCTTCAGCGAAATTCGGTGCTGACGGTTACAGATCCAGCGCGTCGAATCAGCCGACTCCTGAAAATGGCCCGAACCGTGCAACCCACCAATGGCGACACCCAAACCACGGCCAAGCCACTGATCGGCCGCTGAGAACCAAAAGGACTTACACCCGGTCAACTTATGCAGAACCATTGAGCAGGTAAATGATATGGACAATCCTTTTCAGATGATCACGGACACTTTCCATCCGGACTATCGGGTGAATCTGAGCATTCAAGGACTGGACGGCAGCATCATGCTGACGCTCTCCAATGAACGTGGCGTCGTCGCCAAGCGCCTGATCAGCGCCGCTCAACGTAACGACCCGGAACGCCTGCGCCGCCTGATAGAAAGCGTGCAGTTCGGCATTGCCATCGAACGTGGCGACAGCGCAATCAAGATCCTGGCTGCAATGACAGATGGCGCAGCACTCCGGCAGCCAGGCGCGCCGTCTAATGACGAGTGGCAGCGAAAGCGGCCGAATCTGGCGGCGGGGATCTGATCAGGCTGTCCGGTTTTAAAACAACCATGAATCCTGATTCAACCCTTGCCACGTCCTATCCAGTCGACGGGGCTTTGATGACAAAGCGTTCAACACTGACTTCGCGTTGAACGCTTCATTGAAGATTTCATTCTTCTCCCGACCAATACCAAAGCGTATCGCCCCACGTCGAATCACTGATACTTGGCATGATCTCGCCTTGCTGAAAGTGGCGTCTTGAATTGGCTTGGGCTGGAGTAAACCAGTAGCCGGTCTTGGTGCAAGGATCGCCAGCGACCACTCGGTTGATCTGAGTACCGTTAGCGCCTTGATAATTTCTTGCGTATTCGACCAGGTCCTTGGGATAGACCATATGATCTATCTTGCTGTCGTCTATGTTGTATAGGAAAGCGATGGCGCCGGCTTCGATGGCCCAATAGCCTACATAATTACCGTCTTCTCCCTGAAGGTGCGTGTCGTGCCAAGGAGCCTGTTTAAATGCGGGATACCATTGTTTGCAATATTTCTCCAAATATTCAGCAGCTTCAATTTTGGATTTTGCATATATTGCCTGTACTAAAGATGAATATACGTCGTGATACCATTGATCGATATCGTGCCTGCTAGGTAGCATTTTGCAAAGTAGATCTTCATATAGTGTATCTTCCCCCTCGTACCCGCCATTATCTATAAGCTTGACGAATCGCTTCAATAGGTCAATGCGATGCAATAGGATGCAGAACCCTATGACTTGTACGCACTCCTCATATTCGTGTGGCCAGCTATCTAATGCCAAAGGTGAAATGTCAGGCGAATTTTCTGACGTTGCAAGAGCAGCTTGTCGTGCCTCATACTTTTCAATCAAATCTTCAAGTAGAGGTGGGAGAGATGATATGTCCTCTCCCGCTGTATATGTCGCTGTGAGCCTTCGAAGTGCTAAACGCTGTGTGAATCTTGAGCGAAGCGTAGCTTCCCCTTCAGGGGTATCCGACTTAAATATCGTTTTTTTTAGAAGCTCTGTCGCCTCATCATGATCGTTAAGAAAGTTCTTATAATGGGTTTCGCTAAAGAGTTTTTGTCTTTTGATCATCTGGTTAGGCCTCAAACTTGAGAGAGTCTAGTGCGCCATACTTTTTGGCTAAAGATTTTTTACGCTTGTTCACGAAGCCTTTAACTTCATTCTCTCCGTAATGAAAAGCCTTGTGACTCTGGTGGGAAGACTCATCAGAGTTGTTCAAGCGGGCGCTTGCATGTTCTTTGGGACTCAGGCTGCCGTGATATAACGGTGTGTAGAACAAATGGCGACTGTATGATGCAGCCACTTGAAGCTGTAAAGAATACGTCGAGACGGCTTTCTCCAAATTCTCCTCAATCCACTCGTCACTCATTTGAACAAGTAAACGCCTTGGAGCTTTAGATGGGCGAGCTTCGATTTTTGTTGTATTAGTATTATTTTTACCAGTGCTTACTTTTTTTGGTTTATTAGCAAGTGATTTGTTTTCTGGGATTTCACGGGGCTCAATCAGTTCGCTTGGCTCAGCAAGGCCCGACACTCCCAGTTTAGAACTAACCCCCGGCTTCCGAGTATTGTTCATTTTACGCATAAATTTCGGCGCATCTTCATCACGGCTCGCCTTGGCCTCGACTATGGCAAATTTTTCGCCTCCGTTGTTAGCAGGATTCGCGCGCCATACTGCATCAATACCTGTTCCGTTAGCGCCGTCGGTTAACTTGTAAAGGATGTGCTTTCCCTTCGGACTGCCACCTTTAGAAAGCTTCCCCATCTTGCTCCCACTCGGCAAACCCTCAAGCCTCTTCCCGTCCGAGCCCTTGTCATGCCCGTCCCAGTCCTTGCCCCAGCCAAATTCGACTGCGCAGATATAGTCGGCAATGTGTTCGCCACTCACGCCCAGCCCTTCGTTCAGAATACTGGACGGTGCTTGAAGACCAACTCGGGAAGCTTCGACCTGATTGGAATGGGTGCCGCTGGCGTTTTCCTTACCCTGCGCCGCAACAGTCGTGTCCTTGCTGGCGGGCTTCTCGACCCGTTTCGGATGACTGGAACCAGAGGACGCCGCAGAGCTGTTTCGCTGCATTCCCTTCCATTTCACCAGTCGCTTTTCAACGACGCCAACTATGGCTGGCATGTTGTCGCGGGAGGCGGCAAGGACGGTAACGACAGATGTCTTTGCCCAGTTGGGCAGCCCTTGAAATGTCGAGGAACCCTTGACGCCTGTGATGATGTCATCCAGCTCACCCCGCAGCTTCCCGGCATCGAATACCTGCTTGAGCAGTTCTTCAGCGGTCTCCTCGAAATAATTAGACCAGCCTTAATCTTCTCCCGACCAGTACCAAAGCGTATCGCCCCACGTCGAATCACTGATACTTGGCATGATCTCGCCTTGCTGAAAGTGGCGTCTTGAATTGGCCTGGGCTGGAGTAAACCAGTAGCCGGTCTTGGTGCAAGGATCGCCAGCGACCACTCGATTGATCTGAGTGCCGTTAGCACCTTGGTAATTTCTTGCATATTCGACCAGATCCTTGGGATAGACCATATGATCTATCTTGCTGTCGTCTATGTTGTATAGGAAAGCGATCGCGCCGGCTTCTATGGCCCAATAACCTACGTAACTACCTCCTTCACCTTGAAGATGAGTGTCGTACCATGGAGCTTGCTTAAAAGCTGGATACCATTGCTTGCAATAATCATTCAGGAGTTTGGAAGATTTTTCCTTCGTTTCTGCGTATATAGCCTGAACAAGAAGTGTGTATACATCGTGATACCATCTGTCGACATCATGCCTATTCGGTAGGTTTTTTCTTAATAGATCCTCATACAGAGTATCATCACCAACATATCCTGCCTCATCTATTACAGCTACAAACCGCTTTAATAAATCGCTGCGATGTAAGAGAATGCACAAACTCATAACCTGCACGCACTCTTCATATTGGTACGACCAATCATCTATCGCAAGGGGAGATATTTTTGGCGCCCCTTCCAAGATGGCTAATTTTTTTTGCCATGTTTCGTATTTTTCTATTAGCTCCTCGACCAGTGGTATAAGAATTTCTATTTCTTCTCCTGAAGTATAGCAGGCAAGTATTTTATCGAAAAGCAAGCTCTGGAGTTGCTCCGCCTTTAGCGAAGCCTCTTCTTCGGGAGAATCCGCCTCGAGTGTATTTATTTTGCAGAACTCAATAACTTCGTCATATTCTTTTAAGAAGGTTCTATAGTGATTTTCGCTGTAGAATTTTTGTCTCTTATTCATTTTTATTTCTCAATGGTAAGCGTTTCTAGACTTCCATATTTCTGGACTAAAGATCTTTTACGTTTATTCACAAAGCCCTTAACCTCTTCGTCATTGTAGTGGAATGCTTTGTGGTTCTTATGGGTTTCATCAGTTGAGTTATTCAGGCGCGCGCTTGCATGCTCTTTAGGGCTGAGGCTTGGGTGGTATAGTGGTGTATAGAAAAGATGACGACTATATGAGCTTCTTACTTGAACAGCTAACGCTGGTCCGGGAACGGCATTTCTGATATTTTTAAAAATCCATTGCTTGCTCATTTGCACTAATATAACTTTTGTTTTTAGACCTGTAGGCTGTTCGGACCTCTTAGCGGCCGGTTGCTTTTTTCCTGTTACAACGGATGCTTTGTTCTGTCCTTTGGCATCGTCATTTTCGACAGGCTCGATCAAATCACTAGGATCACCTAAGCCAGACACACCCAGTTTGGACGCAACCCCCGGTTTACGCGTATTGTTCAACTTTCGCATAAACTTAGGCGCATCCTCATCCTTACTCGCCTTGGCTTCGACAATCGCAAATTTCTTACCCCCATTGTTAGCAGGATCAGCCCGCCACACCGCATCAATCCCTGTCCCGTTCGCCCCATCTGTCAGCTTGTAAAGCACATGCTTTGCCTTAGGACTTCCGCCAGCTGACAGCTTCCCCAACTTGCTCCCACTCGGCAAACCCTCAAGCCACTTCCCGTCCGAGCCCTTGTCATGCCCGTCCCAGTCCTTGCCCCAGCCAAATTCGACTGCGCAGATATAGTCGGCGATGTGCTCGCCACTGACGCCCAGCCCTTCGTTCAGAATACTTGAAGGTGCTTGCAAGCCTACTCGGGAAGCTTCGACCTGATTGGAATGGGTGCCGCTGGCGTTTTCCTTACCCTGCGCCGCAACAGTCGTGTCCTTGCTGGCGGGCTTCTCCACCCGTTTCGGATGGCTGGACCCAGAGGACGCCGCAGAGCTGTTCCGCTGCATTCCCTTCCATTTCACCAAGCGCTTTTCGACGATACCCACTATTGCTGGCAGGTTATCGCGAGACATGATGAGGGCTTCGACGATTCCTCCCTTTGCCTGGCTGGGAAGCTGTTGGAATGTAGAAGAGCCTTTTACTGCCGTGATGATGTCATCCAGCTCACCGCGCAGCTTTCCGGCATCGAATACCTGCTTGAGTAGTTCTTCAGGGCTGGTCTTGATGCCGCATTCCTGCAGCACGAAGCGCAGCAGGTCAAAGAGGACCGGGGCGTAGCGTTCGGGGTCCTTGTTGACGATGCGCATGCTTTTCTTGAGGCCGTCACCCGGCCCTGGAATCCAGCCGATGATGGCCATCAACAGGTCAAACTGAGCGTCTTCCTTGCCTGACGTCGACTCTGAGTTGTAAAGGACGATCGACGACTCGATGGTGTCGTAGGCGTCGATGGCCTGGCCAAGAAAAGGGACGGCACCGAGCGCAATACCCTTGGCCAGTTCAACAGCAGCCTCCTGATAAGCGTCGCTGCGGTCTTCGCCGCCGTTTGTTCCTTCAGTGACTTCCCCGCTCATGACACTCTCCCTGCGGCTTTTTCCACCAATGCCTGTAGATCGATCTGGTCTGGGTCCAGACCGAGTTTGCGTAGGTCTTCGTTAACCTTTTCATCCGAGTTCTGGACAACGGTCACGCTTTCGCGAGTGAACGGCCTCGGATCTTCGCCGTAGTAGACCTTGGCCGGGCCTTGCGGAACATCTTCGAGCCGGGCGAAGCCGTCGTCGTCCAGCACACCTTCGCGTGTCGATCCATCGGCAAAGTCGACGCGATACGACGCACCAGGCACCGGTTCAAGGTTGTCATAATGCAGGTTCAGCTCAAGCCAGGTCGGGTTGGCCTTGGCTTCTTTCATCAGATTCCCGGCGGCGTCGACAGCAGCCAGCCCAGGAATGAGCGGGGCCAGAATACCGATCCCGGTCCCGACACCCGCAGAGCCTCCTGTATTGACCTTTACCTCCGCCCCGCTGATCGTTACGCCACCGGCATCAAGCTTGATGAAACTCCCGCCTGCCTTGGACGTGAGCTCCATGCCCCCTTCCACCACCACCTTCTGACCTGCGTGGTAGTGGATTTCCTGACCGGCTTCGACGAACTGCGCGGTGCCTACCTTCAGATGCTGCGTCGCGCCCACGGTCAGGTGATCGTCGGCACGGGTTTCGGTCTTGCGGTCCAGATGTGTGATGCGGTGTTCTTCAACCTTGAACTGGCTGAGGACATTGGCTTCAACCGTGTCGTGCCGCTCGTTGCCGATATGGATCTTCTGGTCGTGCTCGATGTTCTCATCCCAGTCACGCTGGGCATGGATGTAGATCTGTTCGGCGCCTTTCCTGTCTTCGATACGAAATTCGTTGTAACCCTGACCACCCGGTGAGCTGAGGGTTTTGAAGGTGCTACGGGTCTTGTTGGCGGGCAGCTCGTAGGGCACAAGGTTTTCCTTGTGATACAGGCAGCCGGTGATCAGCGGCTGATCAGGATCACCTTCAAGAAAGGTGACAAGTACTTCCATACCTATGCGCGGGATAGCGATTGCGCCGTAAGCGCTGCCTGCCCAGCCGTTGGCAACGCGCAGCCAGCATGTGGTGTTGCCGTCCGACTGACCCTCGCGATCCCAGAAGAACTGCACTTTGACGCGACCGTACGGATCGGTATGGATCTCTTCACCTGCCGGGCCGGTGACGATGGCGGTCTGGCTGCCGAGCACCTTGGGTTTTGGATGCTCGAGCGCCGGACGAAAGTGGGCATCCCAGGGTGTGGCAAGAAAACGGTTGCGGTAGCCCTGGTGGAAGTCGTCTTTGTTGTCGGTCACATCGCTGGTGATGTTTTCACCGAGCACCTGGGGCTGCTTGCCCTCGTGAATAACCTCCAGCAGCAGCCACAGATCATTCCACTCGGCGCGCGGATGTTCGTTGAGGGCCAGGAAGTGGCCGCTGACCAGTGTAGGCTCGTCGCCTTTGCCTTCTGCCAGGCGATAGTCGCTGCGATGGCGCTCAAGGGCTCGCGTGGCCAGTTGTTTACCGCGGGCACGGTCGGTGAACCGCCCCGGATAATCGTAATCTTCAAGGTCCGGAGCAAACTCGCTTTTGGCTGAGCTTTCGGGCAGAACGCTGGGTTTTTCAAAGTCGTAATCGCGGCGGCTGACACGGGTGCTACGGGTTTCCAGGCGCAGATTGAAACGTTTGATCACCGGTTGCTCGGCAGCCATGCCGGAGTCCTGTTGATAGCTCACGGGCGCAAGCTTGGGGAACACCGTCTGATCGTCTCCGAACACCAGGGTGTGTCCGCTGGCGGAATGTTGAAAGTGGAAATGAATCCCCTCTTCTTCGCAAAGCCGCTGGATGAAATGCAGGTCGGACTCATCGTACTGCACGCAGTAATCACGCTCGGGGTAAACCGCGCCGAGCTGAAAGCGATAGGCGTCGGCCAGGATGCCGCGTGCTTCCAGCACCTGAGCGATGATCTTTGGCACTGACAGTTGCTGGAAGATCTGCTGGTCGTGATTGTGTCGCAGGTAGGCAAGCTGAGGCACCAGACTGATGCTGTAACGGGTCAGCCTTTTGCCGGAGTCACCTTGCTCGATGCGATAGACCAGACCGTGGATGACACCCTTGCCGGTGGCACCAAAGGTCAGGCAGGCGCGCTTGTGCAGCAGTTCTTCAAGTGCAATGTCAGGTCGTGCGCTGACCAGTTCGATGTCAAAGCAATACGGCTGGTTGAGCGCTTCGCGACCGACGAAAGCAAGCACTTGAAAGTCAACGGATATGCCCTCCAGCGTGAGGGAGATATGGGTTGCGTTAGCGTCCAGCATGCCGGAATCCTGTCCATCTGAAGCCTTCGGGAACCAGAATGGTGCTGGAATACAAGCTTTATCTCAACGCAAAAATCAGCAGGTGAAAAAGAAATATTGCCTACTGCCCCGCCTCCTCTGTGCAGCAAGTGTGCAGCAAGTTCAGGCAGAGTACAGATTCAAGCTGTTAAACCTGTCCCTGCGCACTGACATTCAAGCAGCTCCGGCACTGGCCTCGGCTGCATTCCACCTGCGGAGCATTCCGAGGAGGCAACATGCTCTTACGTTACGGGATATTGGTTGCGACACTGGTAGTGGCGTCCGGCTGCGTCGAAGAGCGAATCGTCCACGAACGACGACCGCCGCCCCATGAATATGTTGAAGTGATCGCGCCTCAGCCGCCGCCCGAGCGGGTGATCGAGGTGGAGCCTGCGCCTCGTCCGGGGTATGTCTGGTCGCGTGGTTACTGGCATTGGAGTGACGGACGTTATGTACCGGTTCACGGCCATTGGGTAACGGAACGACCTGGCTATCGCTATGTGCATCCGCATTGGGAAAGCGCGGGTGATGGATGGCATTGGCATGCCGGGGTGTGGGTCAACTGATCGGTGGCAGATTTGATATCCAGCCAGATCGCGCTACTTAAGCAGATCGTGCCAATGCTCTGCGTTGGCATGCAGCCCGGGGCGCTCTGCGTCACATTCGAGAGCGGACGCGGAGCGTCCTGGGAGGCATTCCCACGCAGAGCGTAGGAACGATCATTATCGTATTCCTCCAAGAAGACTTATGTATAACGCTTAGCGCACGAGCATGGGAACGATCGTCAGCGTATTTCAAACATCGCCTTTTTCTTCCGTCACCGCGCCTTTTACCGGGCTGGATGAGTCGGGGATCTTGGCCGACGGGTATTTGTACGACGCATAGCGCACGACCAGAATCGCAAATGCCAGCAACAGAATGCCGCCGCACAGGTAGATGATGCCCAGATCAGGCGGATTGTGATGAGATACATCCGAGATCAGCAGACGCGTCAACGCAGTGATCGCTACGTAGATCAGAAAACGCACCGGCATGTGGTTGGTCTTGAAATAAATCCCCGTCATCGCGCCCAGTTCGAGGTAGATGAACAGCAGCAGGATGTCATCGACCGTGACGTTGCCCTTCTCGACCATTCCAAGAAAAGCCACAACCGAGGCCCATGCCGTGATGGCGCCAATGGCGAACAGTGCCAGGAAGTGAAAGCTCTCGACGCAGAGATTGCCCAGTGATTCGGCTTGCGCATGCACGCGCTGGCGCATTTTTTCTGCCCATTTGTTTCCCATGACTCTCTACCTCTGAACCTTCGTTTATCACGATCCGGACTGGATCGGATGATGCGGTGTGCGTGTGACGCCCTGTGTGGCGTGCTTTTTAAAGCAGGAACAGGGCCATAGGCTATGGTTGAGAGCGCGACGGGTTGTCGCAAGGCACATCTGCGCGAGAAAAAGATGCGTGAAGGCCACTATCCAGACAGGGGTTGCCTGGCTTATGCTGAACACTGTATAAAGATACAGTAATGGCTTGTTTCACACGCAAGGCATGTGATGTGGCGACTGTCACGCCAGCCATGCAGGATCACTGTCTGTTGCACCACCCCGGTCAACGTGCACCGGGGCCAGCCCTTCCACACTGGATATGACGACGAGGCCAAAATGGCTGTTGAAACCCTTTACCGCAGTACCCGCGATCTGGAGACTACTTTCGTGGACCGTAAACTCGCCGATGCGCACGACCAAATGCTGGAGCTGGCCGAGCTTCTCACCGACGTTCTGGTCAAGAACGTGCCGGGGCTTTCCGAGAAGCACGCAGAAGATGCGAGCATCTACATGGCGAAGAATCGCGCCGTGTTCGCCGCCGCATTCAAGAACAATGCTTCAGCCCTGAGCGAGCTGTCCGAACCTTCCGCTGCTGACGCTGACAGCTGATTCACATCAGGCTTGCACCTCAGAGTCCCGCGGCTTCTTCATGCGAGCTGGCCGCGGCTCATTTCTTGATACGCCACTCTATGGCGCGCATACATTCTATATTCATGTACTACTTTGTAGAATCAATGTTACCTGACGCACCGCATACAGACCGCTCAGCTACAGCATAAACGACTAACTTCCAGCGTCCTGATACACCGTCATTATAATCACGTCATTTTTATGAACCGTGGTATTCACCACTGTCATTAATCAGGCGTCAGGAAAACGATACCTCCAAAAACCTTATTTAAAGCCAAGACCCAACAGCCTTTATCGAGGCATTTGAAAAAGTTCAATCTCCCGCTATACAACGCCCCTCAACACCCCGCTTTTGCTGGTCGAAAGCTCCCTCCAAAAACAATCAACCCTTCACTGACCGACTTTCAAAAACAAAGTTCCGCCTGATATTCCCTTTGTAAAATACTTTATAAAAAGTTTGGCATTACTAATATCATCTGCTAATAATCGTCGCAAATCCGGGTATCAAGGCACAACGCTACTTCACATTGAAGTGAACATCGAGTCATCCACTCCGATATCACCCGCCCGAAAAATCATACAACTCGCTGGTTACTTGAGCTGCTCATAGCCCAGGTCAACTGCTGTGCGACGCCTATAGACGGGCGGGAGAAAATCAATGGCTACTCAGCACGCCAGAATGAAAATTCTGTCTATTTTTGGCACTCGTCCGGAGGCTATCAAGATGGCACCTCTGGTCAGGGCCCTTGCTGCGGAACCGGGTATCGACTCGAGAATCTGCATTACCGGCCAACACCAGAGCATGCTGCAGCAGGTGCTCGACATGTTCGAGCTGAAAGCCGATTACAGCCTCGATGTGATGCGCCCTCATCAGACCCTGAATTCCCTGACCGCTGCGCTATACGCAGCCATCGACCCGATTCTGGAGGAGATGAAACCCGACAAGGTGCTGGTCCACGGTGACACCACGTCAGCGATGGTTGCGGCCATGTCGGCGTTTCATCGGCAGATCCCGATCGGTCACGTCGAAGCGGGCTTGCGCACCGGAGATATCCGTCAGCCATGGCCGGAAGAGATGAACCGTCGCTGTATCGATCTGATTTCCGATCACCTGTTCACGCCGACTGCCGAGTCTCGTCGCAATGTACTGGGCGAACGCCTTCAGGGTGTGTCCTTCGTGACCGGCAATACCGTGATCGACGCGTTGCAGATGACCGCACAGCGCATCGACTCCAATCGCCAGCTGCGTCATGCGCTCGACCGACAGTTTTCGTTTCTGGTGCCTGAGCGCAAGGTGCTGGTGGTGACAGGTCACCGCCGCGAGAACTTCGGCGACGGCTTCCTGAACATCTGCAAGGCACTGCGCGCCCTCGCCATGCGCGACGACATACAGATCGTCTACCCGGTGCACCTGAACCCTAATGTACTGGGACCGGTCACGGAACATCTGGGTGACATGCCCAATGTGCACCTGATCAAACCGCTGGACTACCTGTCGTTCGTGCGCCTCATGCAGCGTGCCCACGTGATTCTCACCGACTCCGGCGGCGTGCAGGAGGAAGCGCCATCGCTCGGCAAACCGGTGTTGGTGATGCGTGATGTGACCGAGCGCCCCGAGGCTGTGGCCGCAGGGACCGTGCGTCTGGTGGGCACCGAAGCCGAGGCGATCATTCAGGGCGTCAGTGCGCTGTTCGATGATGAGCAGCTTTGGCAGAACGCCTCGCACGCAGCGAACCCTTATGGCGATGGCAAGGCCAGCGCGCGCATCGTCGACGTGCTGATGGGTCGTCCGATCAGCGAGTTTGTCGTCGAGTTGCCGCGTCGTCGTCCAGAGCAGATCGAGATGGCGCCGCCGTCCCTGTCTCAGCCTGAACCGTTGCGCGCCATGGCTCGCTGACACAGGCGCACAGCTAAGAATCGACAAAAACTGCACACCTTCCAAGGCACCCGGTTCAGACCGGGTGCCTACAAAAACATTCTGCGGACCCGCTTCGCACCAAGAACCAACGGCCTAGAGCCTCCAAGAGATCTGCCTGATGAAATCTTCCGTTACCGTGAACACGGGCGCGTTGAACGCCCTTGCCTGCGGGATGAGCCTGCTGGCTCTGATGCCCACCTTTGCGCTGGCTGCAGAAAGCCCACTGACACAGGCGATCAACCGTATCACTCAGGACGCCCGCCAGGAGCGTGTGATTGAACTGCGGGAGCTGGGGATCGACCGTCCGATCATCCTCAACGCGACCGACGCGCGTCGCGAGTTGTACCTGCCGGTGCCTGCCAATGTGGCGCTGACAGATGCGACCCTGAACTTCGATGCCAGCTACCTGAACGGCGAGGCAGGTCGTAATACCTTGCTGCTGTCGCTGGATGGCTACCCGGTGCGCGCGCTGGGCCTCAACGAAGAGCAAGGCAATGCCAGCGCTACGCTGGGTGTGGACAAAGCTGCGCGGGAAACCGGATCGGTACGACTGGGCATTGCCTGGTCTTCGGTGATCTCGAAAACGCTTTGCGAAGATCAACGCGCCATCGGCAATGTGCTGCGCATCGATCCGCACACTCGCCTGACCTACAGCTACGACGCCAGTCAATTGCAGGATGTGGGCGCAGCATGGAACGCGCTGCCCGGCAAACCCGGCCTGCTCGTTGCGCCCGGCACGCTGTCCGGCGCCAGCTACGATGCCGCCTGGCGTCTGGGTGTAGCGCTTGAACGTATCGGTAAACAGGCACGTATTCTGCCGTTTCCGGTCGTTCAGGACAGCATAGACCTGAGCGGTCTGCGCGTGCCTGCCGAACTCAAGCAGATTCCGGCCTTTGCCAGCCTTGACGGCCAGGGCCAGTACACGTTGAAGAATCAGGCGGAAATCGGTGCCTTGCTGATGCTGGGCCAGACCCCGGCGCTGCAGGCCGATCTGGCCATCAACGATCCGCAACTGCTCAAGGCTATCGACGATTCGCTGAACGCCTTGCAGGAACAGGTCCAAGGGCTCGACGCTTCGGCAGCCACCGCGCTGAGCCAATGGCGCGAACGTCAGGGCAGAAAAACCCTGGCCACCGACGCCGGTAGCGACGTCAGCCTGGCGCTGCTTGGCAATCGCGCGCTGCTGATGATCAAGCCCGACTCAGCGGTCAAAGCCATCGGTCTGTTCAGTTCAGCCTGGAACAAACTGGCGCTCACTCGCCAATTGTCCATCGGCGAAGAAACCGCCATGCCGCTCAGTGAAGACGGCCGCGTGGCCTTGACCCGCCTCGGTGGTCGCCCGGGCACGGTGGACGTGCTGGCCAAGACCGACTGGAGCGCTTCGTTCCCGCTGGGCAGCGTGGCTTATGACGGTCGCGTCCCGGTGACCGCCATGATCGATGTCGCCGCAGCGCCGGGTGCATCGGGAACACCGCCGGTTGCCACGCTGTTCCTCAATGACTACCTGATCGGCGCCATGCAGCTGAATGCCGATGGCCGCAAGGAGCGCATCGAAGCGCGCATTCCGCAGTACGCGTTGGCGGCACAGAACACCCTGCGCGTGTCCTTCCAGCGCCAGCCGGTCAGCAATCAGTGCCTGGAGACGCCGCAGGCGTTCCCGATCTCGGTGCTGCCGACCAGCCATGTGGTCATCGACAAGGTGGCGCCTGGCGACGACTTCTCCGGCATGGCCGCACGCTTTGCCGCCAGCACTCAGGTGATGGTTCCGAAAACCTGGCTCGACCGTCCGGCTGACAGCCTGCCGCAGGTCATCCACGTGGCCAGCGCCTCGGGCGTGTCGCCGCTGCGTGCGCAGCTCAGTGTCAGCAACGACGTCAGTGTTGCGGTGGCCCCGGAAAAAGCATTCCTGGCCTTCGACCTGCCGGTCAAGGACGGTGCTGAGTCGGTCAAGGTCGGCAACGACGGGCATTTGCTGATCAATCACAAGGAGCAGACGCTGCTCGACCTCAAGACACTCAATCACCTGGCTTCGCTGCAAGTGGTCGAGGCTGGCAGCCAGCGCGGCATGGTCTATCGCACACTGGGCGGTCAAGCGCCGAGCTTCGCCCGTCCGCTGGTGCTGGAGCGCGGCAACGCCACGCTCTTGGCTGACAGCGGTTCGCTGGTGACCTTCGATACCAAGGACCCGACCGGCAGCCAGATGATCGAGGACAACGAACCCACCGGACTGGACGCGTGGCGCACGCCTTCGCTGCTGTGGCTGATCCCCGGCGCAATCGTGGTGTTTCTTCTGCTGTTGCTGGCTGGCCGTCGCGCCCGTCGCAATCGTTCGTAACGGGACGCCACAATGACGTCGCTTTATTGGCCATATTGGCTGGCCCATTACTACAGCGTGCTGGAAGTCGCGACCATCGTCGTCGGTCTGATCATTCTGGTGTCGAGCATCGATGACCTGATCATCGATGTCTGGTACTGGGCCAGACGCCTGTACCGCAAGTTCACCGCCGAACGCCGCTACCGGCCACTGACTGCCGAGCAGTTGATGGCCCGTGACGAACAGCCGCTGGCGATCATGGTGCCGGCGTGGCTGGAATACGACGTCATTGCGCCGATGATCGAGAACATGGTGTCGACCCTCGACTATCAGAACTACGTGGTGTTCGTCGGCACCTACATCAACGATCAGCGCACCATCGATGAAGTGGAGCGCATGCGTCGTCGCTACAAGCAACTGCACCGCGTTGAGGTGCCTCATGACGGCCCGACCTGCAAGGCCGACTGCCTGAACTGGGTGATCCAGGCGATCTTTCTCTACGAGAAAACCCATGCCATGCAGTTCGCCGGGACCATCCTGCATGACAGCGAAGACGTGCTGCACCCGCTGGAGCTGCGCCTGTTCAACTACCTGCTGCCACGCAAGGACATGATCCAGTTGCCAGTCGTGTCGCTGGAACGCAACTGGTACGAATGGGTGGCGGGCACCTACATGGACGAGTTCGCCGAGTGGCACGGCAAGGATCTGGTGGTGCGTGAAAGCATGACCGATACCGTCCCGTCCGCAGGCGTGGGCACGTGTTTCTCGCGTCGCGCCTTGATGGTGCTGGCCGATGAAAACCAGAATCAGCCGTTCAACACCGAAAGCCTGACCGAGGATTACGACGTCGGCGCGCGTCTGGCGAAGTACGGCATGCAGGCGATTTTCGTACGCTTCCCGGTGCAGTTTCGCGTCTTGCGCAAATCCTGGTTTCGCAAGCCGTATGAGTCGACGCTGGAAATGCCGCTGTGTGTTCGCGAGTTTTTCCCGGACACCTTTCGCACAGCGTTTCGCCAGAAGGCTCGCTGGACGCTGGGCATCGGCCTGCAAGGCTGGGAGCAGATGGGCTGGAGCGGTTCGCTTGCCAACCGCTACCTGTTGTTTCGCGACCGCAAGGGCGTGGTGACCTCGTTTATCAGCATCATTGCCTACCTCATTCTGGTGCAGTTGGTGGCGCTGATCGTGTTGCGCGCCAGCGGGCTGTGGAACACCAGTTTCCCGACGCCATTCGAAACCAATGGCCTCATCAAATACCTGCTGGTGGCCAACGGCATTGCGCTGCTCTGGCGCATGGTGCACCGCTTCTATTTCACGACGATTCTGTACGGCTGGCAACACGGCCTGCTGTCACTGCCGCGCATGGTGGTCGGTAATTTCGTCAACTTCATGGCTGCGGCGCGGGCCTGGCGGATGTTTCTGGTGGGCAAGCTGCTCAATCGCAAGCTGGCGTGGGACAAGACCATGCACGACTTCCCGTCCACCGACCTGGTCGCCATCGCGCCGCGTCGGCTGGGCAGCGTGCTGCTGTCGTGGCAAGCCATCAACGACGAGAAACTGCAGACCGCGCTGGTCGAACAACAGACCCGCAGGCTGCCGTTGGGCCGCATCCTGTTGAGCCACGGCTGGCTCGACGATGAAACCCTGGCTGAAGCGATTGCCTTTCAGAGCGACCTGCCCCGGGTGTTTGACATCGCGAGCAAACGCGCTGCCGACTCGCCTCTCGCAGACGAATTCTGTCTGCGCTGGCGCGCCGTGCCGCTGTCTGGCGGCATTCAGGGGCGACAGGAAATCGCCGTTGCCAGCCCGCTGACCGAAGAAGGCCTGCAACAGATCACCGAACAACTGGGCGCAGAGCCTGTGCAGTTGATCGCCCGTGAAAGCGAGATCGTCGCGCAACTGCGCCTGCTGCAAGCCGTCGGTGGTCAGCCGCTGCCTGCCGCCACGCCGTTGCTGGGCGACCTGCTGATCGAGCAGGGATTGCTGGACCGCGACGTGTTCAGCAAGGCCATGCTCGGCTACAAACCGCATGTCCACGGCCGGATCGGTGATTACCTGGTGGACATCGGCGTGCTGCCTCGCGAAACCATCGAGCAGGCAGTGGCACGTCAGCACGACCTTTACCGAACTGACGCACTCCCGGAGCAGCCGCTATGAAGCGCCCGTTGATTCTGTCGCTGATGACGACTGGCCTGAGCCTGTGTTCGCCGTTCAGTCAGGCCGAAATCCTGCCGCTGCCGTTGACCGGCCCTGCCTACGCCGTCGCCAACGAAGCGTATGCCGCCTACAACCGCAAGGATTACGACCTGGCCATCGCCAAGGCCCGCGAAGCCTTGCGTCAGCGTGAGGATGCCGATCAGTTGCGCACGCTGATCGCGCTGGCCGAGCGTGACAAGGAACGACGCGATCACCCGCAACGCTACCCTGCCGCCCGACCAAAACCCGGTTATCTGGAAGGCAATCTCGCCCTGCGCGCCTACGCCAACCGAAACTACGCGGGTTCGGCGCTGCATGCCCGCAAGGCCATCGGTCAGGCACCGAAGAACCTCGATTACCACATGATGCTGATCGAAGCGCTGCAACGTCAACAGCGCCTAGAAGAGGCTCAAGTGGCAATCGACGACGCCGTTCAGGCTGTCGGACCGCAACCGGCGTTGGACCGACGTCGACAGGCGATCGAGGAGCAGCTTGCAGCCAATACGGCTGCCCGTGGCTATGCCGCATTGGCCCGAGACGACAACGAAACAGCGTTGAGCGAAGCCCGTGATGCCGTGCGCCGCTTCCCGCAACAAGTGGCTTATCGAAAACTGCTGGTCAGCGCGCTGATTGCCCAACAGCAATATGGCGAGGCACGTTCTGCGGCGACTGAAGCGCTGGCGCTCAATGGCAACGATGCGACCCTGCTCGTTCAGCGCGGGCAGATGCGCCAGCGACTGGGCGACAGCTCTGGAGCGCGCCAGGATTTTGCCCAGGCACTGGCCGTCGGCAATCTGCCTCTGCGCGAACAGGCTTCGTTGTATGCCGCGATGGGACAACCCAACGAGGCCATGCAGCGAATGCAGCAGGCCCGCGACTCGGGACAGTTGCAACCGGGTGACGAAGTGCAGCTTGCCTACCTGCTCAGCCAGGCAGGCGATGATCGCGGTGCGTTGAACGAGTTCAAGCGTGTGGACCGGCAGGTCGGGCTCAAGCCTAAGGAAGTTCAGGACGCCGCCTACACGGCCATGCGTAACTCGGATGACGCACAGGCGATTGCCTATTTCCGACGCGTGCTGGATTACCAACAGACCGGTGATCTGCAGATGCCGGACCAGCAGGTGTTCGACACCCGCCGGGCGGTGTCCGACCTGTCCCGCGAATGGGGCGTGACCAACACCACGACTTATCGCGGTGCCAGCACTTCCAGCGGCCTGAATGGCGCGCCGAGCAGCAACAGTGACAGCGTGCAGAACAGCACCGAAGTCTTCTGGCGGCCGTTCGGCTACCGCAACGCGCGCTTTGTCGAGCTGTACGGCCGCGTGACCGATACGCTGTGGAGCAAGGAAAGCAGTGCCGACACCGGCGCGGATGCCTTGCAAGGCGCGCTCGGGGTGCGGGTCAAGCCGTTCAGCAGTGTCAACGTGATCGGCGCGCTGGAACGGACCTTTCCGCTTGGCAGTTCCAATATCGACGGCGACTGGCTGGTGCGGCTGGGCTACGGTTCCAGCATCGGCACCGATCTGCGAGTGGATGTGCCGAGTTGGTGGACCTCACAGCTGTACATGGAAGGCGGTCGCTATCTGCAGGACAAGCGCAATTACTTCAACAGCGAATGGCAGGTCGGCCGCAGTTTCCGCATCGACAGCATCAGCCCAAGGCTGGTTGTGTTCCCGCATGTGGTCGCCGCCGTTGACTACGACTCGAAGATGCGCAGCGAAGTCGATGCACTGGGTCGCAACCGCACCTCGTCCGATAATGCGGGCGGGCTGGGTGTCGGCACAGGCGTGCGCTACTGGTTCCGTGAGGACAAGTACAAGGCGCCGCAGTCCTATGTCGACGTCTCCGTGCAGTACCGGGAGAAGGTATTTGGCGATGACCGCGCTCAGGGTGTGTTCGCACGCATGACATTCTCATGGTGATCGTACTGGCGCAAAGTGCAACGAGGAACAATGCTTGAAGGGTCTGATTTCGCTGTTACAGGGAAGGCCCTTGATCAAGACCTCGCTGGTGGCTCTGCTGATCGGTGCGCTCGGTATTGTGACGGGCGAATTGGGTCAGCTGTTTCCTTCCAAAGGCTCGCAGATTGTCGGCATCGTCTGGCAGCCGGACAACGCAACGGTGGACATCGAGGGAGACTGGGACAGGCTTGGCGCACGGGAGCTGCTGGTGCAATGGACGGCGGTGGATAACCAGGCATTCATTCCCGGTACAACGCTGCCCACAGTGCCAGTCCTGCCGGATTGGTCACGCATCGGCAAGGAGCCCTGGGCACAGGATGTGATTCTCGGGCTGGCCGGGCATTTCAGCGAAAACCAGTCGCGGGACAATATCGAGCAACTGGCGGTGCTGTCGGCGCAACTGGCCAAGGTCAAGACGCCACTTAATATCACCGGGTGGTATTTCCCCGCTGAGGTCGATCCAAGCTGGAGCCGCGCCAAAGAACTGCCCGCGCTGCTGGCAAAGCTGCCAAGGCCGTTATGGATCAGCGTCTACGATGGCGCCAACATTGGCCCTGCCGCGACCGCCGACTGGCTGAAAACCTGGCTGCCGGATGACATCGGCGTATTCTTTCAGGACGGCGTGGGCGTATACGCCCGCACCGCCCCGGTCGCGCGCACCTACGCCGATGCCTTGCGCACACGGCTGGGCAAGAACCGGGTGAGAATCATCGTCGAAGCGTTTCGCCCGCAGGTCGGCGGCGGCTTTCGCTCGGCGACGGCTGCCGAGCTAAAACCCCAGTTGGCCGCCTATGACGGCTACCCCTTGTACCTGTTCGACGGCCCGCATTACGTAACGCCTGCGCTGGTCAAGGCACTGAGGAAATAGCCTTTAACTCCCTGCGTTCCAGTCTCAGGTGAGCGAACCCAGACCGTGGGAGCCATCATTCATTCAACAGCCGCTCTGCCAATGCATCGGCAATGCGGGCCGGTGAGCGTTTTTCCGCCTGCGAGTGGGCGAAGACTTCGGTCAGTCGCATCCCGATGCGGGAAAGATGGCGATCGATCGTGCCCTGCCCTTCGCCGTTGTGTTTCAGCGCAACGTAAATCAGCCCTCCCGAATTAATGACGTAATCCGGTGCATACAGGATCCCCCGGGCTTCCAGCTGGTCAGCCACCTGAAGGCTGGTCAACTGGTTGTTCGCCGCACCCGCGACGGCTGCACAACGCAACTGCGCAACGCTCTTGCAGTTCAATACATGCCCCAGACCGCAAGGCGCAAGAATGTCGCACGGCGTACTCAGCAGCGCTTCGCACGCAATGGGGTGCGCATCGAGTTGCGTCATTGCCCGTTGCACCTTATCGCTGTCCAGATCGCTCACCAGTAATTCGGCTCCAGCGGCATGCAGCAGAGCGGCCAGCGGATATCCCACATGACCCAGCCCCTGAATCGCAACGCGCAACCCTTCCAGATTATCGCTGCCCAGACGCGCCATGGCCGTGGCCCGAATGCCGGTGAACATGCCCATCGCTGTGCTGATCGACGGGTCGCCTGCGTCGCTGGTGCTGGTGACATGCCGGGTACTGAGCGCAACACAATCCATGTCGACACTGGACGTGCCGCTGTCGACAGCGGTGATGTAACGGCCCTGAAGGGTTTCGACAAAGCGCCCAAAGGCTTCGAACAATGCCGGCCGTTCGACGCGCTGCGCGGCTCGCATGATCACCGCCTTGCCGCCCCCCATCGGCAGACCGGCGAGGGCCGCCTTGTAGCTCATGCTTCTTGCCAATTGAATGGCATCTTCTATCGCGCTCTCTTCGTCTGGATAGGTCAGGTAGCGGCATCCGCCCAGCGCAGGTCCCAGGCGGCTGCTGTGAATGGCGATAACGGCTTTCAAGCCTGCATCCGGATCGCACACCAGATGCAGCGCCTCGGCACGTGACTGTTGCATGAGAGCGAACATGCGGTGTGCTCCCCCTTCTTATGTCAGGCGAGTATAGGCGCTGGCCCGGAAAAACAATCGACCGCTCAGGCAGATACAAGCGGTGCTGGACGAAATACGTGGGCAGGGCTAAAAGGAATCAGAACAGTACGCTTTTACCCAATCTGTCAGCACGGAGGGGTCGATGACTCCACGTCAGCATTGCCTGGACTGCCTGCAACGCACACCGCCTTCGGTCTTCGAAGCCGCGTTGTGGGTGTCGACCGAACATGACGCGCACTTCCCCCGTCACGAACTCATGGCCGAGATCGATCTCCTGCAACATCGAATTGACGCGGCACTGCCGGTGGCTCCAGCCTGCGAGCTGGCCCAGTTGCTCTTGCGCCAGCTCAGCGCCCTGGGCTTTCAACAGGATGACTGGAACCCGCCCAGGCCCGACTCGGCGTTGCTGCACAAGGTGGTGCAGCGTCGTCGCGGTCAGCCGCTGGGTCTGGCGCTGGTGGCCATGGAGATTGCAAGACGGCTGGATATCGCGCTGGAGGGCGTCAACTTCCCCGGACACTTCCTTCTGCGTGTTCCGGGCGCGGATCACCTGCTCGACCCCTGTGGCGGCCGCAGGTTGTACCCCAGGGATTGCCGCGAGCTGCTGGTGCGTCAGTTCGGACCCACCATGCAGCTGCAGGCCGTGCACATGATGCGGGCCACGCCCGTGAACATGCTGCAGCGGCTGTCGCGCAACCTGAGGCATCTGCACATCATCAATGATGACCTGATCGCGGCTCTCAAGGATGCGGACCGGATCGTCGAACTGGGCCAGGCTACGAGCAGCGATCACATGGCTCGCGCCAGCCTTTATCAGTCACTGGAATGCCCACAGGCCGAGCGCTTCGATCTGCAGCATGCCTTGCTGCTCAGTGACGACCCGATACAGCGACTCAAGCTCACCGAACGCCTGAGCCAGTTGCCGTCTCACCGAAGTGTGCACTGACCGCCTGCCTGACATACGCCGAGGCCTGCGTATTGTTACCGCTCGGGTAACGCTGCATATCCTGTCCGAGGATGTTTCAAACGCGTCAGGGACGCTAACCTTCTCGCCCTTGAAGTCGTTGTTTTTCAGCTCCCCTGAATCAACTTCCATTAACCGCTGCACAGTTTGCTGTGCGGCGGTTTTTTTTTGCGCAGCTTATTATCTGGCCGCACGGTCACCCTTTTATATAATGCTTGCTCTGTTTGGAGCCTTCCTTTTCCAACGCTTCAAACTTGCGCATATCATAACTGTCGCCGGACTGGGCAAACGCCGCGAGGTTTTGAATAATGTGAATGGTTCGAATGTAATCCGGTAATAGCAGTTTGGCGTAGGGGTCCCCCCAAGCGGACTTTTCTTTCATGTCCACAATACGGCCGGCGAAGAATTCCAGTGCATTGATTTCCCTGTCCGGATTAAGCACATTACCTTTATTGTCAAACTCGTCACCGGCGCGGCTCATGAGTTCGGCTGTGTGATTATCGATAAAACCGGCTTTGAACAGCACCATCCCCGCTCTGCTCAAGTCCTTGGGGGTGATCTGCTCCGGGTTGAAGTCCTTGAACATCGGCTTCATCTTGCGTTTTTCCATCGCTAACGAGTTGAGCGCAAGCGCATTTTCCCCGACCTCTCGCAGCACCTGGCTGATCTGAACCTTGGGCGCTTTGATAACGGCGCGCGCTTCGGGCATTTTAACGGTGAAAGGTGGCAAATCACCCCAGATGGATCCGGCCATGGGCTACTCCGATAATGAATACGTTCAACCGTCATATCGGAGTGAAAAGGTATTTATTGATAGAGCCTCAAAAATCCGTACCAAACTTACAACTGCACCGGACAATTCTTACAGAGAACGGTAACTAATCCTCAACTTCAAACTATGGACTTACAAACAATCAACTTTAGAGAAATAAAAAACGGCATCACAGGGCCGAGAAAATAGCTCTGCCCCGCGTGTGAACAAGCTGAATACGGGCGTCACTTCACATATTTCTGCAGATTGGCCATCATCTCTTTCAACGCGTCGATGTTATCCGCAGGATGCGCCGCGTCGTCGAAATTGCCGATGGTTTGCCAGTGTTCGGCGACATCCTCAGGGCTGAAGCCCGCATGCGGATCGAAGCAGGCGCCCAGGCTGCGTTCCCAGCGAACCTTGCCGATCCAGCCGCCCCCCACTTCGAACAGGCTGCCGTTTTCCTGGCAACGGTCACTGCCCAGGTACACCACCAGCGGGCTGACCAGCTCGGGCTTGAGCAGCTCGAATACGTTGGCCGGTATCAGGCCCTCGGTCATGCGTGTGCCGCCGGTTGGCGCGATGGCGTTGACCAGGATGCCGTTCTTGTGGCCTTCCAGTGCCAGCGTGCGGGTCAGACCGTACAGCCCGAGCTTGGCCATCCCGTAATTGGACTGGCCGAAGTTGCCGTAGATACCCGAGGTCGAAGAAGTGAAGATCACCCGACCGAAATTCTGCTCACGCAAGTGCGGCCAGGCGGCATGCGTGACTTTGTAGGCGCCTTCCACGTGAACCCGGTAAACCAGATCCCAGTCGGCATCCTCCATTTTGGCGAAGGACTTGTCGCGCAGAATACCGGCATTGTTGACCACAACATCAATGCGGCCGAAAGCATCGAGGGCGTGCTGCACAATGTGGCCGCCGTCGGTCACCGAGTCGTGATTGGCGACCGCCGTGCCTCCTGCTTCGCGGATTTCTGCCACCACACGGTCGGCCGCCGAGGCGTTGGCACCCTCGCCCTGCGCCGATCCGCCCAGATCATTGACCACCACCCGAGCACCGTGTTTCGCGAACAGCAGCGCGTGCGCACGCCCAAGGCCTCCGCCCGCTCCCGTCACGATGACTACCTTGTCTTCAAAACGCACGGATTCGCTCATAGCTGGCTCCACTGTCAAAGGGATGTAATCCACTGAGTGTTGACCAGCAGGACGCCGTCCACAATGAATACAGCCGCGGCTGAATGGTGCTCAATAACGCAGCGGGATGGATTCAGCCCAGGTGCTTGATGAAATCAGCCAGCCAGGGCTCGGCATCGCTCTCAGGCGTGACGCTTTCGCTGGCATCCAGTTGCAGCATGGCCTGCACTTCACTGACGCCCAACTCGGCAAACAACTCACGCAGTTGCTCACCGCCTGCGCAGAACGTATCGCCGTAACTCGCGTCACCCAAACCGATGACCCCGCCGGGCAAGCCGCGCAGCGCAGCAGGCAACTGGTCACGCAACTGGGAGTAGATCGGCATGATGTTGTCGGGCAGCTCTCCCATGCCGGTGGTCGAGGTCACGGCCAGCAAGGCCTGCGGCTCGAAGGCCAACAGCTCAGGCAGGGTGATGCGAGGGTTGAGCAGCGTCTCGTGACCTGCTGCGCGCAGCAGCCCGCCTGCATGCCGGGCCACTTCTTCGGCCGATCCGTAGACCGAACCGCACACAATCGCGATTCTCATGACTCATCCTCTGGCAGCTTGAAAAAGGGCGACAGTATGCCCCAGAGGCCTTTGGTATTTCAGCCCCGTCAAGTGACACGGCTCGCACTGAAGCGACGACAGGCCCTAGAATGCGACGGTGAAATCTGCTCGGGAATGCCACGTGATGATCAACGCAAAATTGCTGCAACTGGTCATAGATGCATCGACCGACGGTATTGTCGTGGCCGAGCAGGAAGGCGACGACAACATCCTCATCTATGCCAACAAGGGTTTTGCCGCCCTGACCGGCTACAGCGTGGAAGAAGTGCTGTATCAGGATTGCCGGTTTCTACAGGCCACCGACCGTCAGCAGGAAGCACTCGAGGCCATTCAGAAAGCCATACGCAGTGGCCAGGCATGCCGTCAGATACTGCGTAACTATCGCAAGGACGGCAGCACGTTCTGGAATGAGCTGTCGATCACGCCAGTGCGCAACGAAGCCAACCAGCTCATGTATTACATCGGGATTCAAAAAGATGTCACCGTTCAGGTCCAGAATGAGCAACGGATCAAAGAACTTGTGGACCAGTTGGCAGAGGCCAAGGCAGAAATTGAAGCATTGAAATCGGGAAATAGCTGAAAATACGACGAGCGGCAGGAACGCTGTGCAGATCAAAAGGTCTTCTTCATCAATTGCCTGTTAGTTCGAGTCTCCTCATGCAACCTGATTCCCTATTGACGCAAGCTGAGCTGGATTTCATCCAGAGCATGCATCGCAACCCCAAACTGAACGTGCGTGACAGCACGCGCAGTCTGCTGGTCAATGGCGGCGTACAGATTCAGGATTTGCTGACCCGGCTGGCAGCCCACGAGCAGGTCACGATCCACGCCCAGTTCGAAAATCAGCAAATGAATTTTCCGCTGCACCTGGTCGAAGACGAGTTCCACGCCCTGCACCTTGAACTGGGTGCGCCCAGCATCTTCGAAGAAGGTCCGCAGATTCGTCCCTGGCGTCTGGTCCTGGAAGAGCCGGTGCCCCTGGAGACTGAAAAAGGCTCGCTGACGTCCCTGTGGGTTCACGAGCTGTCGTTCAAGGGCGTTCTGCTTGAGAGCAGAAAGCAGGGCAAGCTGCCCAAGCACTTTGCCGCCTGGTTCAATCCGGTGGGACAAGCGCCTATCGCCATGCGCGGCAAGCTTGAGCGATTGAAGGACAACAATCTGGGTGCCTACCGCCTGAGCCAGCACAGCAAGGAAGATTCGGAGCGCCTGCGTCAATACATCCTGCAGGAACATCGGCGCATGCACCCTTCCCTGCATCAGTGACGCCTGGTCGTTACCCGGGACACGCTGTCAGCTGTCCATCTGCCCCGCCAGAAACTGCTTGAGCAAACGATTCATCGAACGACCATCACTGCCAAGGCAGGCGATTGTAGATCCGGCAAGCCCCTCCTGAACGAAGTGCGACACTTCCCCTGCAAGCAGTACCGGGCATTCCAGCGTCAATGCCAGTCTGTTCAGACGCTTTGGCAGATCAACGGCAAATGACGTGCTGGAAAACAGCACCAGCGCCAGAGACCCGACCCGTTCGCAGACCAGACTCAGCTCGTCAAAAGGCTGACCGATAGCCAACACTCTAATGGCAATCTCCGCACTCCCCATGAACAATCCTGCAACCGACAACTCAAGCTCCCGGTCCTGAGAAGACAGAGCGGCCAGCACCACCACGCCCTTTGCCGAATCGTTGGCCAGTTGCAGCCGCTGCAGCACCCTGCCGCGCATAAATGTATCGAAGAACAACCCTTCGCTGGTATGCCCGAACGTAGCCTGATTGACCATCACCTCCCGCCACAGCGGCATCAGAATATCTTCGAACACCACCACGAGTGAGTAGGTCGAGAAAATCTGCCCGTAGAGTTGCTCCAGGCGACGCTCGTCGAACATGCCGATGGCCTGCCTCAACTGACTCTGCCACTGCGTCCAGTCCGCTCGGGACAGCGGATTCTCCGGCGGTGACGACTGACTGCGAGTACTTTCGCTGCGGGCCAGGATCTTGCCGATCTTGCTGACAGCCACGCCCCGCTCTATCCAGTCGAGAATGCTGCGTACGGTTTCGATGTCGGACTGCGAATACAGCCGGTGCCCACTCTCGGTGCGCGTTGGCTGAATCAGGCCGTACCGACGCTCCCACGCGCGCAGCGTGACCGGGTTGACGCCGGTCAGACGGGCAACCTCGCGAATCGGATAAAGCTCTTGTTGCCTGAAATCCTCGTCGGGATCCTTCCGGACAAGGTGGTGATCAATAGGTTGGGTCATGCCGGGTTATCACTTGTATTTGTGCGACGCATTGTAAACAGCGCCGTCGAACGGTCTATAGCGCCGGGCGTCAGAAATTGAGGCCAGCGAGCGATTACAAAGTTCTACTTGTTTTAAACGGATTCAGGAATAATCCTTGCTTGCTTCTGAGTGAAGCTGACGCGGCCCACCACCCCGGTGCCGCGCCATGTGACCTCCCTACCCGGGAATCTCACGCCTCTACCGGAGATACACAATGTCTACCTCACCCGTCACCTTGATGGTTGCACGCCGTGTCGCCCATGGCCGCTATCAGGAAATGATGGCCTGGCTGCACGAAGGTGAACAACTGGCCACCGACTTTCCCGGCTATCTGGGTTCCGGCGTACTCGCTCCGCCGCCTGGCGATGACGAATTCCAGATTATTTTCCGCTTTACTGATGAGCAGACCATGCACGCCTGGGAGCATTCTGCATCTCGACGCTCCTGGCTGGTGCGCGGCAGCGGGCTGTTCGCGCAACCCTCGGAACATCGTGTGAGTGGCATAGACGGCTGGTTCGGAGCTGCCGATCAACGCCCGCCGCGTTGGAAACAGGCTGTCGCCATCTGGCTGGCATTCTTTCCGGTTTCGCTGATTTTCAATTTTCTGCTGGGTCCGCTGCTCAATCATCTCGACCTGCTGCCGCGCATCATGATCAGCACTGCAATCCTGACGCCGCTGATGGTCTATCTGTTCATACCGCTGTCCACGCGCCTTTTGGCGCCCTGGCTACAGACTTCGCCAACCGCAGCGTCACGCCGAACCCACTCCGCATCCTCCCGATAACCCGACAAGACCTGTACAAAACCCTTCAGACGGTACAGGTCTTGCTCGCGCGCAAAAATCGATCAAGCGGCTTGTTTTTCCCATATTAGAGACCCCGCCCGCTCGATAGATATGTGATTCGCGATGATCAGGGTTGTACAAAAAAATCCTCTGGTATAAGTTTGCTGTCAGCCTGAACAACACTTTGATGTAGGTCGTTTCCTCAGGCTGGTTAGCAAACACCCTCTTACCGACATGATGCGTGAACTGCCGATGGACATCTCTTCTGCACCGATCCTGATCACCGGCGCCAGTCAGCGAGTGGGCCTGCATTGTGCGCAGCGTCTGCTGGAGCAGGGCCATCCTGTGATCGTCAGCTATCGCAGCGAGCGGCCCGGTATCGATGAATTGCGCCGGGCAGGTGCTCTCGCCCTGCAAGGCGATTTCTCCAGCGAAGCGGGCATCATGGCGTTTATCGAAGCACTCAAAGACCACACCGACAGCCTGCGGGCCATCGTGCACAACGCCTCCGAGTGGCTCGCTGAAACACCAGGCGATGAAGCCGGGCAGTTCAGCAGGATGTTCAACGTACACATGCTTGCGCCCTACCTCATCAACCTGCACTGCGCGCCACTGCTGCACGCCAGCGAGGTGGCCGACATCGTTCACATCAGCGATGACGTCACTCGCAAGGGCAGCAGCAAGCACATCGCGTATTGCGCCAGCAAGGCAGGCCTGGAAAGCCTGACCCTGTCGTTTGCCGCGCGGCTCGCACCGCGCATCAAGGTCAACGGCATTGCTCCGGCATTGCTGATGTTTCAACCCACGGACGACGCAGCGTACCGCGCCAACGTCCTCGCCAAATCGGCGCTGGGCATAGAGCCGGGTGCAGAAGTGATCTACCAGAGCCTGCGTTACCTTCTGGACTCCACTTATGTCACCGGCACCACACTGACCGTAAACGGTGGACGGCACGTCAAGTAGGCCGCCCCGAGGATCAATCTGATGAGCTTATCCCTGCCACAGCATTATCGAGACATTCTGGTCGGCCTCGGTGAAGACCCGGAACGCGAAGGCCTTCTGGATACTCCCAAGCGCGCCGCCAAGGCGATGCAGTATCTGTGTCATGGTTACACGCAGAGCGTTGAAGAAATCGTCAATGGCGCACTGTTCGCGTCCGACAACGACGAAATGGTCATTGTCCAGAACATTGAGCTGTATTCGCTGTGCGAGCATCACCTGCTGCCGTTCATCGGCAAGGCGCACGTTGCGTACATTCCGACCGGCAAGGTACTGGGTCTGTCGAAGATCGCCCGCATCGTCGACATGTTCGCCCGACGCCTGCAGATCCAGGAAAACCTGACCCGCCAGATCGCCGAAGCGATTCAGGAAGTGACCGGAGCTTCCGGCGTCGCCGTGGTGATCGAAGCCAAGCACATGTGCATGATGATGCGCGGCGTCGAGAAGCAGAATTCGACCATGAACACGTCCGTCATGCTCGGTGCTTTCCGCGAGTCCAGCACGACGCGCATGGAGTTTCTGCAATTGATCGCAAGGAGCAAATAACGATGGCCCGACTGGAACCCGGAACCGCGCGCATTCGCGTCAAGGACCTGCGACTGCGCACGTTCATCGGTATCAATGAAGACGAGATTCTCAACAAGCAGGATGTACTGATCAACCTGACGATTCTGTATGTCGCCCAAGAAGCGGTGCGCGACAACGACATCGAACATGCGCTCAACTACCGCACCATCACCAAGGCGATCATTCAGCACGTCGAAGGCAATCGCTTCGCGCTGCTTGAGCGGTTGACCCAGGAAGTGCTGGATCTGGTCATGAGCCATCAGGCGGTGACCTACGCCGAAGTGGAAGTCGACAAGCCGCACGCGCTGCGTTTTGCCGAATCCGTCTCGATCACGCTCGCCGGTCAACGCTGAAACTCTTATCATGACGTCACTTTACTGACCGAAAAGAGCCCGTCATGACCGAGCAAGAACGCCTCGAACTCGAAGCCGCCGCCTTTCGCCGACTGGTGGCGCATCTGGACAGCCGCAAGGACGTCCAGAACATCGACCTGATGAACCTGTCCGGCTTCTGCCGCAACTGCCTGTCCAAATGGTACAAGGCCGCGGCCGACGAGAAACACATCGACATCAGCCTCGATGACGCCCGCGAAGTGGTCTACGGCATGCCGTACAGCGAGTGGAAAGCCCAGTACCAGAAAGAAGCCAGCGCCGAGCAACAGGCTGCCTTCGCCAAGGAACCCAAGCATGACTGACCTGAACTCCCTGCGCACCCGTCTGCGCAGCGGCGAACACGCCTTTGCCGACACCCTCGCCTTCATCGCCAACACCTACGACTACCAGCCACAGGCGTTCCGTAACGGTGATGTCGACAACGCGGCGGGCCAGAACGAAGGTTCGTGCAAGACCCTGGGCATGGCCCTGCTGGAAGGCCTGAGCGATGAAGAGGCACTGCTGGCGTTCGGCGAACACTACCGTTCCGTGCAGGCCACACCCGATGGCAGCGACCACGGCAATATTCGTGCGCTGATCAAGCATGGTCTGGCGGGCGTGACGTTCGAAGGCGAGCCGCTCAAGCGCAAGGGTTGAAGTACGTCGGGGGTCTTTCTCCCGACACGCTGCCTCTTATCAAACAACACGTAATCTGCTGGATGAACACGTTTTTGTGGGAGGCGCCACCACGTCTTCGACGTAGCGCTGTCGCGCAGCAAACCTGGTGGGAGCGGACTTGTCCGCGAAAAGGCCAGTACATCCGACGAATATTCATCGGCTGAACTACAGCATTCGCGGACAAGTCCGCTCCCACAAAAACGCGTTTCTTCAGTGGGTTGCAGGTGTTTGATAAGAGCGGACTTGTCCGCGAAAAGGCCAGTCATCCAACGCATATGCAGTGACTGGAATACTGCATTCGCGGACAAACGGAACGCCGCTCGGTCCGCTCCCACGAGGTCCGGTGTCTGCTGCGCGACAGCGCCTTGTCAGAGATAAAGCCCACAAAAAAACCGGCACAAGGCCGGTTTTTTCATGTCTGCAGAACGCAATCAGAACGAGGCGTTGGCCAGGCCGTCCAGATAACGCTCAACGTCCAGTGCAGCCATGCAGCCTGCACCCGCCGAGGTGATTGCCTGACGGTACACGTGGTCTGCAACGTCGCCCGCTGCGAACACACCCTCGACGCTGGTGGCAGTTGCGTTGCCTTCACGGCCACCCTGCACAACCATGTAGCCGTCTTTCAACGCCAGCTGGCCGTCGAACAGCGAGGTGTTCGGCGTGTGGCCGATGGCGATGAACACGCCGTCGACTTTCAGCTCGTCGCTGCTGCCGTCGTTGTTTTTCAGGCGGGCACCGGTCACGCCCATGTTGTCACCCAGCACTTCGTCCAGCGTTGCGTTGAGCTTGAGCTCGATCTTGCCTTCGGCGACGCGCGCATGCAGCTTGTCGATCAGAATCTTCTCTGCGCGGAACGTCTCACGACGGTGAACCAGCGTTACCTTGCTCGCGATGTTGGCCAGATAAAGCGCCTCTTCAACAGCGGTGTTACCGCCACCGACCACCGCCACTTCGCGGTTGCGATAGAAGAAACCGTCGCACGTAGCACAGGCTGACACGCCCTTGCCCATGAACGCTTCTTCCGATGGCAGACCCAGGTAACGAGCGCTCGCACCGGTTGCGATGATCAACGCGTCGCAGGTGTAGGTTGCGCTGTCGCCCTGCAGGCTGAACGGCTTGCCTGCCAGATCGACCGAGTTGATGTGATCGAACACGATCTCGGTCTCGAAACGCTCGGCGTGCTCGCGCATGCGCTCCATCAATACCGGGCCGGTCAGGCCATGCGGGTCGCCCGGCCAGTTATCGACTTCAGTGGTCGTGGTCAGCTGACCGCCAGCCTGCATGCCGGTGATGAGCAGAGGCTTCAGGTTGGCGCGCGCGGCATACACCGCAGCGCTGTAACCGGCAGGGCCGGAACCGAGAATGATCACTCGGGAATGACGTACGTCTGACATGACACACTCCTATCGACCGGCCGTTTACGCCGCGGTCGGAACGGCTGGATAAGTAAGGATGGCCGAAACCGCTCGGCCGTCCTGAGAATTCTGATGCGGCGACCTGACGCTGAGCCAGGCCGCCGCCATCGATTACAGGCTCTTGGCGTTGGAAGCCAGGTAGTCGGCGACGCCCTTTGCGTCGGCCTTCATGCCTTTCTGGCCTGGACGCCAGCCTGCCGGGCAGACTTCGCCATGCTCTTCGGTGAACTGCAGCGCTTCGACCAGACGCACCATGTCGTCAACGTCACGACCCAGCGGCAGGTTGTTGACCACCTGGTGCTGGACAACGCCAGCCTTGTCGATCAGGAACGATGCGCGCAGTGCAACGCCGTCGTCGTGTTCGATGCCATAGGCGCGAGTGATCTCGTGTTTGACGTCGGCCACCATGGTGAACTCGACCTCGCCAATGCCGCCTTTTTCTACCGGAGTGCTGCGCCACGCGAAGTGGGTGAATTGCGAATCGATGGAAACGCCAACCACTTCAACACCCAGCTCGCGGAATTTGGCGATGCGGTTGTTGTGGGCAATGATTTCCGAAGGGCAGACAAAGGTGAAATCCAGAGGCCAGAAGAACAAGACCACGTACTTGCCGCGCAGGGAGGACAGTTTGAAGCTGTCGACGATGGAACCATCACCCAATACTGCTGCTGCGTCGAAATCCGGGGCTGACTTGTTTACCAGTACGCTCATTGATAACTCCATGAAAATTGTAAGGACAGGTCCTGAAATTGGTGACAAGCCTATCGGGGTGGCAGAGAGTAAGGAAATATCGTTTCACAATCCACCTTATAGGCCGCTTCTATACAACCCAGAGGCCATTCTGATCCTGTGTCTGTGGCGATGTTCAGATTATCCCTCGCAAAAGGCGACGGATTGGCCACAAGCCGGATCAGCCCTGCCAGACCGGCTTCAAGCCTCCTCTTTCAAGGCCATCGCAAAGCCGGTAAGGTCACGCCTTTCAAGCTTTCGGAGGCTGCCATGCCTGCTCCTGCCCTTACCGGCCCGCAATACCTCAAGGAAGGCCTGAAACTGGTCCTGAGCCCTGGACTGCGCCTATTCGTCCTGCTGCCGTTGAGCATCAATCTGGTGCTGTTCTGCGGCGTGATCTATCTGGCGATACATCAGTTCGAACTCTGGGTCGACGCGTTCATGCCCACGCTTCCCCACTGGCTGAGCTTTCTCACCTACATCCTCTGGCCGCTGTTCGTCGCGCTGGTGCTGCTGATGGTGTTCTTCACCTTCACCATGGTCGCCAACATCATTGCTGCGCCGTTCAACGGCTTTCTGTCAGAGAAGGTCGAAGCCGTGGTGCGCGGCGTGGATGATTCCCCGGACTTCAGTTGGGCCGAGCTGGTTGCCATGGTACCCCGCACCCTTGCCCGCGAGGCACGCAAACTGGGCTACATGCTGCCGCGCATGCTCGGGCTGTTCATCCTGTCATTCATACCCGTGGCCAACATCATCGCCGCCCCGCTGTGGCTGCTGTTCGGCGTGTGGATGATGGCCATCCAGTACATCGACTACCCGGCCGACAACCACAAGCTGGGCTGGAACGAGATGCTTGCCTGGCTCAAGTCCAAACGCTTGCAGAGCCTGAGTTTCGGCGGCATCGTGTATCTGGCGCTGCTGATTCCGGTGGTCAACATTCTGATGATGCCGGCAGCAGTGGCCGGGGCGACATTGTTCTGGGTGCGTGAGCGCGGGGCTGATGCCTTGCCGAGCCGGGTTACCGGTGCCTGATGAACAGGGACATGCTGCCGGAAGCCCCGCTTCCGGCAGCCCTGTAAAAAATCACTGCGTGTAATTATCTACAACTCGCGCAATGCAAAAGGCATGTCTAATAGGCTTTCAATCAATCTGTTCATGCAAGGCTGCAACGCAGCCACAGGAAGACACATGAACTTGACAAGGAAGTTAGATCATGACGACGCAACACAACCCAAACGTACTCGCCAAGCAAGGCAATGCCGAAGACCTCAAAGCGCAGATCAGGGAGTTTCTGGTCGGCCAACTGTCCGAGTGGGGCATCGATCCGGACGAAGCGTTCATCAATGGCATGGGCACCAGTGTCGGAGAAAGGATGGTCATCTTTTCCCGCTCCATCAGCGAAGACGCGTGGCACCGCGTCTATGAAAACGATCAAGTTGAGTACGCCGACGGGCCGGATAGCGGACTGTTCAGCGTTCAGTATTCATTTGCCGACGAACACCGCATTGCCGAGCCAAGCCTGGATAAGGTGGCTGAACTGATCAATCAACTGGTGGCCGACTTCGGCTGATACATGCCTGAGACCACTGCCCGGGTTACACTCCGGACAGTGGTCTTATAGAGATAACAGGACATCAGTGATCTTCGGCTCTTCAGTAAATTCGGCAATCAGAACAATCTTACCGCTCATTGTACAAACTCTTACACCCAATCACCCTCATATATAGAACTGCGGCAAACTTTTACCCAAAGCGGAAAAAGTCTGCCTCCCGCCGAAAATCACTACGTGTAGGCATTGTATGTAGGACGATTATAGTTAACTCAATTTTTCCTGCCCCGTTCTTGTAGGACCTTAAAGAAACTCCAAAACTGGCATTCGACTTGCTCTGCATCCTGAACCACACGGAGGGCAACGCCATGGAAACTCAAACACTATCGGCCGCATCACAAAGCGGCAAAACACGTCAATCTGCGGGAATGGAAAAAGCTGCGCCATCTCGACCAGGCCAGTTTTCTCAGATATTGAAGCGTGCGGAGTCATCCAGACAGGAACGCTCGATAACGCCTGCCTCCGCGACGCTGAGTCGCCCGGTTCAACCGCGCTCCTCGTTCTTTATGCAGAACATGAGTATTGAGCAGCGCAGGTCTGCAGTTGAAGAGAAGGGCTTTTCGGCAAGGCCTGCGGCGATGGAGAGAGTCTCTGCGTCCATGGCGGTTCAGGCTGGAAGGTCAAAGGAGGCAGGAGCAGAACACAGTCATCCCCCAGGACTTGCACTGGGAAGTACGCTACACAAGCCCTACGCGTCGGGCCATGAGTTTGAAACGAACGGAGCAGCTCAGAAGCATCGGGTAAAAGAGGCAATCAATGACTCCGCGGAACTTAAAGTGCTTATTCACGATTTTATGCACAGAACAATGAACCTCGAACTGCTTGACCTCTCGGACTACCCTGTCATTCGATACTACTCTACAGGCGAGCCTGTAACGAGAGAATCAAAGGCGTATTTTTCAGACATGCTACACTCGGTCAGAGAAAAACGAAATCAGCTGTATGAGACAGAAGTCTTAAAGGGAACATCCGACTTGGAACTGCTAAAAAAGCTAATAGATTTCAGCGACGGCCTGCCTGATCGTTTTAAAAAGATGACCAACTGGTAAACCGCACCCCGCCCGAGCGCATCAGGGCGGGGCTAAAAGACTACCAACTCACCGTGACAGTACCTAAATGCCCAGCGACGGGTGTACGTCCAGCGGCCCCGATCCTGAGCTTAAACGAAAGGAGCTGGGCTGCAAATCGTCCATTAAAACTGACCGTCGAACCTCGCCTCTGACGAGAGATGTCCACACACGGACTGGGAACCTGACACAGATAAACCTCCAGCCCTTGAGGCCAGCCCGTCACATTCCAGTTCCAGCTTACATTTTTAATCACCGCACCCGGTGGCACACCTCTGCCAACGGGCAAATCAGCCTTGTATAAATAATCTTTCGAATGTATCACAGGCAACCTGACCGACGACTGATAGCTGCCCGCGACAGTCGTTCCTGAAAAAACGCAGAGTGCCAATGCAATTCCTGCGGCCGAGCGAGTACGCTTCAATTTTTTGAAGTCAAATTTCATTTATTCAATCCTTGAGTAATTTCCCTAACAGCCGAACGGACACTGCCGAACCACTGCGTAGCGGTAGACGGATATAAAAATCCGATAACCAGACGTTACTCAAAAAATGAACAAATAAGAGTTTAAATAAATACCACAACGAACTTAACGAAAAAACTCACCTTTTCTTAAGACGAAGATTAACGTCATGTAGTCCCTGCAACAGACTTGGCTTGAACATGGCATCTGAAACCACAACCTGACACACACCCGCCCCGAAGCACCCGATCACAAATCCATCACAAACCCGCCACATAACCGACATGTCTACGGTCGAAACTCTTCCTATGAGCCAATCCCTGCATGTCACGCTTATCACTGAAACCTTCAGCCCCGAGATCAATGGCGTTGCCAACACCCTGGGGCGGCTGTGTGACGGCTTGCGCTTACGCGGGCATCGGGTCGAGCTGATCCGGCCGCGCCAGAGCGAGGACGCTGTATCGAGCGCAGCCGATGATCTGATGCTGTGCCGGGGCTGGCCGATTCCGGGCTATCCGGGATTGCAGTGGGGGCAGTCTTCGATGCACAAGTTGTTGCGCCGCTGGCAGCGCAAACGGCCGGATGTGCTGTATATCGCCACCGAGGGGCCGCTGGGGCTTTCCGCGTTACGAGCCGCCAGACGACTGGGCATTGCGGTGGTGAGCGGCTTCCACACCAATTTTCCTCAATACACACAGCAATACGGCATGGGCTTCATCACTCGCCTGATCACCCATTACCTGCGCTGGTTCCACAATCGTTCGCGGATCACGCTGGTGCCCAGCGTCAGCCAGAAAGTGGAGCTGGAGCGGCGCGGTTTCGAGCGCATCGAGTTGCTGTCGCGGGGCGTGGACAGTCAACTGTTTCACCCTTCACGGCGTTCACAGTCCTTGCGCGAAAGCTGGGGTCTGGGGGCGAATGACACGGGGGTAATTCATGTCGGCAGGCTCGCACCAGAGAAGAATCTGGGGCTGCTCAAGGCCAGTTTCGAGACGCTGAAGGCGAGTTACCCGCAACGCAACCTCAAGCTGATCATTGTCGGCGACGGGCCTCAGCGAGCCTGGCTGGAACAACAGATTCCAGAGGCAATCCTCTGCGGCACGCAACGGGGCGAGGCGCTGGCGACGCACTATGCGTCAGGCGACATGTTTCTGTTTCCCAGCCTGACTGAAACCTTTGGCAACGTGGTGCTGGAAGCATTGGCGTCCGGTCTGGGCGTGGTTGCCTACGATGAAGCGGCCGCCGGGCAGCATATTCGTCACGGCCACAATGGCGCGCTGGCCATGCCAGGCGATGAAGCGGCGTTCATAGACGCCGCGCACTGGCTGCTGGAAGACAGCGAAACCCTGCGCCGCGTGCGCCTGAATGCCAGGCAGCACGCAAGTCGTCAGGGCTGGGCGGCAATCATCGATCAGTTCGAACGGCAGTTGCTGGAAGTCTCCCCGCCCCGGGAAAGCGTGACCGAGGTCGAAGTCGCGAAGGTTGCTCGGCAGACCATCAGACCAACGTCGTCAGTGCCTCTCGACTGAATGGCAGAATGTCCTGCTCGCGCCCTTCGCGCACCTTGACTGCCCAATCGGGATCGACCAGCAGTGCACGCCCTACGGCGACCAGATCGAACTCGTCGTTGCCCAGCCGCTGCAACAGATTTTCCAGGCTGGCCGGCTGGGCCACCTTGTCGGTGTTGACCATGAATTGCAGGAACTCGCCGTCCAGGCCAACGCTGCCGACGGTAATGGTCGGTTTGCCGGTCAGTTTGCGCGTCCAGCCTGCCAGGTTCAGATCGGAGCCTTCGAATTCCGCTTCCCAGAACCGACGTGTCGAGCAGTGAAAGATATCCACACCGGCGTCCGACAGCGGCTGCAGGAACTCACCCAGCGCCTGCGGCGTTTGCACCAGACGTGCGGTGTAATCCTGCTGCTTCCACTGTGAGAAACGGAAGATGATCGGGTAATCCGGTCCGACCGCAGCGCGTACAGCCTGAATCAACTCGATGGCAAAGCGCGAACGGTTGGCAAGGCTGCCGCCGTATTCGTCGGTGCGCTGGTTGCTGCCCTCCCAGAAAAACTGGTCGATCAGATAGCCGTGAGCACCGTGGATCTCCACGCCATCCATGCCGATGGCCTTGGCATCCGCTGCTGCCTGCGCGAACGCAGCCACCACTTCATCAATGTCCTGCTTGCTCATGCCGTGGACCAGCACTTGCCCGTCCTTGACCTTTTCCATCGGCCCGTAGGCAGGCACGCTGCCGTCCGGCTCGGTGCCGAGACGACGTACCGCGCCGACATGCCAGAGCTGCGGGGCGATCTTGCCGCCTTCGGCATGCACGGCATCAACCACGTTCTTCCAGCCGGCCAGCGGCGCTTCACCGAAGAACTGCGGGACGTTGGGATAGCCATTGGAAGCCTTGTGGTTCACCGTCGTACCTTCGGTGATGATCAGACCGACGCCTGCGGCTGCCCGACGCCGGTAATATTCGACGACCTTCGAGTTCGGCACATGGCCGGGCGAGAACGAGCGCGTCATAGGCGCCATGACCACACGTGACGATAATTCCAGGCTGCCCAGATGAAAGGGTTTGAACAAGGCTTTTACCGGCATGCGCGGGTCTCCGACGAGAGTTGAGGGATAGCGATTCGGCGAAGAATGCCGGATCAGAGGCGCAGCATAGGGCTGACCGGGAGCGCAGGCCCAGTACTATTGATTTGACTGATTTGAGTACAGAAGCGGTAAAAACATGGGGTGGCCAAAGAGTCGGAGGCCACCCGGAAGGTTGATCAGTTCAGACCCAACGCTTTTTCGATTGCCAGAATGACGGCAGGATCATCAGGCGCTGTACGCGGCGAGAAGCGTGCGATGACTTCGCCGCTCTTTCGAACGAGAAACTTTTCAAAATTCCAAGCGATATCACCGGGAAACTCGGCACCCTCACCCGCCAGCAGGCGATAGAGCGGATGACGATGCGGACCGTTGACCTCAAGCTTTTCGCCCAGAGGAAAGGTCACGCCATAATTGAGCTCGCAGAACTCGGCAATTTCCTGTTCGGTGCCCGGCTCCTGGCCCGCAAACTGGTTGCAGGGCAGTCCCAGAATCATCAGGCCCTTGTCCTTGTATTGCTGGTACAGGTTCTCGAGCGCTGCATACTGCGGTGTGAGACCGCACTTCGAAGCGACATTGACAACCAGAACCGCCTTGTCCTTGAACGGAGCCAGTGACAGCTCCTGACCATCCAGCGCTTTCAGCTTGATGTCGTGAAAAGCACTCATGAAGAACCCCCTTGAAACCCGAGCCTTGCGCCAGAACCCGAAAAGGCGCAATGACCGTACGCGAAACGAAAGTCGTCATCGCAGAACGGCCAGAGCGCCTTTGTCAGTGATCTGAGCTTAGCAGCACAAATCAGTGATGATGGCCGCCTTCGCCATGAACGTGGCCATGAGCTATTTCTTCTTGGCTGGCATCACGAATGTCCACGACTTTCACTTTGAAGTTCAGACGCTGACCGGCGAGCGGGTGGTTGCCGTCGACAGTGACGTCGTCGCCGTCCAGATCGCGAATGGTCACGATCTGCATGCCGCCGTCAGGGCCGGAAGCATGAAACTGCATGCCGACCTGAAGCTCGTCAACGCCTTCGAACATGCTGCGGCTCAGGGTGCTGACCAGTTCGGCGGAGTATTCGCCGTAGGCTTCTTCCGGCTCGATGGCGACATCCAGCTCGTCACCGACATCTTTACCTTCAAGGGCCTTTTCGAGGCCCGGAATGATGTTGCCAGCACCTTGCAGGTAAACCAGCGGCGCGCCACCGGTGGAGCTGTCGATGACCTCACCAGCGTCGTTGGTCAGGGTATAGTCAATGGAGACAGCCTTATTGGCGGCGATCGGCATGGGGACAAGACCTTTGCTTAAGATTGAAGAACGAGCAAGTTTAACCAAGCCATCGCCCGAAAGCGAACGCAACTCTGACAGACGGGCCCAATTGGAAAAGTCAACGGTCATCGATTTCCGGCAGGACGAAGAAGGACACTGGGTTGCGATGCTGTCCTGCGGCCACACGCAGCATCTTCGTCACCAGCCGCCGTGGCAATCGCGGGCATGGGTGCTGGACCCCGCTCAACGCCAACAGAAAATAGGTCAGGGCTTTCACTGCGGCTGGTGTGCGAAAGCTGCGGATAACGATAGTCTTGGCAAAGAGGATCCGCATTAGACGGTTCCCGGTCCTTTTACGGTTGTCGGCTGTTCATCTTCGCCACATACCTTGCACTGCTCAATCGAGAAGCCAGTATGCAGACGTTCTTCATCGCCCCCACGGATTTTGGCGTGGGGTTGACCTCCATCAGCCTCGGGCTGGTGCGCACTCTGGAGCGCGCCGGCCTGAAAGTCGGTTTTTTCAAGCCGATTGCCCAACCGCATCCCGGCGATCTGGGCCCGGAACGCTCTACCGAACTGATGGCCCGCACCCACGGCCTCAAACCGCCCAAACCGCTTGCTCTGGCGCACGTCGAACGCATGCTGGGCGACGGGCAGCTGGACGAGCTGCTTGAAGAAATCATCAATCTTTACCAGCAGGCAGCCGTCGGCAAGGATGTGCTGGTGGTCGAAGGCATGGTGCCGACACGCAGCGCCAGCTATGCCGCGCGGGTCAACCTGCACCTGGCCAAGAGCCTGGATGCCGAGGTGATTCTGGTGTCCGCGCCGGAAAACGAGGTGCTGACCGAACTGTCCGGACGGGTCGAATTACAGGCTCAGTTGTTCGGCGGCCCCAAGGACCCGAAGGTGCTTGGCGTCATTCTCAACAAGGTGCGCACCGACGAAAGCATGGAAGTCTTCGCCGCTCGTCTGAAGGAGCACTCACCACTGCTGCGCAATGGCGATTTCCGTCTGCTGGGCTGCATCCCCTATCAGGCCGAACTCAACGCGCCACGTACCCGTGACGTCGCCGAATTGCTGGGCGCTCAGGTGCTCAACGCAGGCGATTACGAACAGCGTCGCATGTCGCGGATCATTATCTGTGCGCGAACCGTGCTCAATACCGTGCCTCTGCTCAAGCCAGGCGTGCTGGTGGTGACGCCGGGCGACCGCGACGACATCATTCTCGCCGTAAGCCTGGCCGCCATGAATGGCGTGCCGCTGGCGGGCCTGTTGCTGACCAGCGATACCGTCCCCGACCCGCGCATCATGGAATTGTGCCGCGGCGCGTTGCAGGCAGGACTGCCGGTTCTGTCAGTGAGCACCGGCTCCTACGACACGGCCAACCGCCTCAATCAGCTGAACAAGGAAATCCCCATTGATGACCGCGAGCGTGCGGAAATCATCACGGATTTCGTCGCCAGCCATCTGGACGCCAAGTGGCTGCATCAGCGTTGTGGCACGCCGCGCGAGTTGCGTCTCTCGCCTGCCGTGTTCCGTTATCAGTTGATCCAGCGTGCGCAGGCAGCCAACAAGCGCATCGTGCTGCCGGAAGGCAACGAGCCGCTGACCATTCAGGCGGCCGCGATCTGTCAGGCCCGCGGCATTGCGCGCTGCGTGCTACTGGCCAAGCCTGAGGAGGTGCAAGCGGTTGCACAGGCCCATGGCATCGAGCTGCCACCGGGGCTGGAAATTCTCGACCCTGACCTGATTCGCGAACGTTACGTTGCGCCGATGGTGGACCTGCGCAGAAGCAAAAGCCTGAACGCGCCCATGGCCGAGCAGCAGCTTGAAGATCCGGTGGTGATCGGCACAGTGATGCTGGCGCTGGATGAAGTCGACGGGCTGGTGTCAGGCGTCGTTCACTCCACTGCAAACACCATTCGCCCTGCTCTGCAACTGATCAAGACCGCACCGGGCTGCACGCTGGTGTCGTCGGTGTTCTTCATGCTGTTTCCCGAGCAGGTGCTGGTCTATGGCGACTGCATCATGAACCCGCACCCGAGCGCCAGCGAACTGGCCGAGATTGCCTTGCAAAGCGCCGACTCCGCCATCGCGTTCGGCATCTCGCCTCGCGTGGCGATGATCAGCTATTCGAGCGGCAATTCGGCCAGCGGCGAAGAGGTCGAGAAAGTCCGCGAAGCCACGCAACTGGCCCGCGAAACCAAGCGTGATCTATTGATCGACGGACCGCTGCAGTATGATGCCGCCGCCAACGAGCACGTCGCACGGCAACTGGCGCCTGACAGCCCGGTCGCGGGACGCGCCAATGTGTTTGTGTTCCCGGATCTGAACACCGGCAACACCACGTACAAGGCTGTGCAGCGCAGTGCCGACTGCGTGAGTCTCGGGCCGATGCTGCAAGGCCTGCGCAAGCCGGTCAACGATCTGCCTCGTGGCGCTCAGGTCGACGACATCGTCTACACCATTGCGTTGACTGCCATTCAGGCCGATACACTGGCTTCATAAATACCCAGATGCCGCAGGCCAATCTGCGGCATCCCACTTTTCTGCGGAGCTTTATCCTTCATGGATTTCCTGCCTGCCCCATTGCGCGGCGTCCTCGCCTCGCTGCTGTTGGCACTGAACACCGTCGTCTGCTGCACGGTGCTGTTCGTGGTCACGATCTTCAAGATCTGCCTGCCCTTCTCTGCCGCACAACGCCTCACCGACTGGATGATGAGCCACATTCAGGAAACCTGGATCGGCAATAACAATGCGTGGATCAGACTGCTGTGCAACACCCGCTGGCACCTGACCGGCCTCGAGGGGCTGGACTACAAGCACTCGTATCTGGTGACCAGCAACCATCAGAGCTGGGTCGACATCATGGTGCTGCAGTACGTGCTGAACCGCCGTATCCGACCGTTGAAGTTCTTCCTCAAGCAGGAGCTGATCTGGGTGCCGGTGATTGGTCTGGCATGGTGGGCGTTGGGCTTTCCGTTCATGAAGCGCTATTCCAAGGCGTACCTGGCCAAGCATCCCGAGAAAAAGGGCAAGGACCTGGAAACCACCCGTCGCACGTGCGCGAAGTTTCGTCACAACCCGGTGGGTATCTTCAACTTCGCAGAAGGCACGCGCTTCACGCCGGGCAAGCATGCCGAGCAGAACTCGCCGTTCCGCCATTTGCTGAAACCCAAGGCGGGCGGCATTGCTTTCGTGCTGGATGCGATGGGCGAGCAGCTTGAGTCGATCATCAACGTGACCATTCACTATCCCGCTGGCCGGCCGGGCTACTGGGACTTGCTGTGCGGCAGAGTGAAAGACGTGGTCGCCCACTTCGAAGAGATCAGAATCCCGCAGCAGTTCGTGGGCAAAAACTACGATCAGGACGGCGAATACCGCCTGGAATTCCAGCAGTGGATCAACGCGCTGTGGGAAGAGAAAGACCAGTTGCTGGAACGGATGCACGAGCAGTATCGCGGTTGATTCATGATCGTACCCATGCTCTGCGCTCATCGCTACACACAAGTCGGCCTCGACACTGATCGTGCCCAGAGCATGGGCACGATCATCAGTAAAGGAGCTTACTGCTGGTATTGCTGATATTGCTGACCCGGAATCGGCTTGAGGTTGACCTCTACGCGACGGTTCTGGGCGCGGCCGTTGGCGTCGGCGTTGCTCGCGATTGGCTGATCGGGACCGGCACCGCGTACCGACAGGTGAGCCTGATCAACCCCTTGGGAAGTCAGGTAAGTTGCGACGCTCTGTGCGCGCTGCTGCGACAGGTCCATGTTGTGCTGACGGCTGCCGGTGCTGTCGGTGTAGCCGATGATTTCAATGTTGCTCTGGTTGAATTGCTTGAGCGAGTTCGCCAGGTTGTTGAGCGGGGAAAAGAAGCTGCTGGCAATCGCCGACGAGTCGGTGGCGAATGTGATGTTGCCCGGCATGATCAACTTGATCTGATCACCCTGACGCTGCACCTCGACACCGGTATTGGCCATGCTCGCACGCAACGCCGCTTCCTGTTTGTCCGCGTAATAGCCGTAGCCTGCGGATGCAGCACCTACCACGGCAGCGCCGATCAATGCACCTTTGCCGCGATGGTTATGGTCGATGGCGGCACCGGCCACCGCACCAGCCAGGGCACCCAGCCCGCCGTATTTGGCAGTCTTGTTCATGCCACCGGAGCTTTGAGCCTGGCCCTGATTGTCATAGGGATTGGACGTCGCACAGCCGGAAAGCATGGCCACAGCGGTGGCTGCAATAATCAAACGACGAGACATGAACATTCAGAAGCTCCTGGGTTGGACGAACGCTAATGACCGATTAGAGCATGGCGCCCGTCAAAAATTCCTTAACCCGGCCTGAACCGTCCGCCTGCTGAGTCATCGCCGCTCTTCACGAATATACGGCTCACCCAGCGCACCCGGCTGGCTTGAGGACTGTCGCCTGCCAGCGGCGACCCAGACCATCACCAGCAGGGTGACGGCATAGGGTGTCATCAACACGAAGTACTGCGGCAGCTTCACGCCGGTTGCTGCCAGTTGCGGAATCAACGCTTCGATGCCGCCGAACAGCAGCGCCCCGGCCAAGGCACGCCAGGGCGACCAACGCGCAAAGATGACCAGTGAAACGGCGATCCAGCCGCGCCCGCCAGTCATGTCGGCGATCCACATCTTGGTGCTCAGCACCGCAATGAAACCGCCTGCCAGGCCCATCAGCGCCGAGCCAGCCACAATGGCCGCCAGCCGATAGCCCAGCACCGAAATGCCCGCCGCGTCGGCCGCCTGTGGGTTTTCGCCAACCGCGCGCAAACGCAGACCGGTGCGCGTGCGCTCCAGCAACCAGACCACGGCGAAGAAGATCAACACGGTCAGGTACACCAGCGGATTCTGGACAAACACCTTGCCCACCACGGGCAACTCCGACAGCGGCCACAACTCCACGGCCTGCAGACCGCTGACCGGACGATTGGTCCAGCCCAGCAGCGTACCCAGCAAACCGGTCAGCCCCTGGCAGAAAAACACCAGCGCCAGCCCGGCGATCACCTGATTGATCCGCAATACCAACACCATCAAGGCGAACAGCAAAGACACCACGCCCGCCGCCGCCATCGAGGCCAGCAGCGAAATGCCGGGCGAGCCGACACTCAATTGCATGCCGATGCCCGCCAGCGCGCCCACCAGCATCATGCCTTCGACGCCCAGCGCGAGCACGCCGCTACGTTCGATCAGGATCAGGCCGAGCGCGGCCAACGCAAAGGGCACTGCAAAATCCGGCGCGCTGCCCAACCAGTGAGAAAGAAGGTCCATCAGCGTGCTCCTGCCTGAATGCGTCGCAGGCGATGACGAATGAAGAAGTCGGACGAGGCCACGCAGATCACCAGAATCGCCTGGATCAGTTGCACCATCGAAAACGGGATCTGATAGAACACCTGCAGGTTGCGCCCCGCCACGAACAGCATGGCGATCAGCAGCGCCACAATCGTTGCCGCCACCGGATTGTTGCGCGCCAGAAACGCGATGAGAATCCCGGAAAAGCCATAACCCTGATAGAACGACTGGGTCAAACGACCCTCCTGTCCCGAGGTCACGACAAACCCCGCAAGCCCCGCCAGTGCGCCCGACAGCAGCACAGTGCCCATGATCATCTTGCGCACCGGCACGCCTACCGCACCGGCCACTTTCGGGTTGGCATCGACAAAGCGCAGGTACAGACCGGCCCGGGAAATGCCGATGAACCACAACGTCAGCAGCATGACCAGCAGCGCCAGCACGATGGCCGCGTTGTATCCGGCAAACAGGTCCGGCAGGCGCTCGAAACTGCGCAACGCAGGCGAATACGGAAAGTTGTCCCGTGGATCTTTCCAACTGCCGTAGACCAGATGCAGCAGAAAATTGGCGGCGATGTAATTGAGCATCAGGGTCGAGATGATTTCATTGACCTGCCACTTCAGCTTCAACAGGATCGGCCCCAGACTCCAGAGCATCGCGCAGACGATGGCAGCCGCCATCATCAATGGCAGGCGCAGCATGTCCGGCCCCACGTCAAACAGCGAAATGGCCGTGGCACCGATGGCGCCCCAAATCATCTGCCCCTCAAGCCCCAGGTTCCAGAACCTCGCCCGGAATGCCATGCAGCCTGCCAGACCGACCATGATCATGGGCGAGGCCTGAAACAGCACGGCCTTGAAGTTCTGTGCATCGAATACGGTCTGCATGACGAACTCATTGAGCAGCTCATCCGCAGGAACGCCCGCCATGATCAGAATGGCGGTGCAGATGGCCAAGCCGACCAGCAACGCCAGCACAATGATCAGCGCTTGCAGCGGCCAGCCTGTTTGCTGGCGTATTTCCAATGTGTAGCGTCGCGACAGCAAGGGGCTTCGCGGCGCACTGCCTGCGTGCAAAACAGTCGATTCAGTCATGACTCACCATCGCTTTGCCTATGGCCTGACGGTCGGCGGGATGCTCGAACTCGGCGACGATGCGCCCGCCGTTCATTACCCCGATCCGGTCAGACAGGGTCAGAACCTCGTCCAGGTCTTCGCTGATCACCAACACGGCTGCGCCTGCATCACGCGCCGCCCGTAGCCGGTCATGCACAGCCTGTGTGGCGCGAACATCCAGGCCCCGGCTGGGGCTGTGGACCAGCACCAGTTGCGGGTCGCGGCTGAACTCTCGAGCGATCACCAGCTTCTGCGCATTACCACCCGACAACAGCGCGGCTTTCTGATCGAGCGAACGCACGCCCTGCACATCGAAATCCACGACGGCCTTTTGCGCGTCCTGCTTCAGACGCGAGTAGCGCATGCGCCAGAACGAGCCGTACTGGCCGCCATGGATATTGCCCACGCCAAAGTTCTCGGCCACCGACAGCGAACCGGCCAGCGCCGCGCCGTAGCGATCTGCCGGGATCGAGGCGATACGCAGCTGACGCCGTTGCTCGGTCGATGCGGTGCGCAGATCACCGAACTGCGCCAGATGAATCTCGCCTTCGGTGGGTTGGGGCAGCCCCATCAGCGCGTTGGCCAGTTCCGCCTGACCGTTGCCGCCGACGCCTGCGATGCCGTAGATCTGCCCGGCACGCAGGGTCATGTTTACGCCGTTCAACGCGTTATTGCCCTCAGCGCTGTGCAGGTCTCTGACCTGCAGACGGACCTCGCCGGGCATGGCCGGACTGCGCTCGCTGACCGGTGCGGAATCGCCCACGGTCAGTTGCACCAGTTGCTGAACGCTGACGCTTTGCGGGTCGAGGGTCTGGATCGTTCTGCCGCCGCGCATCACGGTCACCCGGTCGGCGTAGCGCTTCACGTCGGCCATCTTATGCGTCACCAGAACCACTGCTGCGCCCTGTCGGGCAAAGGTCTGCACGGTCATCAACAGACGCTCGGCCTCCTGATCGGTGAGCACGGCCGTGGGTTCGTCAAGAATCAGAATCCGCGCACCGGCCAGCAGCACCTTGAGAATCTCCACACGCTGCTGTTCGGCGACCGACAGGCTGTCGACGTTGCGGGTCGGGTCGAGCACGAAACCCAATTCCTCGGCCTTGGCGGCAATCTCCTGCTCAAGCGCCCGCAGACGCTTGCGATAACCACCCTCGCCCGGCTGTTCACGCAGCCCCAACAGAATGTTCTGCGCCACCGTGAACGGCTTCACCAGCTTGAAGTGTTGATGCACCATGCCAATCCGGTAGCGGCTCGCATCCTTGGGGCCTTGCAACTGGACCGGATTGTCGTCGATGAGCAACGAGCCGGTTTCAGGCGCATACAGCCCGGCGGCAATGTTCATCAGCGACGATTTGCCCGCACCGTTCTCGCCCAACAGCGCATGGACCTCGCCCCAGTGAGCGGTGAAGTCGGCGTCGATCAGCGCCTTGAAGCCGTCGAACGACTTGCTGATCCCGGTGAGTTGAAGCGCATTGACCTGACTCATTGCTGAGTCATCACGCCTTCGACGAACCAGTCCATTTTCCACAAATCAGGGTCAGACAAATGCTGCCCGACGGCGATGCGCTCCTTGCCGTCTCGATCCGCCATCGGGCCGCTGTAGATGATTTTTCGACCAGCCAGCAGTTCGGCGCGCTCGGCTTCGATCTTCTGCCGGTTGTCCGCAGAAATAATAGGGTCCTTGGTCAGGGTGATGTCAGTGCCGCCCTGCTCCATAGACAGCAGGGCGCCATTGGGCGCGGGCGTCCAGTTGCCTGCGATGACTTTCTTGAGCTCAGGCCCCAGGAAACGGTCCCAGACCCAGACCGACGAACAGACGGTGGCCTTGGGCGCGAACTCGCTGAGGTCACGGTGGTGACCGGTGCCGTGAATGCCGCGCTCCTGGGCGACGATCTGCGGTGTGGGACTGTCGACGTGCTGACCGACCACATCGACCCCGTTGTCGATCAGCGCCATGGTTGCCGCACGCTCCTTGACCGGGTCGTTCCAGGCACCCGTGTAAACGACCGCGACCGTGGCCTTCGGGTTGATCTGCTTCGCACCCAGCTCGTAGGCATTGATGGTCCAGTTGACCTGCCCGAACGGGTTGGCGGCCACGAAGCCCAGCTTGCCGGTTTTCGACGCGGCGCCTGCTGCCATGCCGCACAGGTACTGGCTTTCATAGGTGCGACCGTAGAACGACTCCAGGTTGGGCGCGTTGGTGGTGCCCGAGCCGTTCAGGAACGCCACTTCAGGGTATTTTTTGGCCAGTGTCAGGAAGGTGTCGGAGTAACCGAAAGCCGTACCGACGATGATGTTCGCGCCACGTGCGATCAGACGGTCAACGACCGGCGTGATGGCAGCCGCGTTTTCAGGAACGCTTTCGACGTACTGGATTTTGGTGTCCAGATCCTTTTCCAGTTTTTGCCGCGCTTCGTCGAATGCCTGGGTCCAGCCGCCGTCGTTGCGCGGACTGATGTACACCATGGCGATTTTCGCCGGGCCTTTGAGGGTCAGCCCTTCCGCCTGGGCAAGGCTGCCCATCCCGAACGCAACAGCCGCACACAAAGTCCCGGGCAACAGTTTCTTGTACATAGACGTTTTCCTGAGGGTAATGGCCTGCAAGAACAGCGCGGGGCCGACCCAGCAGGCCATAGCAGCATCCATGCCACTGCAGAAAAGACGTTATGAAACAATGGGCTGTAGAAAACAGCATGATCAAAACGGATCAGATGGTCCGATTCAGAGCACTTGGTTTGTGCAGAGTGACCGGTTGCTGCTCAGCCGGGGTGCGTACGGCAAACATCGGACTGTGGGAGGCGGCTTGCCGGCGAGGCATTTTCCCAGGCAACACATCAGCGACTGGACTGATGCCATCGCCGGCAAGCCGCCTCTTATCAAACAACCTATAAACCACTGAAGAAACTGGATTTTGTGGGAGCGGACTTGTCCGCGAATGCTGCATTTCAGTCGCTGAACTTACATCGGCTGTACCACCTCTTCGCGGACAAGTCCGCTCCCACGGTCCGGTGTTTGCTGCGCGACAGCGCTACGTCGAAGACGTGGTGGCGCCACCACATTGGATAGCGTTTCGTCAGAGGCTCAAGGCTTTTTTGACGAAGCACCACGCGGCAGGATGCCGTCCAGGATCATGCTGCGCAGACTCTCCAGAACCTCGTCGAAGAATTCGGGGTCATCCAGGGTTCTACCCGTCACCGCCTCGACCTGCGTGCGGAAGTCTGCGTAATGCTGGGTGGTCGCCCACAACGAGAAGATCAGGTGATGCGGATTGATCGGCGCCAACTGGCCGCTGTCGATCCAGTGCTGAATGACCGCGACCTTGGTCTGCACCGTGTCGCGCAACGGATGCTGCAGTTCGCCCTGTATCAGCGGCGCGCCCTGCATCACTTCCATGCAGAACAGCCGGGACTCGGCCGGATGATCGCGGGACATTTCCAGCTTGGCCTTCAGGTATGCACCGATGGCCTGCTGCGGGTCCTTGTCGGCAGTGAAGTGCAGCAAGGGGCTGAGCCACACTTCCAGCAACTGGCGCAGAACGTTCAGATACAGGTCGTCCTTGCTGCTGAAGTAGTACAGCAGGTTGGTCTTGGACACGTCCGCCAGGCTCGCCACCTGATCCAGGCTGCTGCCATGCACGCCGTAACGGGAAAAGATTTCCAGCGCAGCATCGAGAATCACACTGCGCTTGCCTTCCATGAGCCGCAGGCGTCGCTTGAGGGCGGATGCACTGGGCTCGCGGGTCGCCTTGACTGCCTTGTCGGGCTTGACCTTGCGCACGCGTTTGCTCGCGGGCTCTGTCACGGGAGGTTTCTTGTTCACGCACATCCATCCGGTGATGCCGAAATAAGCAGGCATCTTAACGGGCGGACACACTTTGTCGATATGGATGCGAACCGCGCCGCGCATTTATCCGCCGCATGCCCCATCAGCGTGCGCCCTGCACAAACCAAGTGCTCTAATCCAGACCAAATGGTCCGAAATAAACGAATTAATTTCCTAACCACTTGAATAAAAACAACAAACCAAAGCTGGCCCGCTCCATGCAGGTTCGGTTCAAGTGCCGCCCGTTGTCCCTGGGGCACGCATCGACTATCGCAGAGAGGCCTCATATGGACATCGGTATCTTCATCCCCATCGGCAACAACGGCTGGCTGATTTCCAGCAACGCACCTCAGTACATGCCCACCTTCGACCTCAACAAACAGATCGTGCAGAAGGCCGAGCACTACGGTTTCGACTTCGCGCTGTCGATGATCAAGTTGCGCGGCTTCGGCGGCAAGACGCAGTTCTGGGAACACAATCTGGAGTCGTTCACCCTCATGGCCGGACTCGCCGCCGTGACCAGCAAGATCCAGTTGTTCGCCACGGTCGCGACCCTGACCATTCCGCCCGCGATTGCCGCACGCATGGCGTCGACCATCGACTCGATTTCCAATGGCCGCTTCGGCATCAATCTGGTCACTGGCTGGCAGAAACCCGAATACGAGCAAATGGGTCTGTGGCCGGGCGATGAGTTCTTCCACACCCGCTACGAATATCTGGCCGAATACGCACAGGTGCTGCGTGACCTGTGGGCCACCGGCAGCAGTGACTTTCAGGGCGAACATTTCAGCATGCAGGACTGCCGCGTCAGTCCCCGTCCGAAAGCCGACATGAAGCTGATCTGTGCCGGGCAAAGTGAAGCTGGCATGGCGTTCTCGGCCCAGTACGCCGACTACAACTTCTGCTTCGGCAAAGGTGTGAACACCCCGACCGCGTTCGCGCCCACCGCGCAGAAGCTGATCGAGGCCAACGAACAGACCGGGCGCAACGTCACCTCCTGCGTGCTGTTCATGATCATCGCCGACGACACCGACGAAGCCGCACGCGCTCGTTGGGAGCACATCAAGGAAGGTGCCGACGAGGAAGCCATCGCCTGGTTGAGCGACAAGGGCTCGGCCGACAAGAGCGCAGGCTCGAACCTGCGGCAGATGGCCGACCCGACCTCGGCGGTCAATATCAATATGGGCACGCTGGTCGGCTCCTGGGCCAATGTGGCGAAGATGCTCGACGAAGTGGCCAGCGTTCCTGGCACTCAGGGCGTGATGCTGACCTTCGACGATTTCGTGAAGGGCGTCGAAGATTTCGGTCAGAAGATTCAGCCACTGATGAGCAGCCGCAGTCACATCCTGCCGCTCAAGGAGGTGGTCTGATGAACGCGCCTGCAACGATTGCCGGTGTGGATTTGCCGCCCGATCTGCAACCCGCCCGCGACCTGCCCGCCCGCCCCGAAGCCCTGCGCATGAAAGCTGGCGAGACGGCGCTGGTGGTGGTCGACATGCAGAACGCCTACGCCTCGCTCGGCGGCTACCTGGACCTGGCCGGGTTCGATGTCAGCAGCACGGGACCGGTCATTGCCAACATCAAAAAGGCCTGCGCCACCGCACGTGCGGCCGGTATCCCGGTGATCTTTTTCCAGAACGGCTGGGACCCGGCCTACGTGGAAGCAGGCGGCCCCGGCTCACCCAACTGGCACAAGTCGAATGCGCTGAAAACCATGCGCAAGCGGCCCGAACTTGAAGGTCAGTTGCTGGCCAAGGGCGGCTGGGACTATCAGCTGGTCGATGAACTGAAGCCTGAACCCGGCGATATCGTGGTGCCGAAGATTCGCTACAGCGGATTCTTCAATTCCAGCTTCGACAGCGTGCTGCGCAGCCGTGGCATTCGTAATCTGGTGTTCACTGGAATCGCCACCAACGTCTGCGTCGAATCGACCTTGCGTGACGGCTTTCACCTGGAATATTTCGGCGTGGTTCTGGCCGACGCCACTCATCAGGCAGGCCCCGAGTTCGCTCAGCAGGCCGCCCTGTTCAACATCGAAACCTTCTTTGGCTGGGTCTCCAGCGTCGATGATTTCTGCACCACCTTCAGCCCGGTCGGGCAACCTTTGTGAGGATCTGAGCATGACCAAGAAAGCGATCATTCCTGCTGGCACCACCAAGCCGATTGCCCCATTCGTACCGGGCTCGATGGCCGATGGCGTGCTCTACGTGTCTGGCACCCTGCCCTTCGACAAGGACAACAACGTGGTGCATGTCGGCGATGCGACTGCACAGACCCGTCACGTGCTGGAAACCATCAAGAGCGTGATCGAAACCGCAGGCGGCACGATGGATGACGTCACCTTCAACATGATCATGATTCGCGACTGGGCCGATTACGCCAAAGTCAACGAAGTGTATGCCGAGTACTTCGCGGGCGAGAAACCGGCGCGCTATTGCATCCAGTGCGGCCTGGTAAAGCCAGAAGCACTCATTGAAATCGCCAGCATCGCCCACATCGGCTGAACCTCGAACGTGGGCGCTCGCCGCCCACCTGGAGCGCCTGCATGTTCCATGAACTTCACGCTTCGCAAACAGCCGACGCCCCGACACTGGTGCTCAGTTCGGGCCTCGGCGGCTCCAGCCGATACTGGGCCGACGACCTGCTGATCCTGACCCGTGACTATCAGGTGCTGGTCTACGACCATGCGGGCACTGGACGCAGCCCCGCCGTATTGCCGCCGGATTATTCGATTCGCCACATGGCGCTCGAACTGCTGGAACTGCTCGACTCGCTCGACATTCAGCGCTGCCACTTCATGGGTCATGCACTGGGCGGGCTGGTCGGGCTTGAGCTGTCGCTGCTGCGCCCGCGACTGCTGGACAGTCAGGTGCTGATCAACGCCTGGAGCAGCCCGAATCCGCACAGTGCCCGCTGTTTTTCGGTGCGCAAGAAACTGCTGTTGAACAGCGGGCCTGAAGCCTATGTGCAGGCCCAGGCGCTGTTTCTTTATCCGGCCGACTGGATCGCGGCGAACACCACGCGGCTTGCCAGCGACGAGGCGCACGCGCTGGCGCACTTCCCCGACACCGACAACCTGCTGCGGCGCATTCATGCGCTGGAAAGCTTCGACATCGAGGCGAACCTTGCGGACATTCGCACCCCGACGCTGCTGATCGCCAATCGCGACGACATGCTGGTGCCATGGCAGCGTTCACAGCATCTGGCCGACACGCTCCCCGACGCCAGGCTGGTGCTTCTGGAATACGGCGGTCACGCCTCGAACATCACTGACCCTCATCCCTTTCACCGAGCCCTGCTCGACTTTCTCAGCGCCCAGGCCTGAAGGACCGTTGCCATGCACACTCAATCCGCAATACGCCCAGCCGAAACCACTGCCGTCACCCAGCTTCAATTTCGCGACGCGATGTCCAGCCTCGCTGCCGCAGTCAACGTGATCACCACCGATGGCCCGCACGGCAGGGCCGGATTCACCGCGACCGCAGTCTGCAGCGTGACCGACCAGCCACCGACGCTGCTGGTCTGCATCAACCGCAGTGCATCGGTGTACGAGGCCTTCGTGGGCAATGGCACGTTGTGCGTGAACACGCTGGGTCACGAGCAGCAGGCGCTGTCCAACCTGTTTGGCGGCAAGAACTCTCAGGCCGAGCGCTTCGCTGGCGGCCAATGGCTGGAAGGTCTGACCGGCGCACCGTTACTCGATGGCGCCAAGCTGGCATTGGACTGCCGAATCAGCCAGTCAGTGAGTGTCGGCACCCACGACATTCTGTTCTGCGAGGTGCAGGACATCCGGCATGAAAGCCAATCGGACGCGCTGGTGTATTTCGGACGTCAATATCATCCGCTGCCCGGTGTCCTGCCGACGATTTGAAAGACCGGTCGGCGCTCTCGGCCGCCGACCACTCTGTCACGGTCATTGATTGTTTTTATCAAGCGCTGGAGGCACAACCCATTAAAGCTACAAGCCATTGATCTAAAACAACAAAAACAGAATCAGCAACTTATTGACGTCAGTTAAATACACAAGATCTTTTCCTGAACTGCTGCTTATACTGGCGTTACGAGATCAGGATGATCCTTGCAGTCAATAAGGTGAAGTCATGTCGATCCATCGCCAGACCACACAATCCAAAGGGGCCGTTGCGCCCTGCTCACGCACAGGCTGCTCCATCGAGCCAGATCTGGGTGGCTGGGCATGCTGAAAAAGATCCCCGTCTCCGAACTCAGCCTTGGCATGCACATCCATAAGTTCTGCCGCCCTTGGAACAGTGATCCTTTCTGGGTCGCTCACGTCGAAACCGTTCTTCACGATACCGATGTGCTCAAACGCATTCAGTCTTCCGATACCCTCGAGGTCTGGATCGACACGCAACAGGGCCGTGATCACACGCCGCAACCCACACCGGCCTCGGCGCATGACGACACTGCAGCGGTCAGCCTGGAACAGGAGGTCAAGCGCGCCAGAGCCATTTGCGGCAAGGCCCGCGATGTCGTGATGAACATGTTCAGCGAGGCCCGGATGGGGCACGCCATGAAGATGGACAATGTGGACCTGATGGTCGAGGAAATTTCCAACTCGATCCTGCGCCATCCGCACGCCCTGATCAGCCTGTCCCGCCTCAAGACATCGGATGAGTACACCTACATGCATTCGGTTGCCGTCTGCGCGTTGATGGTGGCGCTTGCCCGGCGGATGGGCATGAACGATGAGCAGGTCCGTGAGGCCGGCGTAGCGGGACTCATGCATGACGTCGGCAAAATGATGATTGCACCGGAAGTCCTCAACAAACCCGGCAGGCTGACCGTCGAAGAATTCACCCTGATGAAAACCCACCCCGAGCAGGGTCTGAAAATTCTCGAGGAGAATCTGCCAGTCGCGGCGCTGGTGATGGATGTCTGCCTGCATCACCATGAGAAGGTCGACGGCTCGGGCTACCCCGATGGATTGCAAGGGTCGGACATCAGCATCTTCGCCAGAATGAGTGCGGTCTGCGACGTGTATGACGCGATCACCTCGGACCGGCCGTACAAGAAGGGCTGGGGTGTTGCCCATTCGATCCGTGAGATGGCTTCCTGGAAAGGTCACTTCGATGACGTGGTGTTCCAGAGTTTCGTCAAGACCGTGGGCATCTATCCGGTGGGTGCGCTGGTGCGCCTGGAAAGCGGACGGCTGGGCGTAGTCATGGAGCAGAGTGAAACGTCGCTGCTGACGCCCAGGGTCAAGGTTTTCATGTCCGCACGCACCCGCAAGACCTTCGCGGCGCAGATCATTGACCTGGCGAGCAACGAAGACCGGGACGCCATTATCAAGATTGAACTCCCCGCCGACTGGGGGCTGGACCGCGTCGATCACCTCTGGTCAGGCATGGCGCCGGATCAGTCCGTCTCGGGTTAACTCAACAGCCCCAGCGCCTTGGCCCTCGCCACCGCCTGGGTCCGGCGTTCCACGCCCAGCTTGCTGTTGATGTGGCTGGCGTGGGTCTTGACCGTGTGCAGCGAGATGAACAATTGCTCGCTGATTTCCTGATTCGAACAGCCTTGGGCGATCAATCTAAGCACGTCCAGTTCACGTACGCTCAGGCAGTCGCTGCCGTGCACCATCTCTGCGACAGTAGTCACCGGACACGCCGGAAGTTGATCAAGCAACGCATTACGCACCGCGCAAGGAGGTGCCTGAAGCAACTGCTCACGAAGCCATTGCGGATGTTCGTCGAGCAACGCACGAAACGCAAACAGCGCACCACCAGCGGCGGGCTGCAGGCTACGCATCAAGCGTTCCCGGGCTTCGTCATGGCGGGCGGCGTCAAGCAACAGTCCGATATGTTGAGTCATGGCCATAAGGCCCACCAATTGCGCGCCGATCCGCAGGGACTGCTCTTCAAGCGCCAGAAGACGTTTCTCGCTGGCACAATGATCGCCGTTGATACGGTCCAGCATGGCGCGCTGCAGTTCGATCTGCTGCGGTAACTGTGGGTGGCATTCAGGCGCGCCAGCGGCCAGCTCGCCGGTGTAGGTCTGAGTGAGGCGCAGCAACCATGACTCGGCCAGGTCGATGCGTCCCTGCACCAGCCAGAGTTCACATTTGACCAGCGTGATCATGGCCAGGTAATAAATCGGCGGGACATCCCAGATGTGCATCAACCGTTCGGCCTCGGCCAGCTCCGCAAAGGCTTCGGCAAAACGCCCTGCACAGCCTTCCATCGTGGCAATCACACAATGGCCGATGAGCACGCTGATATCGCGACAGGCATGGGCTTCGGCCAGACCGGCTAGCAGTTTTGCCCGCCCCGCATCGACCTGCATGCACAGCGTCAGCAGATAGCCTTCATACAAGGTCAGACGCGCCCGTACCGCATACAGACGAGACGAGGACAGTCCTTTGAGGCGCTGTTGACCCTGACGCACCTCTTCGAGCGCCCGCAGGACCTCGCCCCGAGCCTGCAAGGCTCTGGCGCGATCATAGTGGGCGAGCGCTTCGAACAATGGATTTGCGACCCGTTGCGCCAGCTCCAGCGCATCGCGATTCAATGCGCGGGCGCGCCACAGATCGCCTTGGGCGATGGCCAGATTGGCAAGCGTCGAAAGGCACACCAGGCGCTGCCCGTAACGTTTTTCGGGCAGGCTGAGCAGGGCTTCGCTGCAATACCGCAGCGTCCTGTCGCTGTCGCCCCGACCACGAGCAATCACGCCACTCAGCGCCAACCACTGGGCCAGCATGGATTTTTGTGCGGTTGCCGACGGCGCGGGCAGGAAGCGACTCAACTGATTGGCCAGTTCTTCAGCCGCATCCAGCTGGCAGGCCAGTCCCAATGCCCAGGCATACAGCACGATCAAACGCGGGGTGCTGGTCAGCAGGCTGTCAGGCAAGTCCATCTTCCAGCGCAGCAACATGCCGACGTTCTGCTCAGCCAGCAGCTGCTCTTCGGAGAGGTTCTGCACCAGATTGGCTGCGACATCCAGATGTCCGGCGCGCAGGGCCTGCTCAACGGCTTCATCAAGCAGGCCCTGGCCGCTGAACCAGCGACAGGCATTCAGGTGCAGGCGTGTCTGCTGCGGGCCACTGGCCTGACGGGTGCGCAGCAGGTCTGAGAACAAATGGTGATAGCGAAACCAGTGGCCCTGCTCGTCGAGCGGCACCAGAAACACCTGATGCGCCTGCAGGTAGCGCAGCATCTCGGCGCTGTCGTGGGTATCGCGGGCCGCGTCGCACAGGGCGCTGCAAAAGCGTTCCAGGCACGCCGTTTCATAAAGAAACGCCTGCGCCTCGGCAGGCAGGCAGTCGATGACTTCTTCGAGCAGGTACTCGCGAATCATCACCTCGCCGCCATGCAGGGCCTGAGGCAAAGCGTTGTCATCACCAGCTTCGGCAGCCGCCAGCAGCCAGAAACGCAGCCCCGCCACCCAGCCCTCACTGCGCTCAATCAACCGTTGCAGCGCTTCGTTGTCGAGCGAGCGGCTGTGCCGGTCCAGCAATGCGATTGACTCGTCATGGGTGAGCCGCAGGTCATGTTCGTTGATTTCGAGTAACTGGCGTGAAAGACGCAGGCGGGCCAGATGCCAGTCAGGTCGCTGACGGCTGGTGACCATTACCACCAGCCCCGCCGGCAAATGGTTGAGCAGAAACTGCAGACAACGATCAAGCACGCTGCCCTGCGCCAGATGGTAGTCGTCGAGTACCAGCAAGAGCGGCTGACTGAGCATCAGGTGCACGGCCAGTTCGTCCAGCAGCCCGTCGAGCCAGGGTTCAAATGCAAACGGCTGATGGCGCTGGCGCATCTTCAGCAACCCCATCGCCTGCCCGCCCAATTGCGGAAGGAACTGCTGAAGCCCTGCCAGCAGACGTTCCAGAAAACGTCCAGGATCCTGGTCTCTGGAACTCAGCCCCAGCCACACGCTTTGCCATTTGTCCGGTAACGCCTGACAGAACTCGACCGCCAGAGAGCTTTTTCCAAACCCGGCCGGAGCACAGACCAGCAGCAATCGCCCAGACAAGCCTTCGTGAAGGCGCTGGCACAATCGGGGTCTGAGAACATGGCCATCGGGCAGTGGCGGTCGGAAGAATCGCCCTTCCAACGCAGGAATCGCGCTGTCTGCGAACCCTTGCATACGGGACAGATCAGTCATGGCCGGCTCTTGTATGAATCGATTTGTTCGGCTTGGCAGTGCTCGGAGACTAGCGGGTTAGCGGATCGTTTTGAAGGTCATCATTGAAAAGACTGTAACAAAATTCCTACGACTTATAAGGCCTGCGGCCAGACGCAAAAAAGCCCCGCGGACGGGGCTTTGCTGTTCAAGCGTTTTCCACAGAAGCGCTTCGTGTATCCGCAAGCGCTACAAACCGGTGATTAACGAACGCCCTCCTGACGCAGAGCGTTTGGCGTGAAGTCGCTGGTGCCCGCCGTGAAGCCGAACTCGTAGGCACGTTTCTCTTCGTTCTTCATGCCCAGCGCCACGTAACGGCCCGACTGCAGGTCGTAGAGTGTTTCAATGGCGTACCACGGCACTTGTTTGTCGTAGTAGTTCTCGGCATGCGCTTCGGCGACGCGCCACAGTTGGCCGCGGCCGTCGTAGTGGTCGATCACTGCCGCCTGCCAGGTGTCTTCGTCGATGAAGAAGTCACGCTTGGCATAGATGTGGCGCTGACCTTCCTTCAAGGTCGCAGTCACGTGCCAGACACGACGCAGCTCGTAACGGGTCAGGTCCTGATTGATGTGACCGGCCTTGATGATGTCGGCGTACTTGAGCGTCGGGTCGTCCAGCTTGTGGCTGTTGGAGGCGATGTACATCTCCTGCTTGCCGATCAGTTTCCAGTCGTAGCGATCCGGCGCACCGTTGTACATGTCCAGGTTGTCGGAGGTCCGCAGGCCGTCCGAGGCAGTGCCCGGACCGTCATACGAGACCTGCGGCGCCCGGCGCACACGTCGCTGACCGGCGTTGTACAGCCAGGCCGAACGCGGTTCCTTCACCTGGTCGAGTGTTTCGTGGACCAACAGTACGCCACCGGCCAGACGTGCTGGCGCAGTCACTTCCTGCTTGAAATAGAACAGCACGTTGCCCGGATTCTTCGGATCGAAATCGCGCATCTTGTCGCGGAACACGAACTGATCGGCGAAGTACACGAGGCTGTAGGAACCGTTGGGCTGCGGAGTGGCCTGGGTCACCAGACGCTTCACGCTGCCGCCACGGTAGCGGGTGATGTGGTTCCAGATCACTTCGACGCCATTGGCCGGGATTGGAAACGGGATGGCCGTCTCGAAGTTCTCCAGCCCGCTGCCGCCGCCGACCAGTTTGGTGGTCGTCGCGTTACGCTTGATGGCTGCGTAGACATCGTCCGGTACGGTTGCACCACGATGTGTCGGGTACACCGGAATCCGGTAACTGTCCGGGTAACGCTTGAACATCGCGTATTGGCCGGGCGCCAGCTTGTCCTTGTACTGCTCGACGTTGGCCGCCGTGATGGTGAACAACGGCTTTTCGCTGGCATAAGGATTGGCCAGGAACCCCTTGCTGTCGACTGCGCCGGCGTTCTTCGGCATCGGCGTCCAGGCCGAAATGGTGTTCGCTGCGTTACCCGCCTTTTCTGCCCCCATGGGCGTCAAAGACGTCCCCAGTTTTGCCGCCTCGGATTCAGACACCGCCGCCATGACGCTGGTCGCCAACAGCGACACGCTCAACAGACCGGCTTGCAACAGACCCTTTGTTATTTTCATATTTATTGTCATCCCGAAAAAACCGTGTTCTTAGAAGTTCATGCCGAAGCTGAGCGCAACGAAGTCGCGGTCATCAACCGTGGTGTACTTCCCATCGAAGAAGTTGGTGTAGGAAAGGGCTGCGGTATAGGTGTTCTGGTACTCGGCATCCAGACCGAGGCTGACCGCCTTGCGTCCTTCTTCGAAGTTGCCGCCCGGGCCTGGCGAGTAGCCCTTGACGTCATGCGACCACGCCACGCTCGGGCGCAGGTTCACACCGGCGAAGAAGCTGTTGTAGTCCCAGATGGCGCGAGCGCGGTAGCCCCAGGAGTTGGAGGTGGTGAAACCATCGTTCTCGCAGTAGCGGGTCAGGTTGTTCTGGTCGGCACCGGTGAGCGTACCGGCGTTGAGCGTGGCGCATTGGCCACCAGGCAATGGGCCTGGCCCGTAGACCGGGTCACGGCCGTAGCGGATCTCGGACGTGCTTTCCAGACCACCAACGTGCGTGAAGCCGACCTCGCCCACCAGGGTCAGACGCTCGGCACCCATGACCTGATCGAAGAACTGGGTGAAGGTGGTCTGCAGTTGGGTGATTTCCTTGCGGCGATAACCCGGCTGGTCGGTGTTGGGCTGGCCGTTCAGCAGCGACACGTTCGGGTTGAGCGGCGAAATGCCCGAATACAGAATGTCGGTGGTGTTGACCTGAACCGGCGCGTTCGGACGGTAGCTGATTTCACCACTCCACGCAGTGCCGGTAGGCAGTGTGGTGGAGAAGCTCAGGCCATACAGGCGAATGTCTTCAGGGTATTCAACGTAATAGCTGGAGTTACCGGCCACCACGACAGGCAGCAAGGTCGGCGCCAGACGCGCGGCCGTGGCTTGCGGAATGCCATTGCGCACCAGCGAACCTACCAGCCCGGCCGGGCTGAAAGAGGCTGCCGAACCGCCGCGTCCGCTGAAGATCGGCGCACGACTGTGGTAGTTCATCATGTAGGCACCGAACTCGGTGTCCAGCGGCTCATAGTTGTAACGCAGGGCGAAACCGAACTGGCCGCTGTCACGCGCATCGCGGTCAGGGCCACGGCGCACGACCGCGCCTTCGTCAGGATTGCCGAACACCACGCCCTGCTGGCTCAGCGAGTTGAACACGGCGCCGCGCGCGGCAGCCGGCAGACCTGCTGCGGCCAGCGAGGTGTTCAAACCGCTGCGGCTGCGCAGTACGGCGAGGTTGTTGTCACAGCCGTCGGAGATGACGTCGGGCTGGGAGAAGAATGTGCCGCAGTTGTCGGTAACCGTCTGGTCCCACTCGAGCTGGTAGAAACCTTCGGCCGAGAGGTTGTCGGTCAGACTCTGCGACAGATAGAACATGTTGACCGGAATCAGGCCTTCCTTGATTTCCGAGCCAGGCCGACGGAACGCGGACACGTCGATAGGGTTGACGCTGTTGATGCCGCCACCGATGAAGGTGCTTTCACCCCAACTGATGACCTGCTTGCCGAAACGGACCGAGCCAGGCTGATCAGCGATCGAATAGTTGTGATACACGAAGGCATCGAGCAACTGGAACCCAGACGACTTGGCGCCTTCCTTGCGGTTCGAATCGCTGATGTCCTTGAATTCTCGCCCTTCGTCCTTGAGTTCGAAGTCATACCAGTACTTGCCACGCATGAAGACGCCGGTGTCGCCGTATTTCAGCTCCAGGTCATGAATGCCCTTGAAGATCTTCGAGAACGTCTCCCCACGCTTGAAGTTCAAGTGGCCATCGTCTGACGTCTGGGACAGCCCGCGCCCGCCATTGTTGGCGCCGATAAGGTTCTTGTTGGCCTTTTCGGTCGACCAGCTGGCGCCCACGGAGAGCGAGGAGTCGAAGCTGCCTTCAATCTCGCCGATGTTGAAGGAAACGCCGAAAGCAGGACCGGCGAGCGAAGAGGCAAGACTGACAGCCAGAGGCAGTTTCGCCCGGCGCCAGAAGGGGTTGGTGGTTGTCATCGACGCTACTCCATGTGCTTTTATTGTTATGGCAGGGGGAAAATCCAAAAACGACTCAGCAGTCGAATCAAAAACTGACTGGCAACACTCATCAGGCAGCCTGAATGGCTCCAACACAAAATGTACTTCCGCTCTTGCGCATTCCCTATGCCGACTATATCCAGCGGGCGCTGATGCTTGATCCCTCTAAAGTGTGATTTGCAGCATCAACGCCTCTGGCCCGCCTGTTCCCGAGGAACTGCGTGACAGGCCTGGAGGGGAGAATGGCTTAAATTGGCGATTTGGCAAGGCGCAGCGCGGTGTCCTCGACGCAAGCACCTGCCGCACTGACTCGCACGGCGGGCGCACAGCGTTCAAATCAGTCACAGCGTGGAGAGAAATGCACTGTTGCTGCTCTGCCACTGGACGATATCCAGACGCATCTTCTTCTTGTCGAGCTTGCCGACGCTGGTTTTGGGAATTTCAGTAACAAGCGCGATCTGGCTGGGAATGGCCCACTTGTTGATGTGTCCCTGCTCGACGAAAGGCTTGAGATGCTCCTTCAGAATCCGCGCATCCAGCTCATGCCCTTCGCGCACCACCAGCAACGCAAAAGGCCGCTCGCCCCACTGCGGGTCAGGAACCCCGACCACGGCCACTTCGCGTACGGCGGCGTGCCGACTGCACAGGTCTTCCAGCGCGAGAGAGGAAATCCACTCGCCGCCGGTCTTGATCACGTCCTTGATGCGGTCACGAATGTCGATGAAACCCATGCCGTCCAGCGTTGCCACATCACCAGTGTGCATCCAGCCGCCCGCCCACATCTCGGCACCCTTTTCAGGCTCTCGGTAGTAACTCTCGCTCAGCCAGGGCGCACGCAACACCAGTTCGCCCTGGGTTTCGCCATCGGCTGGCAAAAAGTTGCCGTGTTCATCGACAATCGCCGCGTCCACCAGCATGCCCGGCACACCCGCCTTGATCCGGTACGTGATGCGCTCGTCTTCACTGCCCGCTTTCAGTTCTTCGTTGATGTGCGCCACGGAAATCAGCGGCCCGGTTTCGGACATGCCGTAAGCCGCCGTGAGCTGAATCCCTTTCGCCTTGGCCGCCTTGTACAGCGTGCGCGTGAGCGAACTGCCGCCGATGATGATCTTCCAACCGCCGAAATCAATGTCGGCAGCAGACTTGGCGTTGAGCAGCATCTGCATGATGGTCGGCACACAGTGGGAGAACGTCACCTTCTCCTTGCGCCACAGCTCGACCAGCAGTTCAGGATCGTAACGGCCGGGATACACCTGTTTTAGCCCGAGCATGGTCGCGGCGTAGGGGACGCCCCACGCATGCACGTGGAACATCGGGGTGATCGGCATGTAAACGTCATCGGTACCCAGCAGCCGCACGCTGTCGATGCAGCCCATGATGGTCGCGACCCCCATGGTGTGCAGGACCAGTTGCCGGTGGGTGAAGTACACACCCTTGGGGTTACCCGTCGTGCCCGTGGTGTAGAACATGGTGGCGACCGAGTTTTCGTCGAAATCCTCGAATTCGTATTCGGGACTCGCCGCCGCCAGCAGTTCTTCGTATTCACCGACCAGGTTCGGCAAATCGGCCGTCTTTTCCGGCAGATCGGTCAGCAGCAGGGTTTTCTCGACGGTGGTCAGGTGCCCGGCAATAGCGTTGTAAAGGCCCACGAACTCGCTATTGACCAGCACGACCCGGTCGTCAGCATGGTTGATGGTGTAGGCAATCTGCTCGGGCGAGAGTCGCACGTTGACGGTGTGTATCACCGCACCAATCATGGGGATCGCAAACATGCACTCAAGATACCGGTGGCTGTCCCAGTCCATGACTGCCACCGTATCACCAGCCTTGACGCCTGCCGCTGTCAGCGCATTGGCAAGGCGACAGATACGTTCATTGAGTTCGACATAGGTGTAGCGAACTGAATCCCGGTAAACGATTTCACGCGTTTTTTCATAGCGACTGCCAGACATCAGAAGCCGTTTGAGCAACAGAGGGTACTGATAAGCGCCATCGGCTGGCGGAAGAACGCGAGTCTGTAACATATGAGTCCCTTTCCAAAGTTCACAGGCCAAGCCTGAAATATGGACTCTAGAGCACTGCCTCGCCAGCCAAATCAGCCAAAATGATGATTTGTTCATCCGAGCCATGCAGGCGTCTGGCCAGCCACTCTCCGCTGAACCTGCTCTCGTCTGTCACGCGAACCTGCACGTTCATTTCTCTGTCACTCAGTGCACCTCGGTCAGCGCAAGCTTCACACCCAGTGCGATCAACACCCCGCCCATCGCCCGGTCGAACCAGTGGCCCATACGCGCAAAACCGGCGCGCACCCGCGCCTGGCTGAACAGACGAGCGACCAGGCAAAACCACAACGCGGTCGCCGCCGCGAGGTAGACACCGTATCCGCCCTGTACCAGCAACGGCGTGTGCGGGTTGATCACCACGGTGAACAGCGACAGGAAAAACAACGTGGCCTTGGGGTTGAGGCCATTGGTGACGAAACCACTCACGTAAGCGCCTTTCGCGGTGCGCTCGCCCGCCGGGGCCTTGATGACGTCATCCGACGCGCTGGCAGGTTTGGCCCGCAGGGCCTTGAAGCCAATGTACAGCAGGTACGCCGCTGCCGCCCATTTCAAGGCGTTGAACAGCACGATGGATTGCGAAACGATGATCCCGATGCCCAACAGCGAATAGCCCACATGCACGAAAATCGCCGAACCGACACCCAGCGCCGCCCAGGTACCGGCCTTGCGACCGTGGGTAACACTTTCGCGCACTACAACGGCGAAATCGGGGCCGGGGCTGGCGACGGCCAGCAGATGGATCAGTGCGACGGTGAGAAATTCTGGCCAATACATGATTGGTTCTCCTGGAATGTTGGCAAGCCTGGGCTCTGATAGGCTGATCACACTACGCTTTTCCATTTCTCCGCAAAAGGTACAGCTATGAGCAATCCCGGCAGAGCAGTTTTCCTCGACCACACGTCGCTGGATCTGGGCGATCTGGATCTGGGAACACTGCGTGAAAGTGTTGGTGAACTGGTTCTGCACGCCAGTACGACAGCTGAGCAGGTGGCCGAACGCCTGAAGGGTGCTCAGGTTGCAATAAGCAACAAGGTCGTGATCGATGCCGGCACGTTTGCAGCCTGTCCGGACCTCAAGCTGGTTCTGGTCACTGCGACGGGCACCAACAATGTCGACCTGATCTCCGCACGCGAACATGGCGTGACGGTGTGCAATTGCCAGGGTTACGGCACGCCATCGGTGGCCCAGCACACGCTGCTTCTGCTGCTGGCTCTGGCGACGCGCCTGCCGGATTACCAACAGGCTGTGCACCAGGGTCTGTGGCAGAAATCGAAGCAGTTCTGCCTGCTGGATTTTCCGATCGTAGAGCTGGAAGGCAAGACCCTGGGCCTGCTGGGCCACGGCGAACTGGGCGGCGCGGTGGCACGGCTGGCCGAGGCGTTCGGCATGCGTGTGTTGCTGGGGCAGATTCCAGGTCGGCCAGCGCGCGCGGATCGCCTGCCGCTGACAGAACTGTTGCCCCAGGTCGATGCGCTCACCCTGCACTGCCCGCTCAACGACAACACCCGCGACATGATCGGCGCGTACGAACTGAGTCTGATGAAACCTCATGCATTTATCGTCAACACCGCGCGCGGCGGGCTGATCAATGAACAGGCCCTGGCCGACGCACTGCGCAACGGCCATCTGGGCGGCGCAGCGTCGGACGTGCTGAGCGTTGAGCCTCCGGTCGCAGGCAATCCCCTGCTCGCAGGCGACATTCCGCGCCTGATCATCACCCCGCACAGCGCCTGGGGCGCCAGGGAAGCGCGTCAGCGTATCGTCAGCCAGATCACCGAAAACGCCCGGGCATTCTTTGCCGGTGCGCCGGTCAGGGTGGTGAGTGGCTGATCCTTTAAGGCGGCGCAGCGTGCAGGGACGCGGAGCGTCCTGAGCGGCATTCCCACGCGTGAGGAACGATCAGCGTGAGGCAGACCTGATCGCTGGAGGTTCAGGCACTGCGATCCTGCGCCTTTCTCCAGAATGCCCGTTCGCCAATCCTGTTAAACTGCGCGCTTTTTCAGGAGCCATTCCATGGACCCGCGCAGTGAAGTGTTACTCCGTCAGGCCGAGCTGTTTCAGGGCTCGCTGTTGTTGGCCGGATTGCCTGCCGACGACCTGCTCGGGAAACTGCAGCAGGCCCGTGGCTGGTGCTGGCATGCCGGTGATCAGGCTGCGCTGGATGCACGCTTCGAAGGACGCACGCACTTTGGTGTCGAGGCGCCGGAAGAGCCATTCGAGGCCGCCGTGCTGTTCCTGCCCAAGGCCCGCGACCTGACCGATTACCTGCTCAACGCACTGGCCTCGCGCCTTCAGGGTCGCGAGCTGTTTCTGGTCGGTGAAAAACGCGGCGGTATCGAAGCCGCCGCTCGGCAACTGAGTCCGTTCGGGCGTGCTCGCAAGCTGGACAGCGCGCGTCACTGTCAGCTCTGGCAGGTCACCGTCGAGACAGCTCCGCAGGCAGTCAGCCTGGAAAGCCTCGCCAAGCCTTATCAGATTGACCTGCAGGACGGCCCGCTCACCGTCATCAGCCTCCCCGGCGTATTCAGCCACGGTCGTCTGGATCGAGGTTCAGCGCTTCTGTTGGAAAACATCGACAAGCTGCCAAGCGGCAATCTGCTGGACTTCGGCTGCGGCGCGGGCGTTCTCGGTGCTGCTGTGAAGCGCCGCTACCCGCACAACGAAGTCGTAATGCTGGATGTGGACGCATTCGCTACGGCCAGTTCGCGCCTGACGCTGGCGGCCAACGGTCTTGAGGCACAGGTTTTGACCGGTGACGGAATCGATGCGGCGCCCATGGGATTGAACACGATTTTGAGCAATCCGCCGTTTCATGTCGGTGTTCATACTGACTACATGGCCACCGAAAATTTGCTGAGAAAAGCACGCCAACATCTGAAATCAGGTGGCGAACTGCGCTTGGTCGCGAATAATTTCCTGCGCTATCAGCCACTGATCGAAGAGCATGTCGGGGCCTGCGAAGTCCGTGCCCAAGGCAATGGGTTCAAGATCTACAGCGCCAAACGTTCTTGAAATAAGAGCTTGCCGAAAGGATTCTGCAAGGGCAGAATCCGCTCCGTCCTAGGGGAGTAGTCTCCCACGAGCCTCACGCTCGTCCGGCACGTATCAACATACTTGGTCCTCAGACCATGGTGCGTGCGACCCAGAATCCGCTCAGACGGATCGGTGGTTTGACAAGACCTATGACACGAACACCTTACCCGGGGCGGGAAGGCTGTACGTGTCATAGCCGTGTCGACCCGCCCCTTAGGAAACCTGATGCTGGAATCACTCTTAATCCCTACCGCAGTCGTTGCGCTCGCCGAGATCGGTGACAAGACGCAATTGCTCGCGCTCATCCTCGCCGCACGCTTTCGCAAACCCTGGCCCATCATCGCCGGCATCGTCGCCGCGACCCTGGCCAACCATGCGGCCGCCGGCGCAGTAGGGGCCTGGTTCAGCAGCTTCCTTTCCGACGCAGTCCTGCACTGGATTCTGGCCGCAAGCTTCACCGCTACCGCGCTCTGGACTCTGGTTCCGGACAAGATGGACGATGACGAAGCCAGCACGGCACGTAAATTCGGCCCGTTCATGACTACCCTCATCACCTTCTTCATCGCTGAAATCGGCGACAAGACCCAGATCGCGACTGTCATGCTGGCCGCGCAGTATTCGCATCTGTGGCTGGTGATCATCGGCACCACGGTCGGCATGCTGATCGCCAACGTGCCGGTGGTGCTGGCGGGTAATTTCGCAGCAGACAAACTGCCGCTGACCATGATTCGTCGACTGGCCGCCTGTGCCTTCTTCGTACTGGCGCTGGTCGCGGTGTACAAGGCCATGCAGGTCAGTGGCTGGGTTTGATATTTGACGGGATCAGGCGCGTTGCAGGTTGTCAGGCAACGCGCCGTTCATGGAGGTCGATCAGGACTTGGGAGCGCTCTGATACAGCGGCATCACCTTGGGAATCGCAGCCTGCAGAGAGGCAATGCGGTGTTCCGAAGCCGGGTGAGTGCTCATGAACTCAGGCTGGGAACCGCCCGAATTCTGAGTCATTTTCTGCCAGAGGGTGATCGCCGCGTTGGGGTTGTAACCGGCGCGCGCAGCCAACTCAAGGCCCAGTAGATCCGCTTCGTTTTCGTTGCTGCGGCTGTTGGGCAGGGTCATGCTGTAATTAACCGCGGTGTCGGCGAGCGCCATGGTGTCCTGACCCAGACCGAGCAAAGCGCCAGCGCCCTGTTTGGCCATTGCCACGCCGTAAGCCTTGGACATCGCTTCACGTCCGTGTTCACGCAAGGCATGGGCGATTTCATGGCCCATGACCGCAGCGATTTCGTCGTCGGTCAGCTTCAGGGTATCGATCAGGCCCGTGAAGAAAATGATCTTGCCGCCAGGACCGCAGTTGGCGTTCAGGTCATCGCTCTTGATCAGGTTCACTTCCCACTGCCATTGCGCCGAATCGGGACGCAGCTTCGGCGCCTGCGCGATCAGTCGTTTGGCAATCGCATTGACGCGCTTGGCGTCTGAACTGGTGGTGTCCAGCACGCCTTTGCTGCTCGCCTCGCCTACCGTCTGCTGGTAGGACTGGGCGTACATTTTGTTCACTTCATCCGTGGACAGCATGCTGAACATGTACTGCTTGCGCTCGACACCTACCGAATCACCGGTCGTGGTATTGACGGCCTGACACCCGCCGAGCAGTAACGCAGCGCTCAAGGCACAGAGGGCAAATGACTGACGCATGGGTGGATCTCCTTGTTCGTGAGGCGGTCATCCTAGGGCGTGAATACGCCCAGCGCCAGATACCAGCCAATTGCCATATTGGTACATGCCAGTGGTAAATGGTTCCTTGGGTATGCCAGGCGTGTATCAGGCGCGTGTCAGCTTATACACATTTATCAACTCAGCGGCGTCAGACACTCTGGCGCATTGAGCTTCGGGTCGTTCACCAGATTGGCCAGTGGCCGTTCACGCAGCGCGACCTGCGGGGCAGCCAGCAAGGCTTGCAGTTTGGGGAGCGGCGTATCGGGCGACAGCCAGGCTTTCTGACCTTCAGCATCCAGAATCAAGGGACGGCGCTGAGTGGCGGCGGCCTGAGTCACCACTGCGACACTCAGGTAGGTATGACCCTGAACCGGATAGGCTTCCCAGATCGCTGCAAAAAACAAGGCTGAGCCTTCCCCCGGAGTGAGCCAGAACGGACGCTTGCGCGAGGTGCCGCGCCATTCATAGAAGCCATTGGCGGGAAGCAGGCAGCGCCGCTGCTTGAAGGCTTCGCGAAACATGGGCTGTTCGGCCACGGTTTCAGCGCGTGCATGAGCCGGGGTTTTCGACAGATCCGTCAGCCAGGCCGGGGTCAGGCCCCAGCGGGCACGCACCAGTTCGATGTCGCCGCCCTCTTCGGCGGCGCGCATGATCAACACCCAGTCCGCCGGAGAAATATTCCACTGGGCCTGCTGGTCAGCCGGAAAACCGGGCAAGGCCGCGAAGGCGGGGGTCCAGCGAAACAGGGCATAACGTCCACACATGAGGGGTAATCGGACTCTTTAAAGACGGCGTTCAGCACACCAGTACATCGGGAAAACTGTCCGGCTCATCGCCACCGGACAAAGGCGAAGCGGCATTGTACGCAGTGATCAGTTCCCGTGCGCGCTCGACCTTGTCGTCGTCGACAGTGATCCACAGCAGGCCGAACACCGGCAACTCACCCATGCCACCCAGAAGATCACGGCCCGTGAGGCCCGCTTCGATCCCTTCACTGGCCAGCATGCCTTGCAGCAACTCGCCTTCCATGAGGTTTTCCGGCTCGTAGATTCTCTGCATCACTCGTTCTCGGTGCGTACATCCAGCGTCCATTGCTCGCCGTCGGTCTGGAGGTCGAATACGATCGGGCGGCAGCAGACCTGACAGTCTTCAATATACTGTTGATCACCGCCGGACAGATCCAGTAACGCTTCGACGGGCTCGCCGCAGTAAGGGCAGTCGTAACTCTGTAATTCCTGCATCGCGGTCTCCGGGATCAGTTGTGCGTATAATTGCGCCATTCTTTGAAGGTTGTCGTGAAAAACCTGCCTTCTTTTTACCCTATCCGATTCCAACAAGAGAGCATGATGGGCGAATTCGATGCCATCCGACCTTACAACGATTCAGAAGTCCCAGCCGTTCTGGCACGTCTGCTGAGTGATAAAGCCTTTCTCGCGATTCTGACCAAATTCCGTTTTCCTCGTCTGGCGCCTGCGTTCGGCTGGTTTCTGCAACCGACCCTGGCCCGCAAGCTGCGCCGTGAGTTCGCCGGTATCGATTCGGTCGCCACACTGCAGGACAAAGTCGAGTACTACGTCGACCACACCATCGAGCGCGCCACCGACGGCGTCACCTATACCGGCGTCGAGCAACTCAAGTCCGGCTGTGCCTATCTGTTTCTGGCCAACCACCGCGATATCGTGATGGACCCGGCGTTCGTCAACTACGCCGTGTACCACGCAGGCCTGCCGACGCCGCGCATTGCGATTGGCGACAACCTGCTGCAGAAGCCCTTTGTCAGCGACCTGATGCGCCTGAACAAGAGCTTTATCGTGCATCGCTCGATCATCGGGCGACGCGAGAAGATGGCGGCCTATCAGTTGCTGTCGGCGTACATCAATCACTCGATCACCAAGGACTGCCAGTCGATCTGGATTGCCCAGGCCGAAGGTCGCGCCAAGGACGGAGATGACCGTACCGAGTCGGCGATCCTCAAGATGTTTCACATGAGCCGCAAGGATGAGCCTTTCGGCGATGTGATTCGTTCGCTGAACCTGATTCCGGTGTCCATCAGCTACGAATACGATCCCTGTGATCAGGCCAAGGCGCGCGAGCTGTATATCCGCGCCACCACCGGCGTCTACACCAAGACGCCGGGTGAGGACGACGTGAGCATCGCACTGGGCATCACCGGCTATAAAGGTCGCGTGCACGTGAACTTCGCGCCGCCGATCACCGAGCATTTCGAAGACACCAAGCAACTGGCCATCGAAATGGACCGTCAGATCCTCGGCGGCTATCGCCTGTTCCCGGTGCATTACCTGGCGTACGCGCAGTGGACCCATGCCGACCCGGCCCTGAACGTGCCGCTGGCTGCCGACCTGTTCCCTGTCGATGAGCTCAATCGTGCAAAAGATGAATGGGAAAGCAGACTGGCAGGCGCGCCCGCCGAGCACCGTCCTTATCTGGTGCAGCAATATGCGATGCCCGTGCGTAATCAATACCGGGTCAAGGCAGGCCTGGCGCTTTGAGTCGCCGGTGATCGTATCAATCTGATCACGGCCGGACGCGGAGCGTCCTGAGAGGCGTTACCACGCTGGAGCGTGGGAAC